>NZ_BALY01000001.1 GCF_000615445.1 Lactobacillus hamsteri DSM 5661 = JCM 6256 | reverse complement strand
ATTTTACATTTTATTTATTACTTAAGGCCTTCCCATTTCCATTCCGTAACTTCAGGAATATCCTTACCATTATCACGGATGTATTGGTGGTGCTTAGCAAGCAATTTATCCATTTCATCTATAAAGTCTGCATGCTTACCAGCCAAACTTGGGATACTTTCAACAGCATCTTTAGCCAAATCGAAACGATCAAGATGGTTCAATACACGCATATCAAATGGAGTAGTAATATCACCATTTTCTTCATAACAGTGAATATGAACATTATAACGTTTACGACCGAACCAAATGGATTCCATCATACTCTTGTAACCATGCCATGCAAAAATAATTGGCACATCTGTTGGGAAGAGACGATCAAATTCTTTTTGTGAAATTGCATTTGGATTATCATCAGTGTTAATCAACTTCATAACATCAACAACGTTAATGTAACGAATCTTAAGCTCTGGGAACTTCTTATGCAAAATATCAATAGCCGCTAAAGTTTCCAAAGTTGGTTCTGTTTCTGTTGAAGCAAAAACAACATCTGGTTTTGCGCCCTTATCAGTTGAAGCCCAATCAATATAGCCTAAACCTTTATCAACAAGTTTTTCAGCTTCTTCAATTGAGAACCATTGTGGACGAGACTGCTTTGAAGTTACCAACACATTAATACATTCACGATCTTGGAATGCCTTATTAGATACGGCAAGCAAAGTATTAGTGTCTGAAGGTAAGTATTCATGAATAAGATCTGGGCGATTCTTTTCATATAAATGAGTCAAGATACCTGGATCTTGGTGAGTGTACCCATTGTGATCTTGTTGGAATACAGTAGACGTTGCAACAAAGTTAAGAGCTGGGTAATCATGACGCCAATATTGTTCCTTAGCTTTTCTAAGCCATTTCATATGTTGAGTAAGCATTGAATCTACAACGCGACCAAATGCTTCATAAGTTGCAAAGAAACCATGACGACCAGTCAAAACATATCCTTCAAGGAAACCTTCATCTTGGTGTTCTGACAATTGTGAATCAATAACACGACCACTTGGAGCCATATTTTCATCATTTGGTTCATGAACTTCCAATTCCCATTGACGTTTTTGATCGTCAAGCAAGCTGAATAAACGATTTGACTTAGATTCATCAGGACCAAAACCACGGAATGTGTCAGGATTTAACTTAGCCACTTCATTCAAATACTTAGCCCATTCCACCATATCTTCAGCTTCCATTTGACCTGGCTTAAACTTCAAAGCGTACTTGCGATAATCTGGCAAGTTTAAACGCTTAGGATTCTTGCCTCCATTAGTAACTGGATTCATAGCCATTCTATGGTCGCCTTCAGCAGTGTTTTCAGTCACAATTTCCTTAGGTGAACCATCTTCATTGAACAATTCTTCCGGCTTGTAACTTTCGAGCCAATCAACGAGCATATCCTTGTGAGTCATATCACTTTGAGATACAGGAATTGGAATTTGATGGGCACGGAAGGAGTTCTCAACTGGGTTACCATCTAAATCCTTCTTTGGGCCTGTCCAACCTTTTGGACATTGGAAAATAATCATTGGCCAATGTGGCAAAGTTGCATCGTTGTTTTCACGTGCGTGCTTTTGAATAGCCTTGATCTTTTCAATAACTTCGTCCATGGTCTTAGCCATTTCTTCATGAATTTGCATTGGATCTTTTTCACCATCAAAGCGTCCGCCCTTAAAGACAGAAACAAAATAAGGATCCCAACCCATACCGTGGAAGTATTCGGTTAATTCTTCATCGCTCATTCTAGAAACAATAGTTGGGTTAGAAATCTTAAAACCATTGATTTGTAAAATTGGAAGAACGGCACCGTCTTTAATTGGATTAATAAATTTGTCACTAAACCAGCTTGCTGCAAGAGGACCAGTTTCTGCTTCCCCATCACCGATTTCAACAGCAGCAATTACATCTGGATTATCCAAAATTGCGCCTGTACCGTGAGAAAGTGCATATCCCAATTCTCCACCTTCGTGAATTGAACCTGGAGTTTCAGGAGCAGCATGAGAAGCAACTCCGCCTGGAAAACTAAAACGTTTGAAAAGTTTAGTCATTCCCTCTTCATCTTGGGTGATTTCTGGATAACGTTCAGTATATGAACCATCAAGATATGAATTGGAAACCATAACTTGGCCACCATGACCTGAGCCTTCAATATAAAACATATCTAAGTTGTATTTTTTAAGGACACGATTTAAGTGAGCATAAATAAAGTTTTGTGGTGCAATTGTACCCCAGTGTCCAATTGGCTTAGGTTTAATATCTTCAGCAACTAATGGAGTCTTAAGAAGTGGATTCTTCATTAAGAAAAGCTGACCAACTGATAAATAGTTAGCTGCACGCCAGTAAGCATCAACGCTCTTTAAGTATTCTTTTGAATTGTAATCGACTGACATTTACAATCTCCTTTGAAATAATTTTATTTATTTTGATAACGTTTTCTCGTTTTATTTATAACTCTATAATACCAATTTTTTACAAAAGTTCAACTATTTTATTAATTGGTACCACCCAATTATTATGAATGAATTTAAGCGTTTCATTTACTACAATTATTAGTAATCACTGATTTATCAGTATTTTGATTTCTACATATCTGTATTCGCTTTTGTAAATACGGATATATGCTTAATAAAAAATATTAAACACGCACCAAATAAATATTTTTATTTCTAGTCATGATAGTATTCGATGTGGAGGAAGAAAATGACACAAGAAAAAAGATTAATCGAAATTAAACAGATGCTAAAAGACAAACATCAATTATCAACCCGTTTTTTAGCATCCCACTTTAAAGTCTCTTTTGATACGGCGCGTCGCGATGTCCTTCGGTTAACCACGACCGGACAAGCAATTAGAATTCATGGGGGCTTAATGGAAATTAATCAAAATGATGTGCCAGACTTTTTATCTCGTAATCAAATTCAATCTCCGATTAAAGAAAAAATGGCTAAAGTAGCCAAACGTTTCATTCATCCTGGACAATTTGATTTCATTGGTCCCTCTACAACTTTATGTCAGTTATGCAATATGCTTGGTGGAATCGATTTGCAAATAGTTACTAATTCAATCGATAATGCGGCAGCTTTGATGCGTTATCCGCTTCCAGCCGTCAGCATGCTCGGTGGAGAAATCAAAAAAAAGCGAACGCCTTACCTATTCTGCCTCCTCTTTAGATGAAATGAACTACACCGGCACTAAAGTGCCGGGGTTCTGGGAACACTAAGTAGTGTTTAGGATCTTACATTGATTGCTCAAATACCTAACTCACGGAACTCAGCTCTTTACCATGGCCAGTCCCTGACCATTTGGCTTTGCTTTATACAAGATATTAATTGCCGCGTTAATATCCCGGTCATGCCTAGTTTGACACTTAGGACAAGTCCATTCACGAATCTCTAATGGCTTGGCGCCGCTGTTATAGCCACATTCTGAGCAAATTCTTGAAGTGTTTTTAGGATCTACCGCAATTAGTCTTTTACCATACCACTTGCATTTATATTCCAGCATTTGTCTAAACATCCGCCATGAAGCATTGGCGATTGATTTGGCCAGGCAGTGATTGTGTTGAAGATTCTTGGTTTTCAAATCTTCGATGACAATCACATCATACTGCTTAACCAAATGTGTCGTTAACTTATGCAAATAGTCTCTACGCTGATTAGTTGCTTTAGCTTGATATCTGGCTTTTAGTTTTTGGGCTTTTTGCCAATTAACAAAGTTTTCCACGCTTCTAGGACAAAGCACTTTTCTATTTTTATCCTGCAAAGCCAACAGCTTAGCCAAATGTCTGCGGCGGGAATATTTTCTTTGCCATGCTTTGGCTTTCTTTTCAAAATAAGAGCCATCAAAGCTAGGGTATTTCAAGCCATTAGACAGAATTGCTAAATCAGCTATACCGACATCGATGCCAATTTCTCTGCCAGTTAAGCGAAGCTTTTGGGGTTCAGACACTTCTGCCTGCAGGGACAGATAATATTTGCCCGTTGATTCAAGCACAACCGTATAACGCTTGATTTTAGCACCTTCCAAAAACCCTGTTTTACTGGTTTTAATATAACCCAACTTAGGGATCTTCAGGTATCGCTTGCCAGCAACTTTGATGATCGACTTGCCAGTATAAGACTTCTTTAAATACTTGCGTGAATGAAAGCGCGGCTTGCCAATTTGGCCGCTTTTATCTTGAAAAAAGTTTTTCCAAGACTGGGTTAAAAATTCATTAACTACCTGCAGGCTTGAAGAATCGCTATTTTTCAAAAAGGGATATTCTTTCTTAAGCGGCTTAAGCAGGTAATTCAGCTTAAACTTGCCCAAAAAAGGCAAATCCTTATTGTTCTGGTAGCGCTCGTTCATCATAGCCAGCATCTGATTCCAGACAAAACGGTCATTGCCAAACATCTGCTCAAGCTGGTCTTGCTGGGTTTTATTAGGGTAGAGCCTTAATTTGATTCCTTTCAGCACATTTGTTCCTCCCTTCTAGTAACATTATATCAAACATATGTTCAAGAAAGAATGGGAACAAGCAAAAAACTAAAGAAAAAGCCGAATTCATCACAAGATTAAAATCCCGTGTTTTCTCCGGCATATAATCAATATAAACAAGCAAAAAAAGAAGAACAAGTTTATCAAATTTTAGATAAGTTTTATCGTAGTTTTTTTACCGATATGTACAATGAGTTAAATATTCATCGTTATCGTCAAATTAGGGACACCATTGGTTTAGTGATGCGTAAATTTGATGAACATGATCATCCACTAGCTTACACTAGCAAGTTGGTGATGTATATTCAAAGCCAAGTAGCAATAAATCATTTACCGTTAACTCGTCAGCAACAAGAATATATGCGTGAATTAACGAATCAAACTAAGTATGTCAATCTGAATTATGTCTACAGCGGTCCAGTAAATGATGCCAAACAATTCTCACGATTGTAGTTTATTTTCTAGATCAAAAACGAATCCATAAAAAAGTATCTGGGGAAAAACTAATTCTCAGATACCAAAAGACGATCAATCCAACTCTTGATTTGAGTTGCTTGACCGTCTTTTTCTTATTCTTTTTATTTGGGCTTAAAGAAGATTGTTTCTTAGACTATCTAAAATTGTTGTATTTTATTTCTCCTTGGATCAATCTAATACCGTGGATATTGCAATGGAAATGTCTTAATATCTGGACCAAAAATATAGTTTTCAGTACCTTTTACTCGCCAATAAGTTCTACCAACTTGGTATTCTCTATCAACGACTACTTTTTGACCTGGTTCAAATGAAAACGTCTTTTTCGTCAGTTTCATCCCATCACTATTTTTCTTCCAGATATAATATTTTCCTGTATCTTTACGCCATGGTTTTCCTATTACAACTGTAGCTTCAGCTGCCTTTAACTTTTTACCATTTATATAACCAATATTAATAGCTTTAATATAACCGCCATCGCCAATATTGTAGTATTGTTTACCTTTAACGGTACGATAACTTGGCCAAAGCATCTTGTCAGCTGTAGGTTGATTACCCGTATTAAAGTAATAAAACTTCGGCAAATTTTTATCCGTATTAGGCATTTCATTTAATTTACCAACGTAATTAACAGCTGTTCCTTTTCTAATCAAGATATTGGATTTACTTCCCTGATACTTCTTCAATCTTTTGCCGTTTTTGTCATAAATATATGAGTTTCTATATACGCTAAGCGTACCTTTGTTATCAAGGGAAGCAACATTGTAGCCCAATACATATCCGCCTTTACCAATGTTATAGAAAATAGCTTTTTTATTAGTATTCCTATGATACCAATTCATATATTTAGGCTTTCCGTAATAATCGACAGTTGTACCTTCCTCAAGGTGAGCCTTTTCAAGATAGGTTCCTGCTCCAGGATAATCGTTTAATGGCTTTCCATTTTTGTCATATACTAACGCACCACCAAAACGCATAGTAATGGTATTTTCAGATGTTGCTGCTTGAGCTTGATAAGCGTTTATTTCAGAAAAGCCAAAAGCTAATCCGGTAGACATCAATAATACTGAGCCAATTAATGCTTTTTTTAAATTCATATGATCTTCCCTTCTATGATAAAGATATTTGCCTTGAATTATTTCTTCAAAGCTTACTCTAATTAAATCATCATTTATTCTTTCATTGTGCTTTCTTCCCAGATATGGGAGTAAAATTATCTATATTTTTCCAGCAAAAGGAAAAGAATTATTCCCAATAATGAGAATAATTCTTAAAATCTAATATATTTATGAAATAATGTTTAGTGATTTAAGTAATTAAACATCACCATGAAATTACCTGGATTAAAGTGTGTGATTAATCCTCCACCTATAACGATAGTAATTATGGCTTGTATCCATTGTTTTTTATTTTGCATTAGTAAGGAATCTCTTTCATGACTAAAGATATAAAAGATCCAATTTATGGACCAAAATTTCGAGAATTAAGAAAACAAAACAATATTGACATAGTAACAGCTGCACAAGGAATAACCAGTAAATCTAGCCTTGACCGGTGGGAAAAAGGTAATGATAACTTATCTTTTAGTAAGGTGATTGACCTTCTTTACAGAATTCACATTCAACCTGACGAGTTTCTCGGTTCAAATACTCCATCACAACTAGCAAACTTATATAAACAATCAATGATTGCCTATTACTATAGCGATCTTCCGACCTTAAGAAACCTTGCCCAAAGATATCTTGAACTTTATAAAGATTCTCCTAAAGAAAAGGTATACGTTTTTCAAGCTTCAATCGCATGTAATTTCTATCAGGACTTGACCAACAAGAATATTTTTCCTAATTCTCTTCAGGTAAAATTAAACGAATATTTTTCCAATCTAGAAAACTGGACTTACGAAAATATTCTTTACTTTTCATGCACACAATTATTAATAAAGCCTCAATTATTATTTAGATTGGGCAAATCATTAATTAATTTTTCTATTGAAAATCACATTAACAGACAAAATTGGCATTCTTTATTACTAGAAGCAATTTTAAATGCAATTTTTGCTTTACTAAAAATGAAACAACCGGATAAAGCTCAAGAACTGGTAGACGGTTTTTACACTATGAAATTCAATGAAAATTTCATATTAGAACAAATAAGGATTAATTTTATGACATCTTTAATCCAATATACATCTACCAAAGATAAATCAGAAATTCACTCTCAATTGCTCTCTATTAAAAATCTTGGACTAGATCATCTATATAACGATTTAAAATTTGCAGCGAATCAGATATTCAGCCTCTATTAGCACCACTTCCTCTAAAGAGATGACTACACTTTTGAAAATAATACAAAAGTTAAGGGATTAAGAATTGCTATTGGTGCTAGCCGTTACACCGCCAGAATTGCATTTAAGAGTAGAAATTAGTCAAAATGTATTATTATAAGATAAAGACTCTGGGAAATAAGTCTTAATTTGATTTAATCATGATTCTTTAGAAAGTAAAAACACTGATATATCAACGTTTATTTAACGATGATTATCAGTGTTTTCTTTACATAAATTAACCATTTAAATTTACGAAAGTATTGAATCGCATGTATTTATAATGGACACGCATATTAGAAATTTCAAAAGGCGTTCCATCATCTAAGAAGAAAATCCCCTCCATAACGCCGACTGGTTCGGTTTCCTTAAGCTTCATTTGCTTTTGATCTTCTTCATTAGATGGTTCAACTGTAATATTTAAGAATGATTTAGTTACCGTCTTGCTTTGCTCATCTTCTAGATAGTTAAAAAGAGACGATTGCAAAATTTCCGGCGTAAGTTCCGGCATTATTTTAATTGGTAAATAACCCGTTTCAATTAAAAATGGCTGCTTATCGAGTAAACGCAAACGTTTGAATTCATAAACAAAATCATTTTCCTTCAAAAACAAATCCTGGGCAATTTCTGAAGAAGCTTTAATAACATGAAAATCAAGAAGCTTAATCGTCTGCTTTTTACCTGGCATCCGGAAACTATCAGTCAAACCCAAATTAGAACCCTCATATTGAAATAAGGCTTGATTTTTTAAATACAGCGGATTGATAAAAGTTCCACTACCGCGCTTTTTAAAAACGATCCCTTGATCAGCTAGCAATCCTAAAGCTCTCTTCATCGATGAACGACTGACATCATAATGTTCAGCTAAACTCCGTTCATCAGGAAGACGCATCCCTTCGTAATTGCCATTTAAAATATTCTGCTTAATATCTCGCATTACGTTACGATAAACAAAATCCGCCATTTAAATTCTTCCTTGATCAGCAACTTTAATACTATTAATAAACCATTGCGCAAATTTATCAACATCAACGTCCGTAGCGATTTCCGCATTTGGCTTATCACTCATGAAATCAATTACACTGGCACCATAAGTGTAGCGACCGGCAAGTTCAATTTCGACATTCGCTTTTTTCATTGTAAATACTTCTGGACAAAGGATAAGACCAACAGCTGTTGGATCAAAGATCTTAATACGTGGATCGCCATCAGGCTCACGAATATTTGAGAATAAAGAATAGAGCATGTTGCCAACTGCACCGCAAGCTTTAATTTGCTTCATCTGTTCAGGCGTAACATGAGCTTTATTGCCAATTTCAAGAGGAGCAACTTTAACCTTCAAACCGCTATGAAAGACAACTTGTGCAGCTTCAGGATCACCAGCAATGTTATATTCAGCAAGCGGACTGTGATTGCCTCGCCCAATATTTCCACCCATGATGACTAATTCTTCAATATTTTCCACGACATTTGGATATTGCTTCAAAAGCAAAGCATAATCAGTCAAAGGTCCAATACCTAATAAAGTTACCTTTTCTGGACTATCCATAATAGCGTTATACATCACAGTTGCAGCTAAACCTGGAACAATCAATTCTTCGGTAGCTTCTTCAAAGTCAAAACCAGCTACACCAGTTTTTCCATGAACTGATGCTGCACTAATTTTAGGTGCTACAAGAGGTTGACTTGCGCCAGAAACAACTGGTACTTCTGTATGCAAAAACTTTTCTAAGTTAAGCGTGTTTTGCAAAGTATATTCAAGTGCTACGTTACCCCAAGTTGGAACAATCATTTTAACATCTAAGTCCTTGGCAAAAAGACTAATAGTCATTGCCGCAATGTCGTCAATTCCGGGGTCAGTAGAAATAATTAATGGCTTTTTGGTCATTAAAATCTTCCTTTCAACTTTCATTCGTGTAAGTTAATGATACCAAATGTTGGCAAAACTTGTTGTTTTTTATTTTTGGAAAAATAAAAACGAGTGCATAACACTCGCTTTCACTATTTATAATAATTATTTTATCTTTTCTTCAATTGTACCATCGCTATGCGCAATAATTACTTCATCACACATATCAAGGAACAAACCATGTTCAACAACACCAACAGTGTGATCCAAGTAATCAGCCAAGCCATGAGGTGCAGGAACAGGATCAGCCGCTAAATCAATAATATAGTTGCCGTAGTGAGTCACATAGCGTTTACCATTTTCGTCTTTACGCCATTGTGGCTTTAAACCTTCTTGTTCAAACTTCTTAAAGTTTTGTTCACAAGAAATTGGCAATACTTCAACTGGAAGTGGGAAACCACTTAAATGATGAACCAGCTTGGATTCATCTACAATCCAAATAATCTTCTTGGAATTAATGGCAACATTCTTTTCTAAAGTTAAAGCACCACCGCCACCTTTAATTCCGTCCAAGTTGTCAGCAACACGATCGGCACCATCCACTGTTAAATCAGCTTGATCAATATCAGCCAATTCATCAACTTTAAAGCCTAAGCTTTCAAGTTGTTTCTTGCTTCTATTAGAAGTTGTCACAATATGCTTTAATGAAAAGCCTTCTTTTTCTTTTCTTTCACCTAAAGCATCAATAAAAAAGGCAACTGTTGAGCCAGTTCCGACACCTAACACAGAATTAGGCTTTACCATTTGTGCTGCTTTTGTTGCAGCTTCTTTTTTTAATTGATCTTGTTCTTTTTTATCCATATTTATTTCTCCATCAAATCTTGAACTTCTTTAGCAGTTGGAATTGAAGGTTGGGCACCTAAACGTTGAACGGCAATTGATGATGCACGACTAGCAATTGTTGCAGCTTCTTCAATATTTGATAAATCTTTTTCCAAATTTCCTGCTAAAAAGCCGATAAAAGTATCGCCAGCTCCAGTTGTATCAGTTGCTTCTACCTTAAAGGCAGGAACTAACTTTTCTACAGAATCTGTTGAAATATATGAACCCTTGTCTCCATAAGTAATTAAGACATTCTTAACGCCTAATTCATGAAGTTTTTTAGCATTGATAGCAATATCATCTTCATTTTTAATTGGAACGCCAGTAATAACTGCACTTTCTGTTTCATTTGGTGTAATTAAATCAGTTAATTGAAGCAATTCGCTAGGAATTTTTTCAATTGCAGGCGCAGGATTCAAGATAGTTATAGCACCTTGCTTTTTAGCTAATTTAAATGCTTCAATCGTAGCATCTAATGGTGTTTCAAATTGTGCAATCACACAATCTACTTTTCCAAGCAAATTGCTTGCTGCATCAATATCTGCCGCATTTAATTTATAGTTAGCACCGTGATCAATGATGATATCGTTTTGTCCCTCATCATTTAAAGTAATATAAGCATGGCCAGTATCTTCACCAGCAGTTGCTTGTACATAATCTAAAGAAACACCATAGCTCTTAAGCTGCTTCATCATAAATTCGCCAAAACTATCTTCACCAACGCGCGAAATAAAGTCAGTTTCTGCACCACTTTTAGCAGCCGCAATAGCTTGGTTAGCTCCTTTTCCACCACCGGCGATTGTTACTTCTGACGCATTAATAGTTTCGCCAGGCTTGGGAAAATCTTTAACATGTAAAGTCGTATCAACATTACTTGATCCAATAACAACGATTTTTTTCATGTTTTATCCTCTTCTAAATAGCATGTTATAACGATTTCATTATAACAAAAAAGCACTTTCAAAAGTGCTTTTTTAAACCTATTTAATTAAATGTTATTGATCAATTTCTGGAGCTTTGCCAATTTCAGCAGACATCATCCAAATACGCTTTTCAATAGCTGTATGGAAGCCAGTAAGCATATCATTAGTTGAGTAGTCTCCTTCTTCATCACTAACTTCGATACCCTTTTCATATAAGTTATCTAAATAGTGGTAACCATCAACAATTTTAGCATAGCGTTCATCAATGGTTTCATCCCAGTTACCTTTTTCATCAGGAATCTTTGTCTTTTCAACAATTTCACCTAAAGTGGAAACTGGATTACCATCCAAAGTAATCAATCTTTCTGAAACTTGATCAAGTTGATCAGCTAATTCATCCATTACATCATCAAGATATGGGTGAAGCTTTAGGAAACGGTTACCACGCATGTACCAATGATGTTGGTGAACAACCATGTGCATTTGAGTCAAGTCAGCAACTAATTGATTTAAAATTTCTTTTGTTTTTGGATATTTCATCTTTTTCTCCTTGCTAGGAATATCTTTCATATTCTTTAAACATCATAGCACACAAAGAAAGCACTTTCGCAATTATTAGCTCAATAGCAAATGTTATTTTTCACTATCTTTATCTTTCAAAAAACTAGTCTTGTTAAAAATTTCCGTCAACTTATTCCAAGCCTTATGATCAGGAAAACGTCTCTGCAATTCATCTAATTTTTCTTCGGCTAATTTGCTAAATTCAGGTCTTTGCCCCATCCTTTCAATTGAACGGGCCAAATCATTTGAGCGTGTTAAAAGTTTCCGCTCACTCATACTTTCTTCTAAAAAAGCATCATCAACATCGCGCAATTTCAAATTGCCATTTTCATCAAATTTATAACCGCCCCACATATGTTGCTTAATTGGCTGCATGGGCTCGCTATCAATATAGCGTAATTGTCCAACCATATGATGACTTGCTGTGATTCCCAAAGTTACAGGATCATAAATATCTACATAATTGAATATTTTATGCCGCATCTTACTAATTTTTGCCCTTTGATGCTGATCTAGCAAAATCCAAATATTGGTCCCCTCATATAAATATGCGCCAGCGATCATTTTAGGATGACGACAATTAGCTAAAGCATATTGAGCATTTATCGAACCAAGAGAATGTCCATAAATATAAAAACGGGCTCCCTTAAACTGATGAATCGTTGTATTTAACAATTTGGCTGCTGTTTTCAATTGACTCGGAATTTTCTTTTCATCAGCAAGCAAGGCTACTAAAATAGGCAAATTTGTTCTCAACCATTCATCCCGCCAAGTCGTAGGATTGCCCTTCACAAAGCCATACGATCCTTTAAACAAAATCGTAACTTCATTGGGATTAGTAATCACAAACGCGCGCAAACCATCTTCTTCATAAACCGAATTAGTAACAATCCCGATAAAATGATCACCGACAGTGACTCTTTCTCCCAAACTTAGTTCTTCATAAGATTTTTTAGTTAATTCGACTCTTTCTAAGTCGGTTAATTGTTTATTCGCATCCATAATAATTCCATAAAAAAATACTAACTACACACTTAATATAGCATGCAGTTAGTATTTTAAGAAAATTATTTAATCAGTTTTTGTATCAAATCTCTTTTGCAAGTATGATGCAACCATTGATAAGCAGAAACAAACGATGAAGTACATTACCGCAATAATCAAGTACATTGGGATCATGTATCTAGTATCTTGACTGTAAACGATTTGTGCTCTGTAAAGAAGTTCCGGCAAAATGATGATTGTTGCAAGTGAAGTATCCTTTACCAACGATACAAACTGTGACAAAAGCGTTGGAATCATCTTAAGAAGAGCTTGTGGCATGACAACGTAGAACATTGCTTGCATGTAAGTCATACCGTTGCTTCGTGCACCTTCCATTTGACCGCTTGGAACGGCGCCAATTCCAGAACGAACAATTTCAGCAATCATACATGATTCAAATACTACTAAAGCGATAATTGAAGCTACGACTGCGTTTACTCTAAGTCCAATTCCCGGCAAACCGAAGTAAGTAAAGAAGATAATCAAAAGAAGCGGCAAGTTACGAATAATATCAACTACGAAACCAACAACTTTTGATAAAATCGGAATTTTAGTATAACGAACCGTTCCTAAAACCAAGCCGATAATAAAACTTAAAGCAATTGAAATTAATGAAACATAAATTGTAACCCACAATCCTCGAAGAAGGAAGTGAATGTTAATCCATGAATATGCATTTGCGAAATCCATTTATATTCCTCCCTTATTTTCTTTCTAGGTATTGCATGTAGTATGAAAGTGGCAAAGTTAAGATCAAGTAGAAAATTCCGACAATAATATAAGTAGGAATTGTTTGGAAAGTTGTTGATGCAATAACATCACCTTGATACATCAAGTCAAAACCAGCAACAAAGGCAAGAACTGATGAGTTCTTAATCAAGTTAACAAACTGATTTCCAAGTGGTGGAATAACGATCTTAAAAGCTTGTGGCAAAATTACGTAGCGCATTGCTTGCCAGTAAGTCATACCATTGCTTCGTGCACCTTCCATTTGTCCATCACCGACAGATTGAATTCCTGAACGAACAGTTTCAGAAATAAATGCAGAAGTATACAAAGTTAAACCAATTGTACCTGCAGTAAAACCATTCATTTTTACCCAGAATTGAGGAATAACCAAGTAGAAGATCATTGCGATAACTAACAATGGAATATTTCTAAAAATTTCGATATAAACACGCGCTACACCACGCCAGAATTTATTTGGCATAGTTTCTAAAATGGCAAAACCTGAGCCAATGATCAAACTAAAGACTAAAGCTAAAATACTACACCAAATAGTATTCCAGAAGCCGATCAAAAAGGTTTGCCAATTATTTACTAATAACGACCACATTATCTTTCAGCCTCCTTAATACTAAATCCTGGGATACCATCAAACCATTTATGCATTAAACGATTGTATGTACCATTCTTTTCAAGTTCATCTAAAGCCTTGTTGATTGCATGAACCATCTTGGTTTGTCCTTTATCAACAGCTACACCATAAGGTTCATGAGTAAAGGTTCCGCCTACTACGTGATAACCCTTATTTTCGGCAGCAATACCTGCCAAAATACCATTATCGGTACTCATTGCTTGACCTTGACCTGCCTTTAAAGCTGTGAAGGCTTGACCATAGTCATCATATTCAAGTACGCGAGCTTTTGGTGCAAACTTACGAATATTGGCAACCGCAGTTGTACCTTTTACAGCAACAACTACCATTCCTTTTTTATTCAAATCTTTAATACTTTTAACTTTACTCTTAGCTGGTACAAGCAAAGACTGTCCCGCATTGAAATATGGCTTAGAAAAACTTACTTCCTTTTTACGGTCAGGAGTAATAGTTACAGTTGCCATTAATGCATCAACATTACCGTTTTTCAAAACAGGGATCTTAGTCTTTGATGAAGTTTGGAAAAGTTCAGCCTTTGCATCTTTCCCCAACATTTGTTTAGTGATAGCCTTAGCTAAATCAATATCAAACCCTACTAAACGGTCCTTCTTGATGTCCATTAAACCAAATAAACGCGTATCATTCCTTACGCCCCAAATAATCGTCTTACTTGATTTAACTTGGTCATAAACATCATTTTTTGCTTTTTCTTCTTGACCGTAGCTTTCACAGGCAGATAAACTTACTGCTGCTGTCAAAAGCACGGCAACAACAACGAGTTTTTTCCATAATTTACGCATCTAAACCCTCCACTTCGATTATTTAGTAATAATCTTGCTTAAGAATTCCTTAGCACGTTCAGTATTTGGATGATCAAAGAATTCTTCAGGTTTTCTGTCTTCAAGAACATGTCCTTGGTCAAAGAAAATCAAACGGTTGGCAACTTCACGAGCAAAGCCCATTTCGTGAGTAACAACTACCATAGTGATTCCTTGTTCGGCAACTAACTTCATAACATCAAGAACATCCTGAATCATTTCTGGGTCAAGAGCAGAAGTTGGTTCGTCAAAAAGAATAACCTTTGGTTTCATTGCAAGAGAGCGGGCAATAGCTACACGTTGTTGCTGACCCCCGGATAAGTTGCGTGGGAACATGTGCGCCTTGTTTTCAAGACCAACTTTTTCAAGCAAGTCCATAGCAATCTCGTCATTTTCCTTCTTAGAACGATGAAGAACAACTCTAGGAGCAAGTTCAATATTTCCTAAAACAGTATGATTTTCATATAAGTTGAAGTGTTGGAAAACCATTCCGACATCTTTACGAATTTTATTGATATTAGTCTTTTTATCGGCTAAATCATAACCGTTTACGATTAACTTTCCTCCATTAATACCTTCAAGTCCATTCATTGTACGAATAAGCGTACTTTTACCTGAACCTGATGGTCCAACAATGGAAACAACTTCGCCTTCGTTAATTGTTAAATTTATATCTTTTAAGGCATGAAATTTGCCATAGTATTTATCAACATGTTGAAATTCAATAATTGGCTTCATGTGGCTATCACCTTTCTTTAAACATAATAATTTTATTTTACCTTTTTTTCATAAAATAAAAAAGTCACATCCTACAATTTCCACACATTCAGTAAAGTAAAATCATAAATAGTTTGCTAGTATTAGTACTATTCAGGCACTTTTTAATAAAAACGTACGTTATTACCTGAATCAAGTATCTAACTATAAATGAAAATATTCGAATTTCTACTAATTATATTTTTGAAAAAATTAAAAAATAAGTTGTCATAATGGGCTTTTACCGTTAATATGTTATTGATTAATTGAAGGAGAATAACATGACAACACTTGATAAACCTGTCGTTATTGGAATTGCTGGTGGTTCTGGCAGTGGAAAAACTACTATTGCGCATGAAATTGCGGAAGGAATTACCGATCAAGATCGAATCGTAATTATTACGCAAGATTCTTACTACAAAGACAATACTGGCGTACCAATGGAAGAAAGAATGAAGATCAACTACGATCATCCTGATGCTTTTGATATGCCACTTCTTGAGGCTCAAATCAGTCAATTGCTTCACCGTAAGCCAATTGAAATGCCAACTTATGATTTTACTGCCCACACTCGAAGCGAAAAAACCATTCATATTGAACCAGCTGATATCATCATTCTTGAAGGAATTTTGGTTCTATCTAATGAAGACATTCGTAACCTAATGGATATCAAGGTTTATGTTGATACTGACGATGATATTCGCTTTATTCGTCGTCTTGAACGTGACATGAAAGAACGTGGTCGTTCACTTGACTCAGTAATCAATCAATATTTGGGTACAGTTAAGCCAATGTATCATCAATTTATTGAACCAACTAAGCGTTATGCGGACATTATTGTTCCTGAAGGCGGAGAAAACAATGTAGCAATTGACATGCTTACTACCAAGCTTCGTTCAATCTTAATCGATAAAGACAAATAAAAGATGAAAGCTAGAATCGATCGATTCTAGCTTTTACTTTCTTAAATTAATATTTCATTAGTAGTAGACTAAGCAATTTCAGGTTTAAAAATCTTATCAAATAAATTAGTAATTACTTTTACCAAAACCCCATCAAAAATTAATGCAGAGATTATTCCCGCAATAAACATCGCAACTTGTAAATTAACGGAATACTTATACCAACCATACAAGAAATATTGTGGAATATATGCACCTAAACTAGCAAAAAATGCTCCGGTTAAAACACTAAACCATGAAAATTTTTCATAGCGTGATTTTTTAGGGAAAAAGCCTATTTCATTAGCGGCACCTTGAATAAGTCCTTCTAAAATCGTTAACGCGCCCCATTGACCGCCAATTACCATTTCAACAATAGAAGCTAAAAGTTCACCTAAAGTTCCTGAACCCTTTGTCGGCACAAAATACATAGCAAGTGGCGCTGCCATAAACCATAGTCCTGAAAAAGCCATGTCCATTACGGGCGCATATCCTGTTGGCAAAAGCGCTAATTTAGCTAGGTTATAAATATTATTGAAGCCATAGGTGTAAACTACGCCCATGATAATTCCAATTAAAGCAACTAAAATAATTGCTTTAACATCCCACTTTGATGATCTTTTAAACATAAAAAGCTCCTTACTAGCCAATCAATAAGCCAGAAGGAGCACAATAATCATTATCTTCTTTAAAGCACTTCCCTTACGCAAGCATTGTCTTGTTCAGGTTCAAAGGGTATTTCTCAGCTTTTCAGCACCCCTAGTGACTTATGTTTTATTTAAATCGCTTTAATTATAGCATACTTACTCAAACGCAGTCTGATCAGTATAAAGCTTATAATAAAAGCCTTTTTGCTTAAGCAATTCGTGATGATTGCCCTCTTCAATAACATTGCCATCTTTTAAAACCACGATTTTATCTGAATTAAGAATTGTCTTCAAACGGTGAGCAATTACAAAACTAGTTCTACCAGCAATCACAGCATCCATTGCCTTTTGAATCTTTTCTTCCGTTACTGTATCAACATTTGACGTTGCTTCATCCAAAATCAAAAATGGTGGATTAGTCAAAATAGTTCGCGCAATTGAAATTAATTGTTTTTGTCCCGTTGAAAAGACTGAGCCACTATCGCTAACTTGTGTTTCGTAACCTTCAGGTAAACTTTCAATAAAATCATGAATATTAGCTTGTTTAGCTGCAGAAATCACTTCGTCCATCGTAGCATCAGGCTTACCGTAGCGAATATTATCGGCAATTGTTCCTGAAAATAGTACTGAATCTTGCAAAACAATACCCACATTATTTCTAAGAGAACCCAATTTTATGTCACGAATATCAGTTTCATCAAAAGTAATTTTTCCTGAATCAACATCATAGAAGCGATTAATCAGGTTCATGATTGTTGTTTTACCAGATCCTGTTGGCCCCACAACCGCAACTGATTTACCTTTATCAACTGCAACGCTGACGCCATGTAAAATTTCTTTATTTTTATTATAACCAAAGTGCACGTTTTCAAGCTTAACGCCTTTATTTAATCCAGAAATTTCTTCACCATTTGGCACAGCTTTTTCATCTGGTTGTTCTTCAACTTCGGCTAATCTTCTTGCCCCTGTTAAAGCAAGCTGAATCATGGAGTAAATTGAAGTCACTTGCGTAATTGGTTCAAAGTAAGTTTGTGAATATTCAACGAAAGTAACGATCAATCCCAAGCCAATTGCAGTTGTAACCTGGCCGGAAATAATCATCCACGCACCCATGGCAATAACAATTGCTAAGTTCAAAAGATTCAAGCCGTTCATTAATGGGAATAAAATACCTGAGTAAAATTGACCTTTAAACATAGCACTACGTACACGATTGTTGTAAATTTTAAAGCCATCGACAGACTCTTGACGCAAACCATTGGTAATAATTACTTTTTCACCATTAATTTGTTCAGTGATATAGCCGTTCAAATCGCCAATTTCATCTTGCTGTTTATCAAGATAAATGCGAGCTTTTTTCATTAAAATGATACTGACAATTAAAATAAAAGGCGTGGTCGCAATTGTCGTTAAAGCAAGTTGAGCATTCACCATGAACATAATAATGATCGTTCCGATAAAACGAATTCCTTGCGAAATAATTTCAAAAATCGCATTGTTCATCGCATTGAAAATGTTATCCAGATCTGAAGTAAATAGACTTAACAGCTTACCATCTTGATGAGTATCAAAATAGCGTACAAACATTCTTTGAAATTTTGAGAAAAGATTTTCACGCATATCATTAGTTGAATCTGCGTTAAATTTGGACATAACCATCCATGCAATAAAAATTGCCACCATGCTCAAAACATAAAAAGCTAACATTGATCCTAATGCGCTATAGAAAGTATCAATATGTGCGGACCCTTTTTTCAAATCGCCAAGATAAGTAGTCAATGCCGTAACTGAGCGTCCTAAAAAAGTTGGCGCAATAACGGCAGCACCACTTGAAATAAGCGACAAAACAATTACTACAGTAATGCCTTTCCAATAAGGTTTTAAATATTTAGCAAAATATTTAATCGCTTTTTTAGTATCTGTCATTAATTTTCACCTCGCACTTCTCTGGGTTTTTGCGTATTGTAAATTTCTTGATAAATAGGCGACGTTTTAAGAAGTTCTTCGTGAGTACCTTCGGCAACTAACTTACCATCATCTAAAACTAAAATTTTATCGGCATTTTTAACAGAAACAATTTTTTCCGCAATGATAAAAGTAGTCGTATCTGGAAGTTCATGTTCCAAAGCTTTTTGAACCTTCTTTTCTGATTCGGCATCTAGAGCTGAAGTAGAATCGTCCAAAATCAAAATTGGTGATTTTGCCACTAAGCCTCGCGCAATTGATAGACGCTGCTTTTGTCCACCAGAAAAGTTCGCTGAACGTTCTTCAACTTCATGATCGTAGGAATCGTTATAACGTTCAATAAATTCTGAAGCCTGCGCCATCCCAGCGGCTCTTTGCAATTCATGAAGCTTGGCACGATTATTGCCTTGACGCAAGTTGCTGGCAACTGTACCTGAGAATAAAATTGCTTTTTGCAAAACAAATGCGACAGTCTTGCGAAGTGCAGTTTCATTAACATTTTTCAAATTGTGGCCGCCAATCTTTACTTCACCTTTATCGGGATCATAAAGACGCGCAATAAGCTGTGCCAAAGTTGATTTTCCTGATCCTGTAGCACCAACGATTCCAATCATTTCACCTGCATTAACCTTAAAAGAAATATCCTTTAAAGTAGGTGCATCCCCGTCCGGATAAGTAAAAGTAACATCATCAAATTCAACACTGCCACCTAATTTTTCTGTTGATGCATTTTCATTAAATTTAATTGCAGGTTTAGTATCTAAAACTTCCTTGATTCGTCCTAAAGAAATATTTGCTCTCGAGAATTGCATCATCGTCATTCCGGCAATCATAATTGTCCAAAGAAGAGTCAAAATGTAGTTAACAAATGGACTAACTACCGTAACATCACTAGGATGTGCCGCAATATTTTTACCAATCAAGAACACTACCAAAGTAATCACAAGATAGGCAATTAATTGGAAAGCTGGCATAACGGCTGAAAACCAATAGCCAATAACAATGTTATAATCGTTTAATTTGTCTGAAGTCTGGTTAAATTTCTTAACTTCTTGCGGACCTTGATTAAAGGATTTTACAACGCGAACCCCTTGAAGAGTTTCTTGAGCATGATTAGAAATCTCGTCCATTTTTACTTGGTATTTACCAAATAATGCATTCATGCGCTTTAAAACGAATACACCGAAGCCCATAATCAACGCAACCATTAAGACAGTTGCCCACCAATAACGGGGAATGATGATAATACAGAAAATAAATGAACCCACAATTAAAATTGGCATTCTCAACATTTGCATAAAAAGCTGCATAATCATGTTCATAATTTGGTTCATATCATTGATCAACCGCGTAGTTAATGAACCAGCTGAGAATTCTTCAATATTACCGAATGAGAAACTTTGAATCTTTGCATAAGTTTCCTCACGTAAATCACTCGTCACGCCTTGTGCAACCCGCGCAGCAAAATATACATTAAAAATTCCGGCTACAATTGCAATTAATCCTAATACAATTAGCCAAATTCCATCTCGGATTACTGAATCACGATTATCTGCCATAATTGCTTTTTGAATATTTTCTAAAAGTTTAGGTTGATACAAACTTGAAAATGCGGAAACAAAAATTGCAACTAGAGCTAAAATTACGTCTTTCTTATACCGTTTAAAATGCGGCATTAATATCTTAAATGATTTCATTTATTCTCCTTTCCTTTCTGTTCTTTCAAAAAATGACTAAAAGTATCATTCCATTCATCGCTAAGATTTAGTAGCATCTCCATCTTTTCGATACCCATTTTTTCGGCAGTTTTATTTTCTAGTTCAAATAAAGGCTGAATCTTTTTTTGCGCGTATAATTTCCCAGATTCTGTCAACTCACAAAATTTAATTCGCTTATCTTTTTGATCAACTGTCATTTGCAGATATTCTTTTTCCTGCAAAATACGAATACCTTTATTTATTGATTGCTTGGGCATTCCGCTTAAATCAACCAATTCTCTTTGGGTTAGTTTTCCTCGCAAAATTAATTCATATAAAATCACGGTTAAATATCCAGAAAGCTGATTGTGCTTATCCCATTCTTGATAGAGTTTGCTACCTTTAACCATCGACATATTAAGTTGTTCTGTAATTCCTATCTCCATATTTTCACTTCCATAATTTAGTCTACTTGTGTACTTTTTAAAATATTAGTATATAAGTGGACTATTGTCAAACAATACATTAAGAATTGCTATAATGAAGTTGAATCTTTTATTTATAGAAGGGCCAAAAATGACTAAATTATATTTAATGCGCCATGGCGAAACGTATTTTAACGTTTGGCACAAAATTCAAGGTTAGTGTGATTCGCCACTTACACCTAAAGGAATTGCACAGGCAAAATATATTCATGATTATTTTGAAAAAAATAATATTAAACTTACTAAAGCTTATTGTTCAACAGCTGAACGTGCTAGTGATACTTTAGAACTCGTAACTAATTTGCCTTATCAACGTAAAAAAGAGCTTAAAGAATGTTACTTTGGAAACTTTGAAGGACAAGACGAACGTTTAAATCCGCAACCACCTTATAAAGACTTTTTCGTTCAATATGGTGGTGAAAGTGAAACACAACTGCAGGATCGAATGCATAAAGCTATTTTTTCAATTATGGAAAACACAGAAAAAGACGATCAAGTATTGATCGTCTCTCACGCTGGTGCCATCTTAAACTTTCTATCTACATTGAACTTAAATCCTTTCAAAATAAAAGAAAAAGGTTTTAGTAATTGTTCTGTTTTAGTTTTCGATTATAAAAATAAGGAACTGTCATTAGAAAAAATTATTAATCCTAAATGAATAAAGAAAACAGCACGCTTGAAATTATCAAACGTGCTGTTTGTATGTATGAAAATAGTGCAAATAGATTAATTATGAGGGTATTTTATGATCAATCTGAATTAATTTTAATTATTTTTGAATATTGTTTAACTCCTTTTGGTAATTACGAATAATATTGAAGTCCGAATCTTTAGCATCTACGTAGCCATAGTGCTGATAAATGCTTTCAATGATTTGTTTGCCTTTCTTAGACTTAGCAATTGCCTTAAATGCTTTAGAAAGTTTCTTTCTAAATTTTGGATTCATATCATGACGAACAGAAATCGTATCGTTTGGAATCCATTTAGTAAAGTAAATTGGCACGATATTCTTCATAACCTTAGGATCATCTTGAGCAGCAATTGGCCGAGCGTCCGCGAAGGTGAAGCAAGCATCAAGGTCGCCGTTTTCTACAGAAAGAATAGCTTGATCAGCGCCTTTAATTTGAACAATTTTACAATCTTTCAGAACATTCAAGCCTTTTTTATTAAGTTCAACGATTGGAAAGACATAACCCGAACTAGAAGTTGGATCCATTACACCAACTTTTTTTCCTTTCAAATCCTTCCAAGACTTGATTCCTGAACCTTTTTTAACGTAAATTCCGGCACGATATTCATGCATTAACTTATGATTTTGAATTCCCTCAGGTTCCTTATAGCCATAACGTTCCGCTTGAAGCAAAACATCAGCAATTTTCTTCTTGTGAGCTAAAACATAAGCATCGGGCGGCATGAAGCCGACATCAACCTTCTTTGAATCCATTGCTTCAACTAAGCCATCATAATCCGTTGAAACCGTTACGTGAACTGGAATACCTAATTGCTTTTTAAGTAATCCTTCAAGTGGTTTAGCCTTTGCCTCCATCTTATTTGCTTGAACAGATGGAACAAACTCTACATTTAAAACTTTTGGTGTATAACCTTGCTTTGTAGTTGTTCCTTGACTATTTGCTTTGTTGGAACAAGCCGTAGCCATAAACGCAGCTCCAATTGCTAATGCACCGACCAATAATTTATTAAGCTTCATCTTTTCCTCCGAAAATTCGCTTTTAACAGGTGAACAACTAGAGTATATGCAATATATTTTTGTATTTCAATATATTTTCTCAACTATTTTTATGATATTATTAAATAATGTACGTGTGTAGAAGAGGCGAAAACTATATTTTAAAACAAAAAAGTCATATCTACCTTACGCAGATATGACTTTTTACGTATTCATTATTTTTGAATCTTGCTTAATTCTTGTTGGTAATCACGAATAATATCGAAATCTGAATCCTTAGCATCTACATAACCGTAGTGTTCATAAATACTTTCGATAATCTTCTTACCCTTCTTTGACTTAGCAACCGCCTTAAAGGCCTTAGAAAGCTTCTTTCTAAACTTAGGACTCATATCATGACGAACAGAGATCGTATCGTTTGGAATTGGCTTAGTCAAGTAAATAGGAACAATATTCTTCATGATCTTAGGATCATCTTTTGCAGCAACTGGACGAGCATCAGTATAAGTAAAGGCAGCATCAAGATCACCATTTTCTACAGAAATGATTGCTTGATCAGCACCTTTAACTTGAACAACCTTACAGTCTTGCAAAACGTTCAAGCCCTTTTTGTGAAGTTCAACAATTGGGAAAACGTAGCCGGCACTTGAAGTAGCATCCATAACGCCGATCTTCTTACCCTTCAAATCTTTCCAAGACTTGATTCCTGAACCTTTTTTAACGTAAATACCTGAACGATATTCATGAACAAGCTTATTAGTTAACTTACCGCTTGGTTCAGCGTAACCGTAACGTTGAGATTGAAGCAAAACATCAGCAATCTTCTTCTTGTGAGCCAAAACATAAGCATCTGGTGGCATAAAGCCACATCAACCTTTTTAGAAGCCATAGCTTCTACTAAACCGTTATAATCAGTTGAAACCGTTACGTGAACTGGAATACCTAATTGCTTTTTAAGCAAGCCTTCAAGTGGCTTAGCTTTAGCTTCCATCTTATTAGCTTGAACAGATGGAACAAATTCAACATTTAATTCTTTTGGCATATAGCCACTCTTAGTCATTGTACCTTCGCTGTTTGAATTATTTGAACAAGCAGCAGTTATAGCGGCAACGCTGACAGCTAACATCCCGACAAGTAACTTCTTAATTTTCATTTTATCCTCCAAAGAAATGTCCGTTAAAAGCGACATCCTTGAGTATAAAGAAAATCAAGTTTAAAATCAAGAAAAATATGAACAAAAATTCACGCTCATTTTGATATCGTCCGTATTTTGTTCTATATCAAGCTAAACTAGTTAACTTTATTTAAAAAATGCACAAAAAACGCAAGTCACTAAGGACTTGCGCTTTCTTATTATTTAATTAATTGTTTGGAATTAAAGCAACTTAAAACTATCAAGTTTTTCCTTAGTCATATCGCGAATAATTGCTGTGGCTAAGTCAACTGAAGCCTTAAAATCTTTATATGCACTAAAGCAATATGGTGAATGTTCATAACGAACTGGAATACCAATAACGATTGTTGGCGCACCGTTTTCATAATAAATTGCCGCACCATCTTGGCCACCACCAGTTCTAACTGAACGCGTATATGGAATGTTATTCTTGTCTGCTAAATCGCAAGCATATTGTTGGAACTTAGGATTTGGTAAAAAAGTTGTATCCATATCACGAAGCATTGGTCCACGCTTAAGACCTGTTTGTGAAAGCCATTCAGGTTCAAAAGTATCATCGGCTGGGCAGCTTTCAAGAACAATACAAAGATCTGGCTTAACTTTTCTTGCAGTCACATATGCACCGCGAAGGCCAACTTCTTCTTGGGAAGAAAGAGCAGCAACCACATCAAAGTTAGTTTCTTCACCTTTCAAGTTATCTAAAATATCAACCATAGCGCCGGCACCGAAACGATCATCGAAATCTTTACCGAAGAACAAACCTGTCTTTTCGTTGTATTCGCATTTTACATCGACAAAAATTGGGCAACCTGTATCAATTTTAAAATCGTTAATCGTTTCTTCACGGCTAAGTGAACCAACATCAATGGACATGTCTGCAACTTCAGGAACATTATTGCGTTCAGCAGCAGTCATAAAGTGAGGCGGCTTAGTAGCTATAACACCGGGAATATATTCACCATCACGATTTCTAATTTTAACTTTTAAAGCTGGAATATTATATTTTACCCAACCACCAAGGGGAACAAATTTGATCATTCCGTTAGGACGAACAGCTTGCGTAATAAAACCAACAGCATCTGAGTGGGCATCCATTTGAATAACTGGACGATCACCTTTATTTTCTTTCTTAGAAGCATAAAGATTAAGCATGCCATCAACTTCAACGTTGGCAGTTTCCTTAACGTGATCTCTGAACATCTTTACAAATTCTTCTTCAAAACCAGATGTAGAATTGGCATCTGAGAAGTCCTTTAACATTTGGATTTCTTGTTCTTTTTTCATAATGAACCTCTAACTAAAACTTAGTTTTAAATCAATTTATTCTTAATTTCAATTATAATGGAAAGAAAAACGAATTTTAACCATTCTACTCAAAATTAGAAAAGAGATTTGTGTGAAGACTGAGAAACCTATTTGGAAAAGAAATTTATTCGTCTTATCAATTGCCGTATTCGTGGCAGGGATTGCATTTTCAGAAATTATGCCATTCCTGCCTTTATATATCAGCACGCTAGGTAATTTTACGCACCAACAATTAAACTTTTGGTCAGGATTTATTTATTCTGGAACATTCTTTGTTTCGGCAATCATTTCGCTTGGTGGGGCAAACTTGCTGATAAAAAAGGCCGCAAACCAATGATTTTGCGAGCATCCCTCGGCATGGCCATTGTTTTAGGATGCATGGGCTTAGTCACAAACGTTTGGCAACTATTCGCTCTAAGAATGCTTCAGGGAGTTTTTGCTGGCTTTATCTCAAACTCAAACGCCTTAGTTGCTACCGAAACGCCTAAAATCCACTCTGGACAAGCATTAGGAACAATTGCATCTTCAACTACTGCCGGCACCCTGCTTGGGCCACTTGTCGGCGGAGCCTTAACTTCAATCTTTTCTTACCGGATCACATTTTTCATTACCGGCGGACTACTTTTAATTTGCTTTTTCCTTAGTTTATTCTTCGTTCATGAAGATGACTTCAAGCCTGTTACTGAGAAAAAGCTCGACAAAGCTAGTGGCGTTATTAAAGAATTACATAGTCCTCAGCTTATTTTCGGGCTTCTTTTAACGACCTTAATCATCCAAGCAGCTAACAACTCAATTAATCCAATCGTTTCTTTGTATGTTCGTCAGCTTTTAAACGGTCACGGCAATGTTGTCTTTATTTCTGGCGTTATTGCGGCACTTCCGGGTATTGCAACCTTTCTTGCGGCATCACGCTTTGGTGCTCTCGGCGACAAAATTGGAACGCATAAAATTATTATTGCTGGCTTTATCGGTGCTACAATTTTGTTCTTTTTAACAGCTTTTGTACAAAACACCGTCGAGCTTGGTATTTTACGCTTTCTTGTTGGCTTCACGGATGCCTGCCTTTTCCCACAAGTTCAGACAATGCTTACTAAAAACTCACCTGCGAAAATTACTGGCCGAATCTTCTCTTGGAATCAGTCAGCAATGTACATTGGCAACATTGTAGGTCCGCTTTTGGGTTCAACTATTTCCGGTCTGTCTAGCTACAGCATGGTCTTTATCATTACTGCTGGCATAGTTGTTTTGAATTTAATCTTATTTAGAATTAACGTTATTCGTAATATTAATAAATAGAGGAAAATTATGTTTAAAAAGATTTCAATACTTATATTTTCATTGTTTATGTTTACTGCTTGTTCAAATCAAAACAATACTCAAAAACAAGCAAGCTCTTCTAATAAACCGAAAACTCACTATCAATCTAAAAATTCTCAAATCAAATCTACTAAACCTAATCTAAAGAAAAAATATCACGGTTTAAAATTAATGACTGTTCCATCTGAATTTAGGGGAACTTGGTATCGTAGCGACGCTTTTTCAAAAAAAGCTCGTAAATTAATAATTACTAATCACTTAGTAAACGAATCTGTTCTTTACAAAAAAGTTGGCAAATTTAAACTTGATCATAATTCTACTAAGCAAAATAAAGAATATGCCGGCAATATCTCTCTAGGTAAGTATTTGCAAAAGAATGGTCAATCTTGGCTAAGAGTTACCGATATTTTGGGTCCCGTTGACTTAGTTTATATTACCGGAAACTTTAAGGGGCATGAATGTCTATATCTCGCCTATTCTTCGGGTGACATCCACAGTGCAATTTTTAAAGACGCTAAAACGGCCGTCAAATATCGTAAATATGATTTTTCAAAAGTAAATAACTGATATGACTTTAAAATTATTTTCAAACCAACAAAAATATACTAATACTGAAGAAATTGTCATCACCTATCTAGAAAAGAATTTAGATAATATAGACGATCTAACTATCAATGAATTAGCTAAGCAAACCCATACTTCAAATGCCTCCATTATTCGTTTATGCCACAAAACCAATTCTTCAGGCTTTCCCGAATTAAAAATAAAATTAATAAAAGAACGTGAAAAGCAAAAGTTTATCAATAATGACGTAGATTTTTCGTTTCCGTTTACGCCTGCTGATAACTTGGATGAAATAGCAAAATCGATGACTAATTTATACTCCAACGGTTTAAAGCTTCTATATTCATCCCTCGATATGACTACCATTGAGCAGATTGCCAAAAAATTACTCTATGCTGATCGAATCTTTATTTTTGGTATCGGCGATTCTGGTTTAACTGCGCGCAGTTTTATCAATAAAGTTAACAAGCTTAATATTTACCCCATCTTTGCTTCCGAAAATAATGAAGCTAGCAGCAACAGTCAACATTTACGGGAAAATGACATTGCACTAATTGTTACTTATGGAACGAGCAGTGAAGAATATCAAAACGTTATGAATAATCTATCTATTGGCGATGGTAAAACTATCATTATCACGGCTGATTCTTCTAGCAATTTAGTTAAAAAAAGCGATTATTCTTTAATCATTCCCGATGAAGAAAAAAAGCATAAAGTAGCCACCTTTTATTCTCAATTTGCTTTCCATTATGTATTAAATTTAATTTTTGCCATCCTTTATCGCGAAACAATTTTAAATAACTAAAAGAGTCCTGCCTTTACAGAACTCTTTTAGTTTACTCATCAATATGACCAATTTTTTGATATGATTTTTCGGTAAATTGTTGTACTTCAAAGCGATTACCATCGGGATCTGCAGCCCAAAATTGCCAAGTCTCCGACGGTCCTTTTGAAGGTTCGCTAATAATTTTTATGCCTGTTTTTTTAAATTCATCAAAAGTCTTGTGAAGATCATCGACAGTTAACGAAAAGTGATTTAATCCTGTCCGCTTGTACCATTCAACATCGTGAGGAAGATCGGTATTAGGAAACATTTCAATAAATTGACCAGGAACAATTTCAAAGTAAGCATACATTATTCTTTCTGGATCAGTTTGAGCAATCTTTTGTTGTTCAGGACGATCGGGACGGTTTAAATATTCCTTATATTTAACCTCAACTTTCTTTTTGAGGCCAAGTTTATTTTCATAAAAATCAACCATTGCATCCCAATCATCAGCGACAATATTAACATGCATCAAAGAATTAAATTTCATCTTAATCACCTCAAATTTACTCTATTCCAACTCAAGACCGGCATTATCACAAGCTTTTTGGACAACTTGCATAACTTTATCACTATGATTAAGCATTTTCTTCGTTTTATCCATATCATGATCTTTAATCATACGAGCGAATTCATTAAATTCTTCGTACATGCGATGTGGGTAAACCTTATCATCAATATGTTCCGTCTTTTCATTTCCATGATACATATCGAATGAATCCATTACATTAGCCGGACCATTAACTACAATTGTGCCATCTTCGCCTTCAATCATTGAAGTTACTGGCGCCGCACAATCTTTAGCAGCAATTGAAACCGCCTTAAAATCACCATAATCAAGAAGTAGCATGCCTGAAGTATCAACATTTCTTTGAATATTGGCAACATAATGAACGCTCTTTGGCATTCCAAATAAACCAACTAAGAAGTGAATGTTGTAAATATTCAGATCCATTAAAGCACCGCCACCTTTTTTAGGATCAAAGACTGGCAAAACTTTACCTTCTTTAAAGGCGTTATAACGATGTGAATATTGTGAATAATTCATTGAAACAATGCGAACTGGGCCAAGCGATTCTACTTTATCTTTCAACTCTTTGTAGTTAGTCAAATATTGGTTGGTAATTGCTTCAACTAAAACTAAATCTTTTTCTAAGGCTAATTCTTTTAATTCCTTGAATTCAGCGTATTTAACAGTAAATGGCTTTTCACAAATGACATTTTTACCAGCATTCAAGGCTTTCTTCACAAATGAATAGTGTAAAAAGTTAGGAACGCCAACATAAACAGTATCAACATCAGCATTATTTAAAGCTTTGTCATAATCTGTATAAACTTCTTGAATTCCATATTCTTTTTGAAGCTTTTCCATTATTTCTTTATCATTTGACGTACCAACAATTGCCATTAATTCGACATCTTTTAAGTCTTTAGTAATCGTTAACCAATCTTGAACGATAAAACCTGCACCTGCAATAAGTAATTTCATTTTATTTCTCCATTTCTTTTTCGTTTCTTGCTAATTCTATTTTTCCATGCTAAGAAAATTCTTTTAACCAAAAATATCATTTCAGGTTGAAAGGTTCAGGATTTCATGAGTAATTGATATATTTTCTGAACTAAAAGTTCAAAAATCTCATTGACAAAATTCCTAAAAGCTAGTTAAATATAGACAACAATTGATGACCTTTAAATTAGTCCCGTGAGGCTAGGAAGGAAATCTGCATTTGCGACGCTTTTTTGCGTATGCCAAAACAGAAAGACCATCTTGGGCACGGAGTCCAGGTGGTCTTTTTTCTTCGGTCATCTATTAAACAATGTTGTTTGTTTCAATAGAAACATGAGGGAGTTTTATGAATAAATCTAAGAAACCTTTCCGTAATTCGGAAGCGATTTTAGATGTTTACGAGAAGCCTGAATTCGGGCAAGGCGTACTCTTATCGCTTCAGCACATGTTTGCCATGTTTGGTTCGACTGTTTTGGTTCCAATCTTAATCGGAATTAGTCCCAGCATCGCACTATTATCTTCAGGTGTTGGTACTTTGATTCACATGGTCTGTACCCACTTCAAGATTCCAGCATATCTGGGTTCAAGTTTTGCCTTCGTTGCTACAATGCAGGCTTTGATGAAGGCAGATGGTTATCCAGCTGTTGCACAAGGTGCAATCGCCGCAGGTTTAGTTTACGTAATCGTTGCAATTATTATTGGTCAAATTGGATCGGCTTGGGTTAACAAAGTTTTGCCACCGATTGTCGTCGGGCCAATTATCATCGTTATCGGTTTGTCACTTGCTACAACAGCTGCTAACGACGCCATGCTTAATCATCAAAAGTATGATTTAACTTACTTTGGCGTAGCCATCTTCACCTTGGTTATGACTTTAATATTCCAAATGTGTTTCAAGGGCTTCACAAGCTTAGTTTCAATCATGCTCGGTATCGTCTGTGGCTATATTCTCTCCTGCTGCTTAGGAATCGTTGATTTCTCAGGTGTTGAAAAAGCCGCTTGGTTCTCACTTCCAGCTTTAGATGTTCCTGGAATCAGCTATCACTTTAAATGGTATCCAGCAGCCATCTTGGCAATGGCACCTATCGCCTTTGTTACCATGACTGAACATATGGGACACATCATGGTTTTGAATTCATTAACCAAGCGTAATTTCTTCAAGAATCCTGGTCTTCACAGAACCATGCTTGGTGATGGTCTTTCAACAATTATCGCAGGGTTCATCGGTGGTCCACCAACAACTTCATATGGTGAAAACATCGGTGTATTGGCAATGACCAAGGTTCACTCAGTTTGGGTCTTAGCCGGAGCCGCAGTTTGTGCGATCATCTTCAGCTTTGTTGGTAAACTTGCCGCAATTATCGAATCAATTCCAATGCCAGTTATCGGCGGGATTTCCTTCCTACTCTTTGGAACCATCGCTTCTAATGGTTTGAAGATTCTAGTCGATGATAAAGTTGACTTTGGCGAAAAGCGCAACATGCTTATTGCTTCAGTCATCTTGGTAATCGGAATTGGTGGTGCATACTTGCAACTTGGTAGTTTCCAATTAACTTCTGTCGCTCTTTCAACAATCATCGGTATGATTCTTAACTGGGTATTGCCAAAACAAGCTGCCAGTGAAAAAGCTTTAGAAGAAAAGAATAAAGCAGAAAAGCAAGAAGGAAAAATTTACCAATAGAACTATTTATTTAAAGATCAAAAAAAGCGTTACCAATCAGGCAACGCTTTTTTAGTTATTATTTTTCAATTTTAAACTGATAAAAACCAAAGCTCATCTGCTTTAACGCCTTAACAAAGCCTGGCTTATCTAATTTTTTACCCGTAGTCAAAGCTTCGAACTCACCATCTTGATCTTTCAACTTTTGATCAGTTCTATGAAAACCATTGCGTTCATAAAACTTCAGGCGGCTAACTCTCTGCTTGTAATTCTTAGCAGTCGGTACCACTGGCTCGATATCGATGACTAACTGCTTGTCAGGATAACGATCTTCGAGCAAGGTTAAAATCTTTGTACCATAACCTTGACCACGCAAATCTTTATTAACAGCCAAGTAGGTTAAATAAACCGTTGTATCACTCTCTACAAAGTAAGCAATTCCGCAGAATTTACCTCCATCATATAAAGCATGAAACTTCACACTTGGTTTAAGTGACATCACTAATAACGATGGCATTGAGAAACGTTCCCAATCAGGAAAAGCACTCAAATACAACTTCTTGGCATCACGATATGCTTTTGTGCCCCATCGGGCGGGCTTAGATTCTAAAATAAATATCCTTCTTTTCTATATAAAAACATTTTAAAAATCTACTCCCATATTATACTCAAAAAGATCATGCTTGTCCTAAAAACAAGCATGATCTTTTATAGATAATAAGCTAATATTACATCAATCTATATTCTTTGAGTAAGTCCTCAATATATGTGCCCTTTACTTTCTTGAGCATCCCCTTAATTGCCAATTTTTCTGGAAGTGGCAAGTCAAGCTCAGTTAATTTCTTTTGGTCATTCAAGTAGTACATCGCATTCATAAGCATACGCACATCAAATGCAGAAGCAAATACTTCAGGAATGCCGCGATCAATATCAAGCAATGTGTAAACTGCTTCCATGGCCGTACGAACTGAGTATTCAGTAGTAAAGACTGTGTCTCTTTCCGTTTCGGCAAAATTACCGATGAAGGCTAAGTTCTTTGATTTTTCGGGAACAACCTTTGGACGATCACCTAATGCTCTTGGCATGAAGTATGAAGTAATGTATGGCATGTGAGCTGGAATAGTAACTGCTGCATGAGCCATTTCAGAAATCTTTTCATCTGGCACGCCCATATGGTAAAGCCATTCTTCACAAAGTTCAATACCGTTACATTCTGGCATTGTCTTCTTTACATAGTTACCGTTAGTATCTGAATAAAGTCCGTAAAGCCAAACAATTAATTCATTTGGTTTTTGCTTATGGAAGTGAGGCTGACGACTGATTGAGTAGCCGAGCATCCAATTAGAATCCTTAATCGTTGTTGGTCCGCTTGTTACGATTGAACCACTATGCGGATCTTTTTTGTTAATTTTTTCAATAAATGGAACAATATCATCGTTCTTAAAAGTTACCGTTGCGGACATTACCCAGTTGGCCTTTGGAATATTTTCGCAGAATTTTTCTGGATGACCAAAGTCACTATCTTGTGCAGCTAAATTCTTCCATAATTGCCAACTTGCACCAAATTCATGATGTTCATCGGCTGGATGCAGATTGTCACCATAAGTTGTACTTTCAGTAATTGAACCGTTTGTTACGAAGACTAGATCATCTGGGCTAAGCTTAATAGATTTTTCTTCACCGTTTTCGGTCATCTTAATTTCTTCCGCAACCTTAGCTCCATTTGAACGATTAACAATAATATTATTAACAACAGTGTCATAATGGAATTGTACGCCATGATCCTTCAAGAATTTAACCATTGGTAAAATCAATGATTCATATTGATTATACTTAGTAAATCTAAGTGATGAAAGATCCTTCAAGGTAGCTACGTGTTGAACAAAGCGCATCAAATAGCGACGCATTTCCATTGCACTTGCCCAAGGTTCAAACGCAAACATTGTTGCCCAGTAAAGCCAGAAGTTTGATTCGAAAAATTCTCTTGAGAATACTTCATTAATCTTTTTATCTTGTAAATCTCTTTCTGGAGTTAAACATAGGTTAACAATTTCTTTAACTGCCTTTGGCGTTAAAAGCAATTGACCATCTGTTGGTAATTCTTCACCACGGTTTACAATTACACGTGTCTTAGAAAAACTTGGATCTTTTCTGTTTAAACGATAAAATTCATCTAGGACAGTTTCACCAGGATTATCTAATGATGGAATCGATCTAAATAAATCCCATAAAGTTTCAAAGTGGGTTTCCATTTCACGACCACCACGGATAATGTATGATTGTTTAACTTGATCATAAATACCATCCATACTGCCGCCTGGAAGACTCAATTCTTCAAGAATATGGATCTTTTCACCCTTCATTTGCGCATCTCTAAGCAAAAAGGTAGCTGTCGCAAGTGAAGCTAATCCTGATCCAACAATATAAGCTGATTTTTTATCTACGTCTTTTGGTTTGGAAGCATGAACAAAAGCTTCGTAGTTACCATTTGAATAATGCATAAAATTTAACACTTTCTTTAAAAATCGTAACAGTTGTAACTATTTAACTATAATATAGTGTAAATGCTTTCAAGTGTCAAACTAAATGCTTACATTAAAAGGAAAATATTATGAATAAAAAAAAGTCTCCATACTCAACATAAAATTGAAAAAGCTTTATTTAAATTATTGGAAACTAAGTCATATCCAGAAATTACCATTTCACAAATCACACGCTTAGCTAAGGTTTCAAGAACTTCTTTTTACCGTAATTATGAACAAAAAGACAGCGTAATTAGCGAATTTATCAAGCGCCGATACGACAGGTTAATTTTAGATATTAAAGAAAATCACTTAGACGATTTATCTAAACAGCTCATCGCTTATCTTTCTTATTTTAAAGAGAATCCGACTATTATGCCCCGCTTACTTGATGCTGGTTTTGAAGGGATGCTTTTAAATGAACAGACAATTTACTTAAATAATTTATTGCAAATTTGTCACCCAGGTTTAAAATTGGAAGATTATGCCATCAGCTATCAATCCGGCGGAATTTTTATGCTTTTAGTTTGGTGGGTAAAACAAAACTACCAAACCCCCCTAGAGGATTTGGTAGCTTATGCACATAAACATATTATGATTTAATATTTAATCAATATTTTTCTTTTTGTTGAAGTGGAAGTTAATCCAAATAGAGGCAATAAGTAAAATAGCCGAACAAAGCATGATTCCGCGCAATCCAGAATAAAAGATTTGACGCATCGTTGGTAAAAGACTACTTGGCAAACTAGCGGCAGACTTAGCATCACTCAATTTATTCATCATGCTCATAGTAATGCCTTTATTGCTTGCTACCCCACGGGCCAAAGCCATGTTCATGATTACGCCATAAATAGCGGCCATAACAGTTTGCGCCAAAATTCTGATTAAGTAAGAAAGTGAAGTAGCCGGAGCCATATCTTTTTCACCAGCATCGACTTGGACCTTTACTTGTAAAAGCACAAAGATAAAGCCCACACCAAAACCAGAAAATGTAGCAATTAATGTAATAAGCCAAAAGCTAGCATCGCTTGGAATAAGCACCATTGATAAACTTGAAATAAGCATGCAGATAATTGCCATCAAAATCAATCCGCGATCACTAAAGCGTGCCTTAAGAGGATTAACAACCAAAGTACCAATCGTATCAGCAATTGAGTTAGGAATTAAAGTCATCCCTCCGATTAAGGCCGTTGTTCCTAGCAATCCTTGTGCCCACATTGGCAAATAAGTATTAATTGCTAAAAATGCGCCCCAAGTGAAAGTGAACAAAAGCAAGTCGCCAACCAAAGCTTTATTTTTAAACATACTAATTGGAATAACCGGATTGCTGTCGTGAGCTTCATGTTTGAAGAAGAATACTAAAATAAGCAAACCTAAAATAATTGAGCCTGCAATAATAAGTGGACTTACCAAGCCAAGAAGTTGAATTCCTAAAAGAATAAGGACCAAACCCGTTACAACCAAGAAAGAACCTAAAATATCAAACTTAGCTTCTTTCTTAACGACCTTTTCACGATAGTAAAGAACTGAAAGCAAAACAGCAATAAGACCAATCGGAATATTAATGTAGAAAACCCAGTGCCAAGAAAGTGAATCAACCAAATATCCCCCGACTAATCCTACGATTGCTGCAACACTAAAACTGGCACCAATATAACCTAAAATCTTTGTTCTCTTTTTAACATTGGTAAAAATCTGTCCGGCCATAATATATGGAATGGATCCCATTCCGCCGGCTCCAATTCCCATTACTGTTCTCGCAATTAAGAAGAAATACATATTTTCGGCTAAACCTTGGAAAAGCGAACCTAGTACAAACAATAAAAGCGAAAGTTCAAAGGCAGCTTTATTACCGATCTTTTCACCCAATTTGCTCCAAATTGGCGTAGAGACAGACATTCCTAAAAGCATCAAAGCGATAATCCAACCCATAAATTGGATTCCGTGCAAATCTGCGATAATTGCCGGAATAGCTGTATTAATAATCGTACTGTCTAGTCCTGCCATGACATTTGCTAAAATCATGGCATAAGTTACCATTGAAATTTGCTTTTTACTCATTCTTTCTCCTCATTTTTTTGCTAAATATAAATAAAGAGCCTTGATCATTTTGACCAAGACTTTTTTATTTTCTATATCAATTATGCTTGCGCCAGATTAAAAAGACAAGCTTATTTCAAAACTTTTTTAGGCGTCTTCTTCCAGTTAAAGTAGAAATTCAAAGCTGTCGCAATTATCAATAAAATAAATGAAACTAACATAATTTCTTTAATTCCGGAATGAAAAATTGCCCGCATGGTTGGAATTAGATTTTGTGGCAAACTCTTAGCAGAAGCCGCATCACTCAATTTATTCATCATATTCATTGTAATGTCAGTTCTATGAGCAATTCCATGTTCAAGTGACAAGTTCATGATTACGCCGTAAATTGCAGACATAATGGTTTGCGCCAAAATTCTAATTAAATATGATGTTGAAGTAGCTGTTGGCATATCTTTTAGCCCTGCATCAATCTGAACTTTTACCTGCAAAGCAACAAAGATAAAGCCTACGCCAATTCCTGAAAAGGCTGCAAGGGTTGTAAGAAGACCTAATGGCGTATGTAAATTAGATAAGAACATGCCACCCGTAGAAATCATCATGGTAACAATTCCAATCATAACTAAAGTAAATGTTCGCAAATGTTCTTGAATTGTAGCAACAGTTTGGGAAGCGATAATTTCTACAATTGAGTTTGGAATCAAAGTCATCCCACCGACTAAGGCTGACATACCAAGAAGCGCCTGTGCCCACATTGGCAAATAAGTATTTACCGCAATAAAGGCGCCCCAAGTTGTCGCAAACAACAGAAAATCACCGTTTAAATCACGTTTCTTAAAAATAGAAAGCGGAATAATAGGATTCTTTGCTTTTCTTTCGTTGTAAAAGAATAAAAATGCTAAAACTAAGCTGATAATAATAAGCAAGGCAACAATCCAATTAGCGGTAATTCCTAATAATTGAATCCCCATTAAAAACATAATTAAACTGCAAACCAAAAGACCTGCACCTGGAAGATCGAAAATTGGCAAAGATTTTGGTGTAACGGGTTTGTAGAAAATAATACAAATAATGAAAGCCAAAAGACCTATTGGAATATTGATATAAAATACCCAGCGCCAAGAAAGGGCATCAATTAACCAGCCCCCAACAAGAGGACCTAAAATTGCAGCACCGTTAAAGCTAGCTGTTAGATAACCTAAGACCTGTGTTCTCTTTTTAATATTTTTAAACACATATCCAGCGATGATATAAGGAAGCGAACCCATACCGCCGCCTCCGATTCCCATGACCATTCTGGAAATCAAGAAAAAGTAAATATTAGGCGCGATTCCTTCAAAAGTTGAACCTAAAACAAACAAAATCAAAGCTATCTCAAAAGCCTTTTTATTGGTAATTCGTTCACCGATTTTAGTCCAAATCGGAATTGAAACGGACATCCCCAATAAGTAAATAGCAACAATCCAGCCCATAAATTGAATTCCATGAAGCGCAGAAACAATTGCTGGAATTGCAGTATTGGTGATCGTACCATCAAGTCCGGCCATAACGTTACCCAGCATTAAAGCAAAGGTAACCATATTAATTTGCTTTTTATTCATTCTTTCGCTCTTTTCCAAACTAAAACAGCCCCTAATGGGACTGCAACTTAATTATCATTATGGACTGTGAAAACGGTTATTGTAAAGAACTAATTATTTTTAGTAATGTAATTCAAAATATTAAACATAATCTGTTTATTTTCTTCAGGAACTCCATGAGCAATAATTTCACTTGCTGACTGATGAAGCGCATTGTTTTCTTCCGGATATTCACTATCGTTTATAGCAATTTCACGAAGATTATCCTCTTCTGGCTCAAAATGAAATTGTAATCCAACTATATTATTACCAAGAATAAAACCTTGGTTTCTAACTAGATCACTTGCAAAAAGCAATTTAGCTTCTTTAGGCACTTCAAACATTTGTTCATGCCAATGTAAAGCCGTCATTTTATCAGGAAGGCCAGGAATAGTTTTATCTTGTAAATAAACTGGTGCCCAGCCTACTTCCTTTGCTGGTGCATCTGAAACTTTATATCCCAATGCTTTTGCAATTTGTTGAGCACCAAAACATGCTCCAAAAATTGGTTTATGCTGTGCCAAAAGTTCTTTAATTAATTTTCTTTCTTGATTAATCCAAGGTAAAGCATCATTAGGACTCATTGGCCCACCTAAAATAATCAATAAATCTGTTTCATTCACCTTAGGTAATTTTCCAAAAACTTCTGGATGATAAACATAAACATCTGCTTCTTGCTCATCAGCCCAAGATTTTATTGAACCTGGACCTTCATTAGGCGTGTGTTGAAGAATATTTACTCGCATTTTCTTCCCCTCTTATGCATAATTTTTAATATTTATATGCTTATATACCTTAGTTGTCAACTTTTTTGCTCAAAATTCGATATTTTTATAAAAAAAGCTAGGTTTCAGCGCATTCTTACTGTATACTTTTCCTTGCAGTAATTTTTCATCTATTTTTTCAGGGAGGAAAAAGTACTTATGGAACATACTTGGATGATGAAGTACTTTGCCGAATTTTTCGGTACGTTAATTTTAGTATTATTTGGAAACGGTGCAGTTGCCAACACATTTTTGACAGGAACTACCGGTGATCCAGAAGATGGCAAGGCCAATGGTGGTTGGCTTTTAATCGCTCTTAGTTTCGGTTTTGGTGTTATGATCCCATCAATGTTGTTCGGTTCAATTTCAGGTTGTCACATCAACCCAGCCGCAACTATTGCACAAGCTTGTGCAGGAATTTTCCCATGGTCACATGTTTTGCAATACATCTTTTTCCAATTTTTAGGTGCAATTTGTGGACAATTAATCGTTCTTGCAGTTTACTGGCCTCACTTTAAGAAGACCAAGGATTCAAACATTGTTTTCGGTTGTTTCTCTACTGTTGACGCAACTAACAACAAGTTGAACGGTTTTGTTGCCGAAGTTGCTGGTACAGCTGTTTTAATGTTTGTTGCAATCGGTCTTTACCGTGGCACTTTCTTCAAGCAAGCCGTTGATATTGCCAACATCGGTGTTGGATTCATGATTATGGCCGTTGTTATGGCTATTGGTGGTCCTACTGGTCCATCTCTTAACCCAGCTCGTGACTTGGGTCCAAGAATCCTTTACGCAATTTTGCCAGTTCCTAACTCTGACAAAAAATGCTCACTGGGACTACAGTTGGGTTGCATCTGTAGGTCCTATCGTTGGTGCAATTATTGGAATTTTCCTTTACAAATTTGCATTTGGACTTTAATTATTAAACTGCTAAAAAGAAAAGCGATGAGAAAAATCTCATCGCTTTTTTCATGCCTTAATATTTGAAACTACATTTTTCAATATGGTCATTAATTAAACCGACTGCTTGCAAAAATGAATAAATAGTTGTTGGTCCCACAAATTTAAAGCCTTGCTTTTTCATTTCTTTGGAAATCTTAGCAGACAATTCATTCTTAGCCGGTACATCACTTTCCGAATCAAAATGATGAATAATCGGATTAGGAATGAACTCACACAAAAAGGTTGAAAAGCAATTGCCATTTCGATGCCAATTGCTTAATACTTGCGCATTGTTAATAGCTGCATTGATTTTTAACTTATTACGAATAATTCCAGCATCATTCATTAAACGTTCAAAATCTGCATCTGTAAATTTAGACACTTTTTCAACATCAAAGTCTGCAAAAGCATGACGGAAATTTTCGCGTTTATACAAAATCGTAGCCCAAGAAAGTCCCGATTGAAAACTTTCCAAAACTAACATTTCATACAAATACTTTTCATCTAAATTGAATTTGCCCCATTCTTCATCGTGATACTTACGAGAAAGTTCATCATCAGTATCACCCCATGAACAGCGTTTGATCTCTGGCATTTTACTTAGTAAGAACTGCTACAGATTCAACATGCGGAGTTTGTGGGAACATATCAACAGGTGAAACTTCATTAAACTTGTAGCCCTTTTCCATTAACAATTGCATATCTCTAACTTGCGTAGCAGGATTGCATGAAATATAAACAATCTTCTTTGGCTTAGTAACAACAGCTGCGTCAATAAATTCAGGAGTTAAGCCTTTTCTTGGCGGATCAACAAAAATCACATCAGTTTTAAGACCTTCGCTTGCCCAACGTGGCATAACTTCTTCAGCTTTCCCAGTTACATACTGGGCATTATCAATGCCGTTAAGCTTAGCATTCTTATTAGCATCCCTAACCGCATCTTTAATTGTTTCCATACCTCGCACAGCCTTAACATGTTTAGCAACGCTAAGACCAATTGTCCCGATACCTGAGTAAGCATCAATTACAACGTCGCTTGGCTTCAAATCAGCCTTTTTAATTGCCAAATCGTATAAACGTGGTGTTTGCAAAGAATTGATTTGAAAGAAACTCTTAGGAGAAATTCTAAACTTCACATCGCCGATTTGGTCAGTAATATGGTCATTTCCTCTAACAACATAATCGTTTTTACCCAAAATAACGTTAGTCTTCTTTGGATTATGGTTCAAAATTACGCTAGTAACGCCTTCAATTTGACTAATTTCTTCAGCCACCTTAGGAAGTTGTTCAAAGTCCTTATGAAGACAAACTAAAATCACCATAATTTCGCCAGTTGACTTGCTACGGCGAACATCAAGATATCGAACTTCACCCTTATTATGAATTTCATCATAAGCAGGAACATTATACTTACGTAAAATATCACGCGTTGCAACAAGAACACGGTCAATTTCAGGATCAGTTGTAAAGAAGTTGGTAAGTGGCACTAAATCGTGGGAATGACGTCTGAAAAAGCCGATTTCAAGTTGACCGTTAACTTCACGAACTGGAACTTGTGCCTTATTGCGGTAGCCTTTTTCTTCCGGACTAGCTAAAGTTTCATCAACCTTAACATCATCTAAGTGTGCCTTTTTAAGAAGGTTCACAACTTGATTGCGTTTAAATTCAAGTTGCTTATCATACTTAATATGCGCAAGAGAAGCCAAACCGGTTTGAACCCATTGATTTAATTTAACATTGATTCGATCTGGACTTTCTTTAATGATTTCTTCAATCTTGGCAAAAGCAAACTTCTTCTTAACTTTTAAAATTTTTGCCTTAACTACTTCGCCAGGCAAAGCATTATTTACAAAAATAGTTAAACCTTCATAGTGAGCAACCCCCATTGCTTCATATGAAAGGTCGGTAATTTCTAATTCAACAATTTGATTTTTCTTCATGTAACTTGCTCTATTCTTTTCTAAAAAATGTCTACTTCTATTTTACAGTAATCTGAACGTTAAAGCTTGTCTTTACTCTAAATCAAATGCAAAAAGAAAACTTTTTTAATTAAAGTATTGACACCATTTTTTAATATTGCTATCATAATGACCAACAATAAACGAAAAAAGTAGTAACTTCGTTCAGCGTTCAGAGAACTGGTGGTTAGTGCAAACCAGACAGGCGAAGCTTATGAATTACATCGCTTAGAGAATTGTTCGGAATTATTCAGAGCCGTTATCATCTGATAGAGTTTGAGTTCTTATGCTCAAAGTGTGGGTGGTACCACGGTTAGCAAATCGTCCCGTTGACTTTTAGAGTCAGCGGGATTTTTTATTTGGAGGAAAAGATATGAAAAAGAGAATCTCTTTTGCGGAATCAATTATCATTCTCGCACTTCTCCTAATTATTTTGGGAGTTGCAGTTATCAAATTCGGACTTTCACCAGAAGTTCCAGTTTTATTTACTGTTTTGCTTTTAACTTTTTGGGCAAAATTCAAAGGCTTTTCTTGGCAGGAAATTCAAGATGGAATTAAGGAAGGAATCGGCGTAGCCATCATTCCTATCTTTATTTTTATCTTAATTGGTGCCCTTATTGGTCTCTGGATTCAAGCTGGCATTATTCCATCAATTATGGTTCTTGGTTTTCACTTAATCAATGGTGCATTCTTCGTTCCATCTGTTTTCGTAGTTTGCGCAATTGTCGGTGTTGCGATCGGAAGTGGCTTTACTACAATTTCAACAGTGGGTATCGCTCTTTTCGGAATTGGTACAAGCATGAATGCTAATCCTGCTTTAGTTGCCGGTGCAATTATTTCCGGAGCCGTATTTGGCGATAAAATGTCTCCACTATCTGATTCAACTAATCTTTCTTCCGCCGTTGCTGAAAGTGAATTATTTGCGCACATTAAAAATATGATGTGGTCAACTATTCCTTCTTTTGTTGTTTCTTTCATTCTTTTCTGGATTTTAGGAAACAGCGGCAAGATGGATTTAACAAAAATTGAACGTACTTCAACTATTTTGCAAAATCAGTTCTTCATTAGCTGGTGGGCAATAGTACCAATTATTTTGATGTTGATCTGTGCATGGCGCAAAATCCCAGCAATTCCTACTTTGTTTATTAATATCACTGCAACAGTCATTATGATTTTCATTACTAATCCGCATATGTCAGTTACTGCCTTGAATAATTTGATCATGAACGGCTTTGTAGCAAAAACCAGCGATGCTTCAGTTAATGCTTTGCTTACTCGTGGTGGAATTTCTAGCATGATGCAACTGTTGCCTTAATCATTTCTACGCTTTCACTTGGCGGAATGCTTATGAAATTTAAAGTAGTTCAAAGTGCAATGGAACCTCTTGTAGAACATTTAAAGAAACCTGGTCGTTTGATTACTGTCACTATTCTTTCAGGCATCTGCATTAACCTTTTTGTGGGTGAACAATACCTTTCTGTAATTTTGCCAGGCCGTGCCTTTAAAGTAGCTTACGATAAAATTGGTTTGTCACCATTAGCTCTCAGTCGTGTTCTTGAAGACGGAGGCAGCGTTATTAATTACCTTATTCCTTGGGGTGTTGCCGGTTCCTTTGCTGCATCAACTTTAGGTGTTCCGGTTTTGGCATTCCTGCCATTCACTTTCTTCAGTTTGCTTTCACCTGTTTTCTCAATCATCAGTGGCGTAACTGGAATTGGTTTAAAATGGGCAAAAAAACCTACTAAATAAGATTTAAATTTTAATATTTTTCTTTAGTCCTTTCTATTTTTGTGATAGCTTATTTAATGAGTATATCTATATGTAGAAAGGATTTTTTTATGGATAACTTTTCAAGTACTCCTGGACGTCGTCAAGTTCAGGATGTTTCTGCTGTTAACAGCTTTTTAGCTAAAACTTACAGCATTATGGCATTAGCTGTTTTAGTATCTGCTTTAACTGCATTTTTATCAACAACTGTTTTTAGATCAGCTTTTATTGCCCTTTTCAGCAATCAAGCATCCGCATGGATTATTTTATTCTTGCCTTTAATTCTTACTTTTGCAATTAGTTTTAGAGCAACTCGTAATCCTGTAGCTAGTTTTGTCATGTTAATGATCATGTCTGTAGCTTATGGGTTAACCTTTGCAATCATTTGCGCTGCTTATACTGGCGCTACAGTTGCTACCGCCTTTGTTTCAGCCGCAGCTGTTTTTGTAACTATGGCAATTTATGGTACATTTACTAAGCGCGACTTATCAAATATTGGTGCTTACACAACTGCTGCTTTAATTGGTTTTATCGTAGCTACAGTTGTTAACATGTTCCTTAAGAACCCAATGATCACATACATTTTCGCTTACATTGGTGTTATTATCTTCGTTGGTTTAACTGCTTGGAATGCTCAACAAATGAAGACTATTTACGCTAAGTACGCTGACCAAACTAACTCATTAGGTTTGGCAACCGCTGGTGCTTTGCAATTATACCTTGATTTCGTGAACTTATTTATGTTTTTCCTTCAAATCTTTGGTATGGGCGGAGAACGTCGTTAAAGTAAAAGTTTCATAGATACAAAAAAGACGCTGAAGTTAATTCTTCAACGTCTTTTTTTGATTTTCAAAATTATTTAACCAAACTTATGCACCAACATAAAATTCAATATGTTGTTTTAAGTTTTCAAAACTTACTGGGCAATAACCACCAATTTCACCATCTAAGTTAACTGGCAATTCCTTGCCTTCACTCTTACCAATAAGTTCTGCCTTCAAGCTCTTAGTCTTAGTATAAATGATATTTGGATCATCTACGTGCTTACCGTTTAATGCTAAAGCCATAAGCTTCATCATATTAACAGGATCAGATGGCTTAACAACGATCAATTGGAATAAACCATCACTAAGTTGAGCATCAGGCATAATTTGTTCGAAGCCACCAATTGAATTTGTCATTCCAAGTAAGAACATAGAAAGCCCGCCTTCATAAACGCCATCATCATAAGTTAAGCGCATCTCATTTGATGTCAAACGTGGCAACATTTCCGCACCTTTAATCAAATATGCTGCATAACCTAATGCAGATTTTACTTCTGAAGGAACACCATAAGTAAGTTCAGTTAAAGAGCCACTGGCAGCAATATTGACAAAGTATTGGGACTTTTCACCAAAATCGGCCTTACCAATATCCATCTTGCGAGTTTTATTTTTAAGAATAACTTTGGCAGCGTCCAAAATACTGTCACGGGGAATGCCTAAAGCACGGCATAATCGTTGGTTGTACCAGCAGGAATGATTGCCATCTTGGGTCTCTCATCCAAAAATGCCAAACCATTAACAACTTCATTAATAGTTCCATCCCCACCAGCAGCTACGATTAATTCAAAGCCCTCTTTTGCCGCACGTGTAGCTTCATTTTGAGCACTCATTTCTTCTGGTGTTGTTCTAAAAGCACTAGCTTCATAGCCAGCTTGTTCTAGAATATCCAAAATATCGGCCACATTTTTAGGCATTTGTTCGTGACCTGATACAGGATTATAAATTAATCTTGCTTTGCGTGTCATAATTACTACCTTGGTTCTAAAATTTAACGACTAGCTAATTCCTTGTTCAAAAGCTTGTTAACAACCTTTGGGTTAGCCTTACCACGAGTTTGTTTCATGATTTGACCAACTAAGAATCCAATAGCACGATCCTTACCATTCTTGAAGTCTTCAACAGATTGTGGATTATCATCAACAACCTTAGTAACCATTGGTTCCAATACAGAAAGATCTGATAATTGAACCATGCCTTTTTCTTCAACATACTTCTTAGGATCAGTACCGTTGGCAATAGTTTCAGCAAAGACCTTCTTGGCGATCTTAGATGAAATAGTACCATCTTGGATCAACTTGATCATTTCAGCTAAGTGTTCTGGGGTAAGCTTTACATCTGCCAAGTTTACACGGTTATCGTTCAAGTAACCATTAACTTGTGTGTTCATCCAGTTAGCTGCAAGAGTTGGATCAGCACCAGCTGCGACAGCTGCATCGAAGAAGTCTGAACTTTCCTTAGTTTGAAGCAAAACATTTGCATCGTAAGGCTTAATGCCAAACTTGTTTACGTAGTCATCGTAACGTTCAAATGCAGACTTAGGAAGTTCCTTAGCGATTTCATCAATCCATTCTTGGCTGATATGATCAGGAGCAATATCTGGTTCTGGGAAGTAACGGTAGTCGGAAGCACCTTCCTTAACACGTTCCAAAACAGTCTTACCAGTTGCTTCGTCAAAACGACGAGTTGAAAGTTGAATATGACCACCAGATAAAAGAACTTGTTCTTGACGTTTTTGTTCATATGCAAGTGAACGACGAACGTGATCAAATGAGTTCAAGTTCTTCATTTCGACCTTAGTACCAAGTTCCTTTTGTCCTGCTGGACGAATAGAAATGTTGGTGTCGACACGCATTGAACCTTCTTCCATCTTAACGTCAGAAGCGCCAGTAAATTGAACAATCTTACGTAATTTTTCAAGGTATGCGTATGCTTCTTCAGGATCTTCCATATCAGGTTCAGAAACAACTTCAAGAAGTGGAACACCTTGACGGTTTAAGTCAACATATGAGAAACCATTAGTTCCGTGAGTGTTCTTACCGGCATCTTCTTCGATGTGCATTTCATGAATACCGATACGCTTCTTCTTACCGTGAACTTCAACTTCAATGTAACCGTCACAAGCAAGTGGTTGGAAGAACTGAGTAATCTGGTAAGCCTTTGGGTTATCAGGATAGAAATAGTTCTTACGGTCAAAGTGAGTTGTTGGCAAAATATGTGCGTGTGTTGCCAAAGCAACCATAATACCCAAACGATAAACATTCTTGTTAACCATTGGCAAGACACCAGGCATAGCCCAGTCAATTACGTTAGTCTCCGTGTTTGGTTTTGCACCATAACTTACTGGTGAAGGAGAGAAAATCTTGCTCTTTGTCTTTAATTCGAAGTGGACTTCTAATCCGATAGTCGATTTAAAATTCATTCAATTAATCCTCCATTCCAGTTGGTGTTTTTTCGTAGAATTTGTTGTTGCGTTCGATAAAGTCAGCAGTCTTGAAGACATTGCCTTCGTCAAAACGCTTAGCCATAATTTGAAGACCAACAGGCATTCCATCAACCAAACCAGCTGGAACACTAGCAGCAGGAATACCTGCCAAGTTTGCTGAAATAGTCAAAATATCGTTGTTGTACATCTTAACTGGGTCAGAAATTTCTTCGCCAATGCCAAATGCAGGAGTTGTAGTAACAGGTCCTACAATTACATCGTTTTCAGCAAAAATCTTATCAAAGTCATTGCAAATCAAGGTTCTAACCTTAGCAGCTTGTCTAAAGAACTTGTCGTATGAACCAGCTGAAAGGGCAAATGAACCAAGCATGATACGACGCTTAACTTCTGTACCAAAACCTTCTGAACGTGACTTAACATAAACGTCAAGCAAGTTCTTAGTATCCTTAGCACGGTAGCCGTAACGAATACCATCATATCTTTGCAAGTTTGATGAAGCTTCACTTGAAGCAATAATGTAGTAAGTTGGAACAACATACTTAGTATGTGGCAATGAAACTTCGTTAATAACTGCGCCGTTTTCTTTCAAAAGATCAATTTGCTTTTGAATAGCTTCACGCATGTCGCCATCGACAGCTTCCATGTATTCCTTAGGAACAGCTACGCGAAGACCTTCAACGTCTTGACCTAAGAACTTAGTAAAGTCAGGAACTTCACGAGTTGAAACAGTTGAATCGTGTTCATCAGCACCTGCAATTACGTTAAGAACTTCTGCTGAATCCTTAACGCGCTTACTCATAACACCGATTTGGTCAAGTGATGAACTAAATGCGATAAGACCCCAACGTGATACACGACCATAAGTTGGTTTAATACCAAAAATTCCATTAAATGCAGATGGTTGACGAATTGAACCACCGGTATCTGAACCCAAAGCTGCAACAACTTGGCCGCCAGCAACAGCAGCTGCTGAGCCACCGGATGAACCACCTGGAACTTTATCTAAATTCCAAGGGTTGTGAGTTGCGCCAAAGTATGAATGTTCAGTTGATGAACCCATTGCGAATTCATCCATGTTGGTCTTACCAACAAAAGTTGCTTGAGCTGCCTTCAACTTGCTAATAACAGTAGCGTCGTACATTGGCATAAAGTTATCCAAAATGTGACTTGCAGCAGTAGTCTTAACACCGTTAGTAACAATGTTGTCCTTGATACCGATTGGAATACCTGCCAACTTATTCTTTGAAAAATCAAGATTTTCAGCTGGCTTAGCATCATCTTCAACAGTGATCCAAGCGTTTAATTTCTTGTCAGTATCCTTAATGTTTTCAACAGTATCCTTAGCTAATTGATCAGCTGAAATTTCGCCACTGGCAAGTTTTTTGTTTAATGAGTCAATAGTTTCGTTTAAGTAATTCATTACTCGTTATCGTCCTTCTCAATAATTACAGGAACCTTAATGAAGCCATTAGCCTTTTCAGGTACGTTTTCCATTAATGTTTCTCTATCTTCGCCTTGCCAATGTTCAGGCTTATCTTCTCTGAAGACAGTATCACGGTCAACAACTTGAACCGTTTCTTCAACACCTTCAGTATCAACTTCTTGAAGTTGACTTGCCATATTAATAATTGAACCCATTTGTTCAGTAAATTTACCGATTTCGTCGTCGCTAAACTCAAGTCTTGAAAGAGTAGCAACGTGCTTAACCGTATCTTCTGTGATTTCCACTCAAATACCTCCTATTCGCCGCCATAAATGTGGACTTGGTAACCACTATCTGCTGTTTCTTTAGCAATTAAGGCTTGCACATTATCAACAGAACCAATCTTTATTTCAATTGGAACATTGTTTGCCAAATACTTCTTCGCGGTAGATAAAACAAGCTGTGTAAAGCTTTGTGTTTGCTCATAACCATAAAATTGCGTGGTAATTGAAATATTTTCTTGAGCAAGCTTATCATCATCATAACGCAAAGTTGCTGTTACTCCACTAATATTAGGGAAATAATTTTGGATTGCTGTCTTAAAACTGTTGAAATTAGATGCATCATTGCTGTTTACAGCTTTAGCATTACCAACTGTCGGTAAAACTTGCGTTTTTACTGAGACAGACTTCCATTTAGTTATTTTACTACTATTAGCGCTAGCTGTCCCGTAAGCAAAATAACTTCCTCCAACTAAGGAGTCTTTGCTTGTCTTTGAGAATAATCCAACAGTAATCGGAATATTCTTCAAAGCCTTTTTCTTACGCAAACGAGCAATAACTTGCTGGGCCATTTTTTCGCCCTGAGCACGTTGAACAGATCTTGGAATATCATATTGATATTGTGGTCCATCTTTTACTTTTTGATAATAATCAACAGAATTCATTGCCAAGCCAATGCTGACTCCACCTAAATGATAGTTAGAGCCTGAACCTGTTAAGTAATCCTGTTCTAAAATTTCTTCCAAATAGTATGGATTGTAATGTTTTTTAGTTCCTGCAGCAGGGTTCAAACCTGTTGGATTATCTTTTGATTTTCTGCCAAGCCAATCAGTTACAGTTGATGAATCTAAATGTTGGCCTTCTTGGAAAACATAAGAACTAGGCGCATATTCATTTTTAGAAATTTGCACTAAACCACGTTCTAATTCACGTGTATCCACAGAATTATCATTGTCAGTAGCCGTTAAACCAGAAATTTCACTAGTGACATAGCGACCATTTTTTAATAAAACCGTATAACCATTTTTTCCTGCATTAGTTGTTTGATAACTTTTTGTTTTTACGTTTGAAGTAGTTGTAGCATTATTTGCCAAATTCGACTTTTTCAAATTGCCGCAGGCAGTTAAAGTCGTTGCTACTCCAAGCAAAGCTAAAACTTGCAAATATTTTTTCACAATTAGATTGTCCCTTTATTCTATTTGTGCAATTGCTTCTTCTTCCGTCAAAAGCGGCACGCCTAAAGTTTGTGCCTTAGTGTATTTAGAACCTGCATCTTTGCCGTAAATTACATAATCGGTCTTATGCGACACCGATCCTGTAACTTTTGCTCCTAAAGACTGCAATTTCTTAGTAAATTCACTTCTACTATAATGCTCTAACTTGCCCGTTAACACAACTGTTTTCCCTTTAAAGTAGTTGTCTTGGATATCTTCTGAGTCAGTATCTTGACCAAGATAATCCATGTTCAAGCCACTTTCCTTAAGTTCTTCAATCAATTTTTGTGCAGCTGGCTGAGCAAAATAAGTTGTTAAAGATTCTGCAATCGTCGTTCCTATTGTATCGATTGCAGCCACATCTTGCACCCCTGCAGACGTAATCTTTTCCATATTTTTAAACTTTTTAGCAATTAAGCGGGCAGCTTTTGCACCAACATGATCAATTCCAAGTCCTGTAAGAAGAAGCTCAACCGAATTTTTCTTAGAATTATCAATCGCGGTTAATAAATTATTGATTGACTTTTCTTTAAAGTGATCAAGATCGGCCAAATCATCAGGCGTTAAATGATAAAGATCGGCTACATTATGAACCAAATCATTTGCAATCAATTGTTTGACAATCTTCGGTCCCAAACCACCAATATTCATGGCTGGACGCGAAGCAAAGTGCGTAATCCCTTCTTCAACTTGCGCTGGACAAGATGGATTAATGCAGCGAAGTGCAACTTCATCTTTAAGATGAACCAAATCTTGACCACAAGATGGACAAATTGTAGGAATTTCATAAGGAACTGAATCTTCTGTCCTTTTTGACAAAACAACTTCAGAGATTTCAGGAATGATATCGCCAGCCTTATGAAGTTTAACCGTATCGCCAATTCTCACATCCTTTTGCTTCAACAAATCAGGATTATGAAGAACGGCACGAGCAACGGTGGTTCCCGCAAGCTGAACAGGATCCATTACGGCCGTTGGCGTTACAACACCGGTTCTACCAACTGTCCATTCAATATCGCGGACAATCGTTTCTTGTTCTTCAGGCGGAAACTTATAAGCAATTTCCCAACGCGGAACTTTAACGGTATTCCCCAATTCTTGTTCGATATTTAAGTCATCAACTTTTAAAACAATTCCGTCAATTCCGTAAGTTAAACTGTCACGCTTTTCAGTATATTCATCAATAAAGTCAAAAATTTCATCTAAACTAGAAAGCTTGCGACCCGTTTCATTGGTATGAAAACCCAGCTTGTGCATTTCTTCAATAGCTTGGTGCTGACTGGTAATACCTTCAGGTGGATTTACCCAAGTATAGATAAACGTACTTAAATCGCGTTTTTTTGTCACTTTTGCATCTAATTGACGAAGCGAGCCAGCAGCAGCGTTGCGCGGATTGGCAAAAACATCCTGCCCATTATCGTCACGCTCTTGATTAAGCTTGGCAAAAGCTTCCTTACCCATGTAACATTCCCCACGTACTTCAGTTGTTAAAGGCTCAGATAAAGTTTGTGGAATATCGCTAATATAACGTGCGTTGGCTGTAACATCTTCACCAACGTTACCATTTCCTCGTGTTGAAGCTCGCACCAACTTGCCGTTTTCATATTCAAGTGAAAGTGACAAACCATCAATCTTCAATTCGACGTTATAGGCAACCGGATGTCCAACTAATTTTTGAATTCTTTGATCGAATTCTTTAAGTTCGTCTTTAGAAAAAACATCCCCCATCGAAAGCATCGGAATTTGGTGTGCAACTTTAGTAAAATCTGAATCAATTTCACCACCGACTCTTTGAGTAATTGAATCGGATGTCACTAATTGCGGAAATTCTTTTTCTAGTTCCAACAAACGGTTGTATTTTTGGTCATAAACATTATCTTCGACTTCCGGCGCGTCCTTTGAATAATAAGCTTCAGCCCATTCATCAAGCTGCTTGCGTAAAGCTGCAACTTCTTTTTGCGCCTCATCAAGAGTTATCTCTGCCATAATTTTTCCTCCTGACTAAAAATCATAAGTTAATTATACCTTCTTAATCGGTGCAAAGGCAGCAAGAAGACGTTTTACACCCTTATTTGCAAATGCAATATCAAGTTCCATATCTTCACCTTCGCCATTAACCTTCATAACAACGCCGCGTCCCCATGCTTTATGTTCAACTTGGTCGCCAACATTCCAGCCTTTCTTTTCAGCACCGACAGCACCTGAAGCCTTTTTAGCAGTTGTATAAACTTGTGCGCGAGCACGTTCATCTTTACGGGCAAATGGTGCAGCTTGGGATTGATAAGAATGACCGGCCAAAAACGAATTGCCAGCATTTGGATTTTCCACATCCATATCCTTAGCGTCAATTTCATCCAAAAATCTTGAAGGGGGATTATTTTGAATACGGCCATACATCATTCTTGAATATGCATTGGTTAAGTAGAGTTCCTTCTTAGCACGGGTAATCCCTACGTAGGCTAAACGACGTTCTTCTTCAAGCTGGCCATCATCCATCATTGAACGTGAAAGTGGGAAAAGCCCATCTTCCATACCGATCAAGAAGACAACCGGAAATTCCAAACCTTTAGCAGCGTGCAAAGTCATTAAAGCAACTTGATTATCATCTTCATCAAGATCATCCTGATCGCTAAGAAGCGAAACTTCAGCAAGAAAATCGCTTAATGGGCTAGAATCATCTTCCTCTTGTTCATAACTATCATCAAAACGCTTGGTTACTGAAAGAAATTCATCCAAGTTTTCCAAACGCGTATCTGCTTCAATAGTATGCTCAGCCTTTAAAGTTGAGCTGTAATCAAAGTCTTCTAGAATCTTTTCAGTTAAACCTGTTACGCTGTGATCCTTAGCAAAATTAATTGCATCATGAAGTTTAGTACCAAAATCACTTAATTTAGAAGCGGCACGATTAGAAATTGTGGACATTCCCACATTATCCATGGCTTCCAAAGTATTAAAATGATTTTCATCCGCAAAAGCAAACAACTTATCTACAGTTGCTACACCAATTCCACGTTTTGGCGTGTTAATAATTCTGTTAAGACTCATTGTATCGGCCGGATTGGCAACAAGCTTAAGGTAAGCCATGATATCTTTAATTTCTTTACGATCGTAAAATTTATGTCCACCAACAATTTGATAAGGAACATTTGACTTAACAAAAGCTTCTTCGACTGTACGTGATTGTGCGTTAGTTCTGTATAAAACCGCAAAATCCTTATAGCTGCGCTTATTATCTTTAACTTCTTCCTGAATCTTAGAAATAATAAAGTGGGCTTCATCATCACCGCTTTGGGCCTTGTAATAAGTTATCTTTTTACCGTCGCTTGATCAGTCCATAAATTCTTGGCTTTACGGTTTTGATTATTTTTAATAACGGAATTAGCCGCTGACAAAATATGGCCTGTTGAACGGTAATTTTGTTCCAATTTAACGGTTTTAACACCATCGTTTTTGTAGTCATTTTCAAAATTCATGATGTTTTCCATATTAGCGCCACGCCAACCATAAATTGACTGATCGGCATCCCCAACTACGCAAATATTTTTGTATTGTGCAGCCAAAGCGTGGGTCAATTCATATTGTGCTTCGTTGGTATCCTGGTACTCATCAACCAAAATATATTGGAACTTATTTTGATAATAGTGCAAAGTCTCTGGATCTTTTTTAAACAAAACCAAAGTTTGCATAATTAAATCATCAAAATCCATAATTTGATCACGCTTAAGACGACGTTGATATTCCGTATAAATCTTAGCCGCCATCTTTTCAAATGGTGAAGAAGCACTCATTTCAAAAGCTTCAGGAGTAAGCAAATCGTTTTTGCCGTTAGAAATTGCTGACAAAATCCCACGTGGATCATACATTTTAGGATCAATATTCATGTCCTTTTCAATATGCTTCACTAAAGTCAATTGTTCAGCTGAATCTGCAATTGAAAAGTTATGACTATAATCGATTTTATCAGCGTCACGGCGCAAAATACGCACACAAAGAGCGTGGAAAGTTGACATCCAAATACTTTCAGCCGCAGGCCCTAATAATTTTTGCTCACGTTCACGCATTTCGTTTGCTGCCTTGTTGGTGAAGGTAATTGCCAAAATATTCCAAGGGGCAACATTATTTTCTTCAACCAAGTAAGCAATACGACGCGTTAAAACTGAAGTTTTGCCTGATCCTGCTCCGGCAACTACTAAAAGCGGACCTTCAGTAGTTTCAACAGCTTGTTTTTGTTGTGGATTTAAGCCATCTAAAATAGATTCTTTGCTCATTTTGATTCCCTTCACGTATAAAAAATATAGCCTCACTATTATAACAAAAAAGAGAAGGACGAACGAGTGTTCATTCTTCTCTTTTTATATCTATTTATCATACTTGGCTAAATTATATTGTTCAATCAAACTAATTAATTTATCTGAATAATTTGGATCCGTAGCGTAACCATCGGTTACCAAGCTTTAGCCTGCTGCTTGTAATTCTTAGATGCTAAGACATGCTTATACTGCTTATGGTTCCAAGTTGTACCATTTTGGAACAATCTTGCGTGAGCACGAATTGATGCCTCATAAGAATCATAAATTTGAAAGCGTGCTTTGACATTTATCCACTTGCCGTTTTCATATTCTTTGGTTACTAAAACAGCCGAAGTATTGGGATTAGTCCCTTTTACCCCAAACAAATTATTATACTTTTGCGAAAGTGCACTTTGACCATAGTCACTTTCAAGACATGCCTGAGCAACGGTAATGCTTGGAAGCAAGTCATAAGATTTATCAACTTCACGAGCAATTGGCCCGATTTTTTTAATGAAAGCTTTACGTTGACGAATCAATCTAGCTTGCTCTTGTTGACGCTGAAGCTGTTCTTGACGAATTTGTTCAGTTTGAATCGCATAGCGTCGATAATATCTAAATGCGACAAATGCAATTATTAAAACAAATAGAATTAAAAATACCCGAATAACTACAGGAATACGATGTTTCTTACGCCTTTTAGCCATATAATTTTCCTTATCTCAATTATTTTATATATAAATTAAGTATAATCCGCCAAAACGAAAAATGAAGTCTTGATATTAATTTTTATAGATACAAAAAAAGAAGTCGCTCATCAGCGACTTCTTCATCAGGTGCGGGCGAGAAGACTCGAACTTCCACGATCTAAAGCGATCACAAGATCCTTAGTCTTGCGCGTCTGCCATTCCGCCACGCCCGCGGTACTCCAATATAGTACCCCATAAATTGGACTTATGCAAGGGAAATTTGAAAATTATTTGAATTTTTTTGCTAAAATCAATTTTCCCTGACATTTACCGCACCGATAACGTCTAGTATTAATGCGACGATTGCGCGGATATTGTTGCTTGCAGCTTTGGCAAATATAAAGATAATTTATTTTTCTTTTTTGCCGTAAACCAATATCAGGTGCATAACGACTGCCACCGACTTTTTGCAATAAGAATTTAAAATCACGATTGCGATGTTGATAGCCTCTACCTAATAAATGCAAATGATAATGACACAACTCATGTTTAATAATACCAACTAAATCATCATAATGTTCAGCTGTTAAAAAATGAGCATTAATTTCAATATGATGATCGTCTAAATGATAACGGCCACCGGTTGTCTTCATGCGACGATTGATTTTCACCTGATGAATAAACGGCCGGCTAAAATATTTTAATGAAATTTTTTCAACTAAATTTTGTAATTCAGTTTGATTCATTTTTAGCGAATTATTTTTTGATAAATCGCTGCTTCTCTAGGCGTCGAAATACGACGTTTTAAAGCAGTAACTACTTTCTGTTTAAAGCTATGCCCACCATCCATCCAAGTTCCTGTAAATAGATGAATTGTCTTAGAGTAAGCACTTGGATTACAAAGAACACCATCAGAATAAACATGAATATCATCTTTTAACAATTGCTCAAAATTTCCTGTTTTTAAATCATAATTCTCTTTCAAAATATCAGTAACAGATAAACTATTTACACCTGCCATTTGATTATTTTTATCAAATTTAAAATCACGATTTATATAATAATCCAAAATATCTTTAATAAAAGGATGTCCATTTTCCGCGCCAAAAATTGCAGCTGAAAGATAATCTTTATTTTCAAAACCAATAAATGCACTATTAATTAATAATTCATCTAATTTATCAATTACACGTACATCTGTATCTAAATAAATACCACCTTGATCATAAATAACACGCGCACGAATATAATCAGAAACAAACGCCCATTTTTTAGCCGCATATGCTTCTTCAATATAACGATTTTCGTGCATATCAAAGTTTTCTTCATTCCATTCGATAATTTTATAATCGGGTAATTTTTCATGCCAAGTTTTAATACATTCTTCAATAATCTTTGATTTAGGATTGTGTCCTACCCAAACATAATGAATAATTTTTGGAATCATTTTATTATCCTCGTTTAAAGAAATTTTTGACCAGTTTAATTATATCTTGATTAAAATCCAACTTCATAATAAACATCAAAATCGTATATACCATTATCATTATTATTGATTTTAATGTCATATTGAAAAAGACAGATGGGATGATGTTAGGTATAATCATCCCCACCACCAAAGTAATGATTGCTATTAATAAATATTTTGGAACATCATGAAAAACATATTTAAAGTTATAGGCATCTCTAACCACCCATAATCGCAAAATCAAAACAACAAATTCTGTAGTCAAAATTGCAATCATGCTCCCATAGCGCCATAGGGACGATCAAGCAAGTAACTTAAAACAATTTCTAAAATAGCACCAATAACAACAGGAAAAGCATAATCCTTATCACGCCTATTAGCCAAAGCAAATTGATTAGCAAATACACCACCAGTAGGAATCATAATAATTGTTAATGTAAAGAAAAACATAAGTGGCGTCATTGGTATAAATTTTTGCCCAAAGAAAAATGGCACAAATTGTTTAGTATTAGCCATGATAATTACTGAAAATAGGGTTCCAAGCATTACTGTTGCTTCTAATGACTTTTTCAAAACAATCTTTTGTGTCTTTTCGCCTTCACTTGCCATTTTTGGCATAATAACCAATGAAATACTGGTAATCACACCTAAAATCATATTAGAAATTCGTTGCGAATTATCATAAAAAGCTACCTGCGTTGAATTTTGGAAAATTCCTAAAATCGGCTTATCAAGAGACGTATAAATTTGTGTAGCGATCTGTGGAATCATTAGAGTGACAATAGATACAATTGTCGACTTATATTTATAAAAATGATTAACAGGTCGACCAACATAGCGATGAATATCAAACCAAAATACAAATGATCCCAGCATGGTTGAGACAGACATAATGAGTAGATATTTCCACAAATCAGCTGATGATTTAACCCAAAGCAAAATAAGGATAACGCTAACTAATTTAACAGCAGTATTTTTCAAAACAACGCGGCCGAAATCCGCTAATCCTTGGAAGAACCAAGAAATATCTACTTGAGCAGAAATCAAATATGGGGCCATCAGCAAAATATAATTCCAATATTGAATTCTAAAAAATATACAAGCTGAAGCTGTTAATGCAATAGTTACAATACCAGCTAGTCCCTGAAAATACCACAAGCCCCAAAAGGCCTCTGTTAGGTCCTGAGGATCGCCATACGCTCTTACCCTTGAGATTGTTCGCATCCCAATATAAGACACGGATAACGTACAAAAGACCATTAAAAACTGCATGGTATTGTTAACGCTGCTGTAAATACCATAAGTTTTCGGTCCTAATACTCGCGATAAATATGGAACAGTAATTAGCGGCACAAGTACTAAAAAGATTTGATATACCGCATTATATACAATATTTAAAAAAGTCTTTTTCACTCTTTATCACCTATTCGCCATTAGTCATGCATTTAAAGGCTTTTTCACAATAATTATCGCCTTTAAGTTGATTAGTTAAATCAAGCCAATATAAACGGCGATTCTTGATCTGCTGGTTATCTAACTGATCAAGGCTTTGAACTAGCTCACGTTGTGAATTAACGCTAATTCCAGGCGTAATTTCTTCATATGGTCCCATAAGAAGGCCCCGCGTTTTTTCATATTGTTTAAGAAAATTAGTGACGAATACGATCGGCTTGTTTAATTGCAAATAGTCAAAATAAATTGATGAGAAATCGGTCATTAAGAAATCTGTATCACCGAGCAATTCGTATAAATCATAGTTGTGATCAAACAAATAATCATTATTTAAAAAGGCTATGTTGGAATATTTGCTATCGAAGTTGGCAAACAGACGCATTTCGTAGGGATGGAGTTTCACAATTAAATATTGATGACGTGCTTTTAAAGCATCATTTAGTTCGTCACCATCAAAGTCCTCAAAAGCAAAGAAGTTTCCCTCTTTTATTTTCTCCATGATTGATTGATCTTCTAATTCATAGCGGAAAGTTGGCATATAGATTCCAATTTCAGCTTGCTTATCTTCAGTATTAAACAAGTCTTTAAGGAGTTGTTCTTTAGAAATTACTGGATTTTGCAAATAATCCAATCTTGGAAAACCAACTTTGCGATACTTTTCAGTTTCAATCGCTAAGCACGAACTCATCAAAGTTTCATATAAATCCGAACTAGAAGCCACAATATCTGCGTTTTTATGCCACAACTTTTCATTGCGCTTATTATCCTTGCGGCGGGTATTATTGGCCATAATTCCCATTCGCTTGAGCGGTACGCCATGCCAAAATTGTAAGTTAATCTGATTTTTCCTTACTTTAAATGGCTGGTGCGTAGTAATTACGTAACGAGCAGCACCAATTTTTTGCCAAGTCTCCCACTTAAAATGTGAAGAAGGCCATGGCTCAACCAAAGTGACATTGTATTCGGGATGATTCGTTTGCAAATATTTATAAAATAAATATCCGTTAGAACCTGATCGTCCCGACCCATTTAAAATTACGACATTATTGTCTTCCATAGTGGTGAATTTTGCTAAAAAACTCATCCATTTTAAATAAAGACGAAATAAAAAACTTTTCATTCAATAAACTTCCTAAAAAATATACTTACTTTTTAGGGTACAAAAAAAGCCTGAGTAAACTCAAGCTTTTCTTGCGTATTTTTATAAAATTTATTCTTTGCCGGCTTTTCTTTGGAAGAACTTCACAATTTCTACAATGAAGATCATGCAAAGTCCAGCAATAAGAATTACCAACCATTGACCGCCATCAAGTTCAGTTACGTCAAAGAACTTAGTCATAAATGGCAACTCAACAGCAGACATAATCAATGCGGCAATAATGATCGCCCCATTAAACCATTTATTTGAGAAAATATGCTTTCTGAAAATTGATTGGTGAACATATTTAGAATTAATAGCGTGGAATAATTGAATAAGGCCCAAAGTAAGGAAGGCCATTGTTAATGCATCCCCATGTTGCAAGCTTGGATTATCAATATGCGGACCAACATGAAGGCCAATTTGGTAAGCTCCTAAAACAAGAATCCCTTCTAAAATACCTTGGTAAATAATTGAACTAGCTACACCGCCGCTGAAGAAGTTTGACTTTTTACCACGAGGCTTGCGCTTCATAATTCCATCTTCAACGGGTTCAACCCCCAAAGCAATAGCTGGCAAAGTATCCGTTACCAAGTTGATCCAGAGAAGTTGAACAGGAGCTAAAATATCCCAACCAAGCATAGTCATCATGAAGACAGTTAAAACTTCCCCAACGTTACAACTCATAAGGTAAAGAATTGCCTTTTGAATATTGCTGAAGACTTTACGGCCTTGCTCAACAGCTTCAACGATTGTAGCGAAGTTGTCATCTGCTAAAACCATATCGCTGGCGCCTTTAGATACTTCTGTACCGGTAATTCCCATTCCGATACCAATATCAGCTTGCTTTAAACTTGGAGCATCGTTTACACCGTCACCTGTCATGGCAACAATTTTTTCATTAGCTTGCCATGCCTTAACGATTCTAACTTTGTGTTCAGGAGAAACACGCGCATAAACGCTGTAATCACTAACGTGCTTCGTGAAGTAATCATCGCTTAATTCATCAAGTTGAGCTCCCGTTAAAACGCGCTTGTCTTGACCAGGTTTCAAAATACCCAATCTTTCAGCAATCGCTTGAGCTGTAACTTGGTGGTCACCTGTGATCATAACAGTGCGAATGCCGGCACTATGAGCTTCGGCAACGGCAGCCTTAGCTTCTGGTCGTTCAGGATCAATCATGCCGACAAGACCAGCAAAGATCAAATCTTGTTCAACATTTTCAGTAGATGGATCGTCATAAGGCTCATCCACTTTTTTGTAAGCTAAACCAAGTACACGCAAGGCTTTTTTAGCCATTGCTTGGTTGGTATTAAGAATATCTTGTTTTTGAGCATCTGAAATTGGAGAAATTTCACCATTAACAACAACAGAAGTTACTCGCTTCATAAGTTCATCAGGAGCGCCTTTAACAGCAACGAAGTAGTTATCGCCATCTTTGTTGACTGTACTCATAAGTTTACGCTCTGAATCGAAAGGAACTTCTTGCACACGCTTGTATTTATCAAGCATGGCATCAACGTCAATATTTTTATCAAAAGCGTATTGAATTAATGAAGTTTCGGTTGGATCACCAAGCAAATCACCACCGTTTTCAATTTTGGTATCATTAGCCAAAACCATAGATAAAAGAGCAGGATTAGTTTCTTCAATTGCTTCATCATCGTTATGAATAGTGCCTTGGTAATAAACCTTTTCCACTGTCATTCTGTTTTGAGTAAGCGTACCGGTTTTATCTGAGCAAATAATGTCAGTCGCACCCAAAGTTTCAACGGCTGGAAGCTTTCTAACAATTGCCTTGTGCTTAGCCATAGTTTGCGTACCAAGAGCCAAAATAATGGTTACAATTGCTGGCAAACCTTCAGGGATTGCTGCAACAGCCAAGGAAACAGCAACTAAGAACATATTGATCATCAAAGTTGAGTTTCGATCAGCTGGATTGGCCTTAAGAACTCCAACAACGAAGACAATCACACAGATTGCCAAAATCATAATAGTTAAAGTCTTACCAAGATGATTCAAATTTTCTTTCAAAGGAGTATCGGTTTCATCAGCGTTGTTAAGCATCGTGGCAATCTTACCAACTTCCGTATTCATTCCCGTGCTTACAACCACACCTTCACCGCGTCCATAAGTTACGTTGGTGTTTGAATAAGCCATGTTGATGCGATCACCCAGAGCAACATCTTTACCTTGCAAAGTTTCGTCACTTTTATCAACAGGAACAGATTCACCTGTCAAAGCTGATTCTTCAATTTTCAAACTATGAGCAGCAGTCAAACGAAGGTCGGCAGGAACAACATCCCCAGCTTCAAGCAAAACCACATCGCCAGGAACCAAGTCCGTACTTAGAATTTCTACAATCGCGCCTCCGCGTTTAACATGCGCATTCGGCGTCGCCATTTCTTTTAAAGCTTCAATCGCAGCCTCAGAACGCGCTTCTTGGAAAACACCCAAAATGGCATTCAAAATAACCACGATCATGATAATTGCGGCGTCAGTCCATTCTTTAGCCACGACACCCGAAAGAACAGCTGCGATAATCAAAACAATGATCATGAAATCTTTGAATTGATCAATAAAGCGCATAAACATGCTTTTCTTCTTTTTAGCAGCTAATACATTTTCACCGTACTTTTCTAACCTTTTTTTAGCCTCATCATTAGTTAAGCCATCGGCTAGAGAAGTATTTAAATCTTTTTCCACATCGGGAATTGTCTCGGTGTAATATTTCTTAACCATTTTTACCTCCTTATGAAAAAAGAGACCTACATGCCTTACGCACATAAGTCTCACAAATTAAGATAAGTCCAGAAGCGTTTTGCTTCGGCTGTTGGGCTTATCGCAAACTAATTGCTGTTACTCCTTATGACGAAATTCATTATAAAATGATAATTCAATTTTTAAACAATTATTTTTTATAAAAATCATCAAAAATAGTAACTGGTAAATGACGCTTGTGTTTACTCTTGTTCCAAAGTCTTTCGATTTGTTCAGCAGATTTTTCTGGAACTTCCTTGCCTTCAAGATAATCGTCAATATCCTTGTAAGTTACACCTAAAGCTACTTCATCTGGCAAGTCAGGCTTATCTTCTTCAAGGTCAGCTGTTGGAGCTTTTTCATAAAGATGGGCTGGACAGCCTAATTCCTTAAGAAGAGCCTTGCCTTGACGTTTGTCCAAACGGAATAATGGTGTCAAGTCAGCGGCACCGTCACCAAATTTAGTGTAAAAACCGCAGAAGTTTTCAGCCGCATGGTCAGTACCTACAACAGCCCCCTGGTTAGCACCGGCAATTGCGTATTGAACAACCATTCTTTGACGAGCCTTTATATTACCCTTATTAAAATCAGTAATCTTTTGGCCAGTTGCTTCAACAACTTTAACCATTGCATCAACAGGTTCCTTGATGTTAACGATTAAATCTTGGTCTGGCTTTTGGAAAGCTACGGCATCTGCCGCATCATCAGCATCGGCTTGAACGCCGTATGGCAAACGAACAGCGATAAATTGATAAGAATCATCGCCAGTTTCTTCACGCATTTCTTCCATAGCCATTTGGCAAAGCTTACCAGTCAAAGTTGAATCTTGGCCACCAGAAATTCCTAAAACGTAAGTCTTAAGAAATGGATTAGCCTTTAAGTAATCCTTTAAGAAATCAATTGAACGTCTAATTTCCTTTTTAGGATCAATTTCTGGTAAAACATGTTCATAAGCAATAATTTCTTTTTGTAATTCTCTCATCGACCAATGCTTCTTTCTCTAATCTTGCGACGGATTTCTTGAATAAGCTCCATCTTGCTTTCATAAAGATCTTGTGACAAATCAACCGGATATTCTTGTGGGTTCAAGCTACGTTTATATTCATCCCACAAGCCATCAAGATTGTCAGCTACAAACTTCTTGATATCTTTCAAAGGTGGTTGCTTGTAAACCAATTTTCCTTCTTTAAAAATATCATGCAAAAGCGGAATAGCAGTATAGTTAGTTACCACCTTATTAATGTAATTATATTGTGGATGGAACATGAATAAAGCATTAAACTTACGTGGATCTTCATCAGCACGACTTACCCAGTCGCCTTCGTTCTTCTTGGCAGTGTTGGCACTAATTCTCCAAACTTGCTTCTTACCAGGAGTTGAAACCTTAATAGCATTAGAAGAGATCTTCAAAGTATCACGCATAGCATGAACTTCATCTTCAATAGCAACAAGCTTGTAAACAGCACCAAGAGCTGGTTGATCATAAGCGGTAATATATTTAGTTCCGATTCCCCAAACATCGATTTTAGCGCCTTGCATCTTCAAGTTGGTAATTGTGTATTCATCAAGATCGTTAGAAGCAAAAATCTTGGCATCAGTATAACCAGCATCATCAAGTTCTTTACGAACCTGTTTAGAAATATATGCCATGTCACCTGAATCGATACGAACGCCTAAGAAGTTGATCTTGTCGCCCATTTCATTAGCAACTTTAATTGCATTTGGAACACCACTGCGAACAGTATCATAAGTATCCACAAGGAATACGCAATTTTTATGAGTTTCAGCGTAAGCCTTAAAAGCATCATATTCACTGCCGAAGGCTTCAACTAAAGCATGAGCGTGTGTACCTGAAATTGGAATACCAAATAATTTTCCGGCACGAACGTTACTGGTTGAATCAAAACCACCGATATAAGCGGCACGCGCACCCCAAATTGCTGCATCAGTTTCTTGTGCACGACGTGAACCGAATTCCATCAAGCCATCACCTTGAACAGCAAGTTTGATTCTAGCTGCCTTAGTAGCAAGCAAAGTTTGGAAGTTAACAATATTCAAAATTGCAGTTTCCACTAACTGACATTGAGCAAGCGGACCTTCAACTTGAATAATAGGTTCATTGGCAAAAACCAATTCCCCTTCTTTCATAGAACGAATTGTTAATTTCAATTTTAAATTACGCAAGTAATCGATAAAGTCATCATCGTAATCTTGCGTTTCTTTCAAATATTGCAAATCGCTTTCCTTAAACTTAAGGTTTTGCAAATATTCAATAATATGTTCAAGACCGGCATAAACGGCATAACCGTTGCCAAATGGTTCTTGACGATAAAAAGTTTCAAAAACGGCATTGCGATCGGCAATTCCTTTCTTGAAATACGTGTACATCATGTTAATTTCATACAAATCTGTATGTAAAGCCAAAGAATCGTCTTTGTCTATTTCTTGGTAAAACATTCTTTCCTCTCAGTCAAACTATAATAAAGTTTGTTTTAATTATAACCATGTAATGTTATATCATCAACGATTTGCTACGATAATTACAAATCTTGGTATACCTTTTCAATTGAATCAAGCTGATTTTTAACAGAAAAATGACTGGCAACGTACTTTTTCTCACGAGCAGCCATTTGTTCAAGCTTCTCTGGAGATTCATTGATTGCCTTTTTAAGTTGGGCTGCAATTGAATCAACATCGCCGATTTTTGCTATAAAACCATGTTCCTCATCAGGGATCATCATTTTAATATCGCCAATATCTGTAGATAAAATAGGAATTTGATTATCACTAGCTTCTAAAAGCACAAGCGGGAAGCTTTCTGAATAAGAGGTCAGCACCGCTAAATTCATACGACGATATAAATTGGTAAGTTGCTTTTGCGTCATGAAACCATTGAAAGTAACTTGAGGCGCGATATCGAGTTCTTGAGCCAGCTCCTTCAAAGTATCAAGCTGACTGCCGTCACCAGCAATATATAAGCGAATATGCGAATCGTCGATCTTTTTAAGTGCTTTAAGCAAAAGTTCCTGTCCCTTTACTTTCTCGGTTCGTGCAACGTTAATAATGTTGAAATACATATGCTCATATTTAGCAGGGATTTCACTATCATCATGGAAAAAGATACCATTATAAATCACATGAACTTTAGAAGCAGGTACATTTACTTTATTAATCATAAGTTGAGCAAAACGTCTGGTGACGGCAAAAACACAATCTGCTTTGCGCAAAGCATGTAAATTAAGCTTCGTAAAAATTTTTCCTAAAATTCCTCGTCCTTCAAAGTCCAAATATGGATCTGAATGAACAGTAATGCACCAAGTTGCTCTAATTTTTTTATGAATCAGAGATAAAAACAAGTTAGCTCGCGCACCGTGCGTATGAACAATATCATAGTGGCGATCATTAATAAAAGCTGCCAGTCTCTTCAAACTTGCTAAATCATAGCGGCTGCCAGCACCTAAGACGTATGTATCAATACCGGCTTCACGCGCCGCCTTAGCAACAGGCCCTTCGGCTAAAGTCAAAAGTTCAAAATCCTTGCCCTCAATTTTAGCTTCTTTAAGCAGGTTAACAATGTGCGATAATCCACCGCCATTTTCAAGACCAGCGTTAACATGCAAAACTTTCATTAATTATTTTTTACCTCTCTTTTTCTTGAATTGTGATTGTTTAACTTTTACAACAAATTGTGGCAAAACCATCATCCGCTTAAATCTGGTTGGATTAGTAATTAAACGATAAAACCACTCAAGATGCGACTTTTGAAATGCTTCAGGAGCACGTCTGACTTGTCCGGAAAAAACATCAAAACTGCCACCAACCCCCATCATCAAAGCTGGCGTCGCATTTTTACGTAAGATAGAAAGCAATTTTTCCTGCTTTGGAAAGCCTAATGCTGCAAAGACTAGATCAGGCTGTGTTCTTTGAATTCTGCGCGCAACCAGATCAAGATCTTCAGTAAAGTAGCCGTTTTCTGCGCCCACCAATTGAATATCAGGATATTCTTTAGCAATTTTTGCCTGCACAGCGTGGATAACAGCAGGCTTAGCCCCGATTAAGAAAACACGCAAACCACGTTCATTAGCCAGCTTCATTAACCAAGTAAAAAGATCATATCCTGTTACTCGCTCTGGAAGTGGCTTTTTAAGCATCTTAGCTGCCTTTACAATACCAATTCCATCAGCAGTAATGTAGTCAGCATCTTCTTTTAAAATCTTCATAAATTCAGGATTTTCATTGGCTGCCATCACAATTTCCGGATTAGCAGTGACGACAAAAGTCGACAGGTGATTATTCATGCGATTAACAAATTCATTTTGAAATTGCTTAAAAGTTTTATTATCAAAATTAACCCCTAAAACATTTACTTTATCCATCGTAAATACCTCATCCTAAATTATTTAACTTTATTTTATCAAAAGATCGTCATAGGTGGGCATCCCTTTACCTTTTCTTCAATTATGCTATGATTAATTCGTTTAATACCGTTTAATGAATTAGGAGCTTTAAATGAAAAAAGTTATTACTTACGGCACCTTTGACCTCTTGCATTACGGTCATATTCGTCTTTTAAAACGTGCACGAGAACTTGGCGATTACTTAATCGTTGGTCTTTCTACTGATGAATTCAATGAATTTAAAAAGCATAAAGAGGCTTACAATACTTATCCTGAAAGAAAATATATTTTGGAAGCCATCCGTTACGTAGACGAAGTCATCCCTGAAAAAGATTGGGATCAAAAAATTTCTGATGTCCAAAAATACGATGTTGATACCTTTGTTATGGGCGACGACTGGAAAGGCAAGTTTGACTTTTTAAAGCCTTACTGCGATGTTATCTACTTGCCACGCACACCAGGAATTTCTACTACTAAAATTAAAGAAGACTTGAAGTAAAAATAAAAGCATTGCCGATTGACAATGCTTTTTTAGTTTCATAAATTATTTTCTACTTAGAAAAAGTAAATTCAAATCTTTCAGCAACATAGCGCGCACGCGTGTATTCAAACGGCTTGCCATCAGAAAGTTCAGTAACCTGACGACGAGTAATTAATGCTTCACCCTTCTTAGCTTTAAGAAGACGAGCATCATTTTCATTGCAGACAGCCGCAGAAATATGTTCAGTTACTCGACCGATTTGATAGCCGTTCTTTTCTAAAGTCTCATATAAATGAGTTGAAATATCATCTTTAGAAATATTTTCTACGAGTTTGTAAGGAATCGTAACTACTTCGTGACAAATTGGCGTATCATCCGCAAATCTGATTCGTTCCATTCGAAGAACTTCGTCATCCGGCTTGATTCCCAAGCGTTCCTTTTCAGAAAGAGATGGCTTGCCAATTTGATAAGTAATCAACTTACTTGAAGGCGTTTGGCCATTCGCTTCGGTAATTTCAGTAAAGGACATAATTCCTGACATTTTTTCTTGGACTTTTTGGCTAGCCACATAAGTTCCGCTACCCAAACGACGTTCAAGGATTCCCTCATCTTCCAGCGTCTTAATAGCTTGACGTAAAGTCATTCTTGAAACACCAAATTTAACTGCTAATTGTCTTTCAGCCGGAATTCTATCTCCCACTTTATAAACGTGCTTTTCAATATCGCGTTTAATTTGATTATGAATTCTGATGTACATTGGTTCTTCCATGAACACGCACCTCCTCCAACACCATTATCATTATATGACAAATTGGTCTAGATTGCATTACTTTTTCTTCGCTGTCCAATGCATGCCCATAATTTTAACATTCGGAACTTTATTGCATTCTACTTCAATGCTGCTCTTGTCACTAGCAAGAACATTGGTATTAAAGTGAGCATCATCTTGAACTGCAAGTTGTGAATCATTGGCATTAAGTATTAAATCATGGCCAGCAAGACGAGCACGACCGCTTAAAGCAAGGAAATATTCATAATCCATATTACCGTTGAACCCAACACGTGTTGCATCAGCATTTGCCTCATCTTGAAAATCAGCGTGAGCAATGATTTGTGAATTAGTCATGGTGATTTTGGCTTTATCTACGGCAATCATTCTATTAATCGTGCAATTTTGAATAATTGTCCTCGTTTCCTTATCCAAAAAGACGCCGCCATGAAACTTAGAACCGACAATATTGCTCCAACATGAATCGCTGATATAAAGACACGAATCTTCCGTTGATAAAATTTCTGAATTAAGCATATTCAGCCAAGTTTGACCACGAAGCAAAATATAATCCAACTTTGAATTATTGATATCAAGTTCCATGTTGGTTTTTTCAAAAGTATTAGTTGAACCATGAATGCACGAGTTGTTGATAATTGCCGTTCCTTTTCCTTCCAAAGCGAGGGCACAAAACTCATCTGAAGCATAATCAATCACTGAATCATTCATTTCCAGACGAAAATCTGAATTGGCAAACATGGAAAGTGAGCCATTTATCACCTTAGTCGAATACAACTCTAAAGTCGTTTTACCATTAATAGCAATAGCTGCTGTATCGGTATTCGTTCCTTTAATAATGCAGTTGCGTAAGCTTAGATAACCATTTGCTTCTGTAGGTACAGATAAGCTGTTATGATCCGTATTTGTATTAATGCAGAGATTTTCCAAGTTAACGAATCTGCTATCTTCAGAAGTACTAATATAGCCTAAGATCGTCGTATCTTCTGGTGTTGAGCCCATGCCTTTCAAAGTAATGTCAGTTAACTCCAAACCTTGAGGCAATTCATAAAATCCCGGCTCAATTAAAAGCACATCATCAGCACGTAAATCCTTTAAAGCTTCATGCCAATCGATTTCACTCCCGCCAGCACCTACTTTAATTATTCTTGCCATATAAGAAATCCCTCTCTAAAATTTGCAAACTATTCCTAGTTTACTCGTTATTTTCCATAAGTACGAAAATAATGCTTACTTGTTTAAAGGCAAAAAAAGAAACAAGCTCATGTGAACTTGTCTCTTTTTCGGGTTGGGTGTTCATTTCTTAGAACAATTGGGTTAGCTGGATTCGAACCAGCGCATGATGGTACCAAAAACCATTGCCTTACCACTTGGCTATAACCCATTCGCTTGAACTTTTACTTGTTGTTCAATGTACCAGCTGAAGAAAACTTCAGCAATGGAGGAGGGTGGATTCGAACCGCCGAACTCAGAGAGAGCGGTTTTACAGACCGCCGCGTTTAGCCACTTCGCTACTCCTCCGTAACAGCACGTTTATTATAATAACTAAATCACACTAAAAATGCAAGTAAAAAAATTAAAAAATTAATTCTTTTTTCGTAAAACTACGTATTGACGCAATTTTGGATACTTGAAAAACAAATAAGTATCATATGTCCAGCTTGAACTAAAGTTAAGCACCCAGATAAACCATGAACTTTCATTCGTAAACATCACAATGCTCGACATATCACGTAAAATTTCAATCGCTAATTTTTCTGATAATTCTTCGTGATTAATCTCAGCACCATATGCCATTTCTACCAAAATGCTAATAACAAAAATAGCGATCCAGCCAATCAAATAATACCAGCCACGTTTAATTTTTACTTTTGGTAATTGATACTTATTCAATTCATCCGTTACAGTGACTTGCACTTTCTTTGTTTGAAAAAGTCCCACCGTGATTCCTACGATAATTAATCCTAGCGTAATTAATAGCGTCTGTGGCGTGAAATTTTGTCCAATAGTAAAAATCATCATTAATGCTGAATAAATTGGAATAATAACCAGCGAAACGCGTGTTGCTGTTTCCTCTTCAAAAGTTTCCTTCACAAAGAAATAAATCAAAATTAACAAAAATATCCATAAGCCCATAATTACATATCACTTTCATAATCAATTCACTCTAGTATACGCTTTTCTGCAAAGTAAAAGAGCCAGATATCTAGTCAAATTCCAAAAACAATAAAAATTATAGTAGTAATTTTAATTTTTAAACAAAAAGAAAGGACTAATCAAAATGATTAGTCCCCAGGAATAAAGTGTGTAATAAGTATATAGTGTATAGATGTTATAATGCAAAGTTACATAAGCTTCCTTGCACAGCTAGTATATCACTTCGTATAAATAAAAACTATATATTTTTATTATTCTGCATATTTGCACCTAAAATTAAAAATATTGCTTTTATAATAGAAAGAAAAAAGACGATGCCGAAGCATCGCCTTTTCAATATTATCTAATTTGATTTAGAAGTTTGCTGCCTTGATGTATCTCTTGTTGTTGTTTCTGCAGCCTTCAATTCTGTAGTACTTCTTACCGTTCTTAAATGTCATCTTACCACCGTAAGTAGTAACGGTTTCACCCTTGTACATCTTGCGAGCGCCTGGTGTACGACGGTTTGATGACCAGTAAACATAAGCATTGTGGCGTAACTTACGCTTGTTACCAGTAATGTTAGTTACACGAACATATTCGTCCTTGTTAGCTACCTTGTAGTAAGTCTTACCCTTGATAGTTACAACTTCTGGAACAATGTCAATACTGTTGTATGCATAGTAATCCTTGCCTAAGTAGTTACCATTCTTGTCGTAAGCTCTTGAGTTTACCATGATGGTATGAGTTGCAACGTTAGTATCGCCTGCAGGCTTAGCTAATGCAGAAGTTTCAATCCAAGTATTTCCTGCATCTGCTGCAGCTTTAGATTGAGTTGAAACCTTTGAGTAAGATACATTACCAATAGTCTTAGTATCATTACCTACATAAACTTTATTACCTTTAGCAATAGTATTGCCAGTAGCTTGAACATTATCACCATAAATATTGTAAGTCTTAGCATCTGCATAAAGTTCTTGTAAACCATTTGATACAACTAAAACAGTATATGAATATGTTGAAGTCTTCTTACCGTTATTAGTTGCTGTTAAAGTTACGTGATAGAACTTACCTGCTTCTGAAGTATTTACAGGATTTGAAGTTGCAGTTATTTCAGCAGCTTGAGAGTTCTTATTACTTTGAATAGCTGAGAATTTAATCTCATCACCATTACTTGTAGTAAAGTCTAAAGGATTAAAGTTAGAACCTGAAGCAATTTGATAATACTGATTATTTGCTGCCTTAGTTGCTGTACCAAAAGTTGATTGTCCCATAGCCTTAACTGCAACTTGGATTTCTGGAGCATCAGTTTGAACGGAACCTGCTGGAACAAATGGAATCTTAACAGTAGCTGTCTTTCCATTAGTTAATGTTCTACCTGTTAAAGTTACGTTGAAACCACTAGCAGCCGTTACCTTCGCACTTCCGTCATTACCATTTACAGTAACACCTTGTTGCTTTAATTCATTAATTACATCTGAAGGAGTAGTAATAATTTGAGCATTATTAACATCATTATTCATAGTATCACGGAAAGTTACAACACCTTCTGCAGCTTTGATAATATTGTCAATAGTTTCACCATTAGTAACACTCAAGCCATCAGCAAGTGGTGCAATAGCATTATTATTTAAAATTGAACCATTATTATTCAAAATAAATTGAGGAATGCCAGCTGCATTTGGATCGTAGACATGCATAGAAACATCAAAAGTTACAGTCTTTGATACACCACCACCATTAACATCTACAGCTGAACTCTTATTAACTGTTACACTATTATAACCAGTTAAGCCGTTTAAGTTAGCTGCCACTTGTAAAGTATAGGTCTTTCCACCTTGTAAACTATCCTTAGAAGTAACAGTATTGTCTCCATCTTTAATTACTACAGATTCTACACCTGCAATTAAACCTGATGACAACTTAACATTATTTTGTACCCAACTAGGAGTAATGTCAGAAACTTTAACTGAATTATTAATAGAAAGAATATTAGTAGATAAATTTGCAGTCTTAGTAGATTTAGCATTGCTACCAGCTTGCACAGTATTTACACCTGAAACTGGAACAACGCCAGTAGCTACAGGAGCAACTGCCAATAAAGCAGCGGCAGCAACACTAACAATTCTTAAATTCTTTTTCATTATGTGGTCTTTCCTTTCTGAATGGAATAAAACATGGCAATAGATAAAACCTTTATCTATCGTTTACCTCTATATTATACAACGCTTACAAACTAAAAGATAACTTTCAGCTCATAATTAGTACTTAATTTTAAGATGAGGTCCTTTTCCATTGCAAATAATATAATACTATAAAAGATCACCGTAAGCGTTACAAATGACTTACATCTTGTTAAATAAGCATTACAAAACTTGTTATATTTGAAATATATTAATCATCAGTTTTGTATAATACAATCTAAAAAAAACGCACCCATGTGTAAAAAGTGTAGTAGTCATACATCCCTACTACTAATTTCTAAATCGGGTATTCTTAGCCTTCCAATCCAGAAGCTTAATTCTCACCCAAAATGAGTAAATACCTAAAGTAATAATTGAAAGGAGCAACCATTTAATCCAGTTGCCAAACAATCCCCAAGCACTGCCGATGAATTTCATTCTTCTGCCTTCAATTACCGTATGATTGATCCGCCATCCATAGATCATGCAAATTGCCCATGGATAACAAATTCCTAAAGTAAAAAATGTAACTAAAAATCCTAAAATATGCCAACCAATTAAAGCAAACAAGCCACCATCAAAAAATGAATTTCTTCCGTATTTAGTTTCCAATCTAAAGCCACTTTCTATCTTTGCTTTTCAATGCACAAAAAAAGATCAGGCCAAAGCCTGATCTTTTATATTATTGGGTTAGCTGGATTCGAACCAGCGCATGATGGTACCAAAAACCATTGCCTTACCACTTGGCTATAACCCAATCTTCAAACCTTTTACTTGATTGGTTCTATTTGAATGACCTCTCGATCACTCAACAGTTAATAGTATATGGGATATGGTGGATTTCGTCAAGGAAAAATTTGAATTTTTTTGAATTAATTTTCCAAAGCATCAAAAAAGGCATTAGAATCACCTTCCAATGCCTTTCTACTATTTCTTAATTATTTAGTCCATAACGATTGGGCCTTGCGTTGCCATTACATCGCGAACTAATTCATGAAGTTGCTTGTCCTTAACAATGTCTTCGCTGCCTTTAATGTAGTCAATGAACCACTTGCTCTTAACATGCTTGTCATAGGCTTCGTCATTTGCGTAAACTTCGAAGAACAACCATTCATTTTCGTTTTCCTTGTTAGAACCAGCCATTAAAATTTCAACGCCAGGTTCTTGAGCAATAGCACGACGCATCTCCTTCTTTACAGTTGCAGCGAATTGATCATGCTTGCCGTCTTCAACTTCAACCTTAGCAACACGAATGACAAAATTGTTTGCGTAAGCATCAAGAGCTTCCTTAGGCTTAGTAGTAATCCATTCGCCGTTCAAATCGTAAACTTTTTTGTCAACTGTCATATCACTAATTGTCTTGTCATAGTGATCAAAGTAATTTGCCATACTGTGAGCTTCGTAAGCCTTAGGATTACGGTAGAGTTCAACAACATAGTTTTCCAAGCCTTGGGCATCTTCGTGACCGCTGGCAAAGAGCAAAGTTCCTTCTTCAGCTGGAATTGAGTTTTCAAGTTCAGCTTCTTGTTCCTTAATAAAGCCAGCACGATCTTCTTTTTTAATGTTTAATTTTGTAATTTTAAAAATAGGTTTATTATCCATTCTTTACGCCTTCTAATAAATAAAAATTATCTCCTCTTTTATTCTAATGTTCTTTAGAAAAAATGAGAGATAATTTTTGAGATTATTCAAATTGTTGCCAGTATTCGGCTAAATATTTCGTAGTCAAGCTTTGTGGATCTTTAATCAAATCACCTGGACGGCCCTGAGCGACAATTTGTCCGCCGTTTTCACCGCCACGTGGTCCCAAGTCTAAAAGATAATCTGCATTAACCATTAAATTCATATCATGCGTGATTGTGATAATTGTTGCGCCTTGATCAATCAACTTTTGCATAACTTCAGTCAAAGTCTTCACATCTAAAGGATGAAGACCAATCGTTGGTTCATCAAAGACAAACAAGGTGTCATTTTGCTTATGACTAAGGTGCGTAACAAGCTTCAAGCGTTGTGCTTCACCACCAGAAAGCGTTGGCGTGCTTTCACCCAAATGAAGATAATCCAAGCCCACTTCCTTGAGAAGTTTTAATTCTTGCTCAATCTTCGGTACCTTTTTAAAAATTGGCAAGGCTTCATTAACATCTAAGTTCAAAACATCGACAATGGACATCCCGTTCCATTTAACATCTTCAATTTTCTTATCAAAACGATCGCCATGACAAGTTGAACAAGTCTGTTCCATATCCGGCAAGAATTGAATATCCAGCGTCATGATTCCTGTTCCGCCACAAGTAGGGCAAGCCCCCTGCTTATTATTGTAAGAAAACCAGCTAGCTGTATAATGACGTTTTTTCGCTAACTCTTGCCGAGCAAATAATTTTCGCAAATTATCCATAATCGAAGTGTAAGTTGCGACCGTTGAGCGCGTACTTTTGCCAATTGGGGAAGCATCGACACTAACGACATTATTAATGGAAGAATTAAAACTCTTGATTTGCTTTGGCAAAGCTTCTTTTTTGCTTTGCGCCTTAATCGCGGGAACCAAACTATCCAAAATAAGACTTGTCTTCCCCGCACCAGAAAAGCCTGTTACAGCCGTAATTTGATTTATTGGAATACCGGCCTTCACATTTTTCAGGTTAAAGTAATCATCAACTTCAAAAGTTATTTGCTCAGTATTAACTTTGTCGCAACTTTTCTTGCAAAAAGTTTCGCCGTGCTATCAAGATATGGTCGAATGAGTGACTGCTTGTCCTGCTTGATCTCATCAGGTGTACCTTGATCTAAAATCTTACCACCAAGCTCACCTGATCTGGGGCCGATTTCGATGATTTGATCGGCTGCCTTGATAATATCAACGTTATGATCAACCACAACTAAAGAATTGCCTTGCGCAACCAATTTTCTTAAAACCTTAATCAAACCATCAACATTCGCTGGATGAAGACCAATAGATGGTTCATCCAAAACATACAAGACGCCTGTTGTTTCCGTGCGAAGCGTTCTCGCTAACTGAATTCTTTGTAGTTCTCCTGTTGATAAGGTATTGCCGCTACGCGCCATGGTTAAATAATCCAAACCTAAATCAAGCAAAGGCTGAAGATTTTCAATCATTTCGTTAAACACAGCCTTGGACATTTTTTGCATATCATCAGGAAGTTTAGCTAAAACTTCATCACGCCAAGCAGGCAAATTACCCAGCTGCATGTTGGCAACTTCATTGATGTTTTTTCCACCAACAAGCTGCTTAAGAAGTTTTGGCTTCAAGCGTGAACCATGACAAACCGGGCAAGTTGAATAAGTAAAGAATTCTGCGATTCGCTTTTGCGCACGTTCACTCTTGCTCGTCTGGGCAGAACGAATAACGGCTTGGTGAGCATTTTCATACAAAGCATTAAAATCATGAAAGACGCGACCAGTTCCCGAAAGAAAATCCATCTTGTACTTTTTCTCAGGACCATTTAAAACAAAGTCTTTTTCTTTAGCAGTTAAATCCTTAAACGGAACATCAATCCGCACGCCCGCATGTTCAGCCACATTAGGCATGAAGTTACGACCTGGCAAACTCCAAGAAGCAACAGCACCATCTTTAATTGTCAAATTTTCATCAACAATCAATTTACTTTCATCAAGTTGACGAACCTTTCCTGTTCCGCCACACTCTTCACAGGCTCCATCAGAGTTAAAAGCAAATTCTTCAGCACTTGGTGCATAAAACTTCTCACCGCAGACAGGACAAGTAAGTTGGCCCATTTCTTCACCGGATTTACTCATTGCCTTAGCAATTTCTAAGCTCGGCTTTAAATAGTGTCCATTTGGACAAACAGGCGAACCTAATCTTGAAAAAATCAATCTAAGAACGTTAAAAGTTTCACTCATCGTACCAACCGTTGCTCGTTCATTTGGCACGCTTGGACGCTGACGAAGTGCTAAAGCTGATGGAATATGCTTAACGCTTTCCACGTTAGCCTGACTGCCTTGCTTGATTCGTCTTCTCATATAAGTTGAAAGTGCGTCTAAATATCTGCGCGAACCTTCTTCATAGAGAATCCCCATTGCAAGATGATTTTCCTGAACCCGAAAGTCCTGAAATAGCTACAAACTTGTGAAGCGGAATATCTACATTAATATTTTTAAGATTATGAACTTTTCCACCACGAACTTCAATTTGAGTTGGCAACATCAGTTAACCTCTTTTTAATTCCTGCCACTATAATTGATGAAACTTTACAGTCTTATTTTTGAGTGAAATTTTCTCCACTTCAAAACCATAATTAGATAATTCTTTTTTATACCGTAAAAAGGAATGGTCGATTGGTAAACCTGCTGCTTTTTCAATTGCATCAAATGAAAGGTCAAAATCTCCACTTTCGTTATCTTTGATGTATTGCCATAATTGATTATATTTACTCATATTTATACTTCTTTCAAATTTTTAAGATAAATGTTCTAAATTATACTTTTCAACAAATTCTGCAAAAAACGGTAATGCCAATTGCACCACCCCTCTTTGAGGTGACGTAATTAACTGATCATCTAATAATCTTGCTCGATAAACTGAAATATAATTAATCGGTTTATGCAAAATATTCTGTAATTGTTTTGTTGATACTCGTTCAGTTCCGGCCTGAATAATTGCATTAATAAAATCACGATCAGTTTTAGAAATATCCATATACATTCTTTCATAAGCATTTCTAAACAGATCTATTTTTGTAGCTTGAATAGTTTTCCTTAAGACCTCTTCATTAAGCTGCAAAGATTCTTGACTAAAACGCCAAGCATAGTAACCAATAGTTTGAAAAGCATAAGCATACCCTTTAACTGCGTGGCTCATTTCATCTAATATCATGAAATCAATTTCACGTTTACCTTTAGTAAACGCCTTTTCATAGCTATAAGCTATTGTTTCCTCATCTAATGGTGATAAGTAAACACGATTGCTACGTAATAAAAAAGTTAACGTATTATCATTCTGAACTTCTGAAATCCGACTTGGTAACCCCGTCATTATTAATGAAAGGTCATATTCATCACCAATCAATGTTTGATATTCTGATCCAAAAGCTCGAACATCATCACTAATTTCAATTTCATCTATTCCGATTAAAACTGATTTTCCTTGCTTCTTTAATCTACTTAATAAAAGCGAAATATATTCATCATAATCAATCTGTCGCGATTCTTGTAACGTCTGCCAGGTAATTCCATTCCCCATAATGTTTAGACTTTTAACACTTTTTAACAGGTCAACCAATGAAACACCTGCAGCACGTTGTAAACCATGCATCAATTGAAAAAGCAAATTGCCTTGGCCATTGTTTAACCGAATGAATACCCAATTATCCAATTTTTCTAAAGATCTTTGAACGTTTAAAAGAAAAACTGTTTTTCCTGATCCTCTTGCGCCGTAGACCAAAGAAGTTTGATATTTAGCATCATGTGTTTGTAATCCTGTCAAATAATCAGTCAATGCCTCTTGTTGATCGATAATAATTTTAGGGAAACGACCGAAGCTAGGCATAAAGGGATTTAACATTTTTCCTTCCATAAGAGCCTCTTTTATACACTTTTTATAATCCAGATTTCAATTTTATAGTTTTTTTATAATTTCCATCTATTATTTTATACTTTTTTTATAATTGATTAAAATAAAAAAGAGTTATCCTTACAAAACTAGATTTTTTACAACTTATGATGAATCAAACTTTGGTTACCACTAGCATAATGCCCCCACGCACTAAAAATTATTACTTCTTGATTAGCGCGATCTGGGGATCTACTCTTAATTCTTTGTATATTTTTTGATAGGTTTTAAATGAAAGTTGCCATCTTTAATAGTAGAAAAAATTAATTTATTATTTTCACGCAACTCAATATCGGCTGCATTGCTGCGGGGGTGACCTGCATCATCTACCGTCGCAAAAATCACAGTTTGAAAGCTTTCGACGATCATATCTAAGAAATCTTCCTTAGTAACTTGATCATTTAATTTAGGGACATCTTTACGCATACGAATTTCCTCCTTATAACCTTTAATTCAAGGATAAGCTGTAACGCGACGGCATAGTCAATAATTTAATTAACAGAAAAATCGCTACTCATATTTGAGTAACGATTTTCTTATAGCCAATAACATGTAGGAATTATTTTTAATCTAAATCTTCACCGTGAGAAGCAATGACTTTCTTGTACCAATAGAATGAATCCTTTGGCATTCTCTTAAGACTGCCTTCACCGTTATCATCACGATCAACATAGATGAAACCGTAACGCTTAGACATTTGACCAGTTCCCGCAGAAACAAGGTCGATACAGCTCCAAGTTGTGTAACCGATCAAATCAACGCCATCATCAATAGCCTTTTGCATAGCTTCAATGTGATCACGAAGGTAATCAATTCTATAATCATCGTGAATCTTGCCATCGTCAGCAATCTTATCTACAGCACCTAAACCATTTTCAACAACCATCATTGGAATGTCGTAACGGTCATACATAACTTCAAGATAATATTGAAGTCCAGTTGGGTCAGTTGCCCGGCCCCATTCTGAGTATTTCAAGTATGGGTTCTTAGCACCAGCTGAGAAGTTGCCGCCAACTTTATCCTTAACTTCATGAGTAGTAATAACGTTGCTCATGTAGTAAGAGAATGTGTACATGTCAACTGTACCTTCAGCCAAGTCTTTCTCATCTTGCTCAGTAATATCAAGGTGAACATTATGTTCATCCCAAAGACGTTTAGCATAAGTTGGGTATTTACCCTTGCATTGAACATCCCCACAATAGTAAATATTCTTTTCCATTGCGTGACGAGTTGCCAAAACATCTGCAGGATCTGAAGTTAATGGATAATCAACAACACCACAAATCATGTTGCCGACAACGTAATTTGGATCAATTTCATGAGCAGCCTTGACTGCACGAGCTGAAGCTACGAATTGATAGTGAAGCTTTTGGTAAGCATGTTGATAAGTAGCATCATCAGTTACATTGTTACCAAAAGCGTTAAGCATAAGCAAAGTTGTGTTAATTTCATTAAAAGTAAGCCAATACTTGACCAAGCCCTTGTATTCCTTAAACAAAGTTGTGGCATATTTTACGTAAAGATCAATCATCTTACGATCTTGCCAGTCATTGTATTTTTCACTTAAGTAAAGTGGATCTTCGTAGTGAGAAATAGTAACTAATGGTTCGATATCGTACTTTTTGCATTCTTCAAAAACTCTACGATAGAAATCTAAACCTTTTTGGTTTGGCTTTTCTTCATCGCCTTTTGGAAAAATTCTTGTCCAAGCAATTGAAAGTCTGAATGTCTTAAAGCCCATTTCGGCAAACATCTTAATATCTTCTTTGTAGTGATGGTAGAAGTCAATCGCTACATGGTTTGGATAATAAGCATTGGGATCGATTGCGCCGACTGCGCCTTTTGGCAACCCAGCACCAGGCATAGCTGGAGCTTTTTCCATCTTGCCATTTAATTTATAAGTTAAATATCTTGGCTCATTTAAACTTCCGGCAGTTGTAATGTCTGTTACTGAAAGTCCTTTGCCGTCCACATCATATGCACCTTCGATTTGGTTGGCAGCAGTAGCTCCGCCCCATAAAAAGTTCTTTGGAAATGACATCTTTTATCTCCTTCTATTTTTAATCGTCATAGTTTATTGTAACTGAAAGCGATTACTTATTCAAAATTATTATGCTATTTAGGTTGAACATTAGTCTGTACGGACTTTTCATCTGCACCTTGCAAAATCATAATCTTTTGCCCAGCCTTAACTGCACCATTAACAATAGGCTTAATATCTTCATAGTTCTTAGAATTAGTAATAACAATTGGAGTTGTTACAGTGTAGCCTGCTTTTTCAATTGCTGGAATATCAAATTTAACTAATTCATCGCCAGCCTTAACTTGCTGGCCCTTCTTAACTAAAGTTTCAAAACCTTTCCCTTGAAGGTTAACAGTATCCATACCAATATGCATTAAAACTTCTGCACCATCATTAGTTCTCATGCCAATTGCGTGGCTAGTTGGGAAAGTCATAATAATTTCGCCATCTGCAGGTGCGTGAAGTAAACCTTCGCTTGGCTTAATAGCCATGCCTTTACCCATTGCACCGCTTGAGAAGACTTCATCTTTTACATCTGAAAGTGAAATTGCTTCACCATTTAATGGACTTACTAAATCAGTTGAAATATTTAATTGAGGAGCAGCTGGAGCTTGGGCAGCTTCTTCTGCTTTCTTAGCTTGTTTTTCATCGTATTCTTGATCAACACTCTTCTTACCGAATAATAATTGAAGAACTAAACCTACAACAAAGGCAACAACACCGGCAATGATAACACCGATAATTTGCATACCTGAACCACCTTTAGGGTTAGTATATGCAGGAATTGCGAAAATCCCCATTGAAGGAAGCATGTAAACAACTGAGCCAAAAGCTCCAATGATTGCGCCACTTACTGCACCACCAATACAACTTAAAACAAATGGAACTTTTCTTGGTAAAGTTACACCATAAATAGCGGGTTCTGTAACACCAAATAATCCTGAGAAGAAAGCACCAATAGCGTTCTTCTTCAAACTTGGATCCTTAGTTTGTTTAATAATTGCTAAAACAACACCAACTTGTGCGTAACAAACCATTAAAGATAAGGCCAAAATTGGATCATAACCCAAAGCAGCAAGGTCAGCAGTTGTAACAGCCACAATTCCCCAGTGAACACCGAAGATAACTAAAACTTGCCAAAGAGCACCCATGATAACGCCGGCCAAAATTGGACTAAAGTGGTAAACAGCTGACATAACAGCACCGATTGCATCCCCAACCCAAGTAGTTACAGGGCCAATAACGATAAATGCAACAGGCAAAGCAATAATCATTGTTACTACAGGAACTAAGAATGTTTGAACAACAGTTGGGATCCATTTCTTTGCCCAGTGTTCAATAATTGAAGCGAACCACACAGTAAAGATAATTGGCAAAACCATTGAAGTATAGTTCATGGTAATAACAGGAATCCCAAAGAAATTAGTATGAATTTCTGAAGCAAACGGCGTTCCTTGGAAAATTGTTCCTAAGATAGTTTTGCTTGAAGCCAAAGCTACCATTGTTGGATAAGTTAAAACACCACCAATAGCTAAACCAATAAATTGATTCATCTTAAATCTTCTGGCACATGTTACACCCAAGAAAATTGGAAGGAAGTAGAAAATACTATCTCCGATTGCATAAAGCATTTGATATGCACCTGAAGTTTTTGAAAGCCAGCCAAATGAAGCAGCCATAACAACTAAACCTTTGATGATACCTCCAGCACTAAGTGGTCCTAAGATATCGGTAAAGATTCCTGAAATTAATGAAATAGCTTTATCCATGAAGCTTGAATTGTCGTCTTCATCATCAGCTGGAACTTCGCCGCCACCAGCAAAGCCACCTTCTTTAATTACAGCGTCATAAACATCTGCAACTTCATTACCAATAACAACTTGATATTGTCCTGCCGCTTTTACGACAGTTACAACACCATCAGTATCTTTCAAGGCATCATCATTTGCCTTTTTTTCATCTTTTAACTTAAAGCGAAGACGTGTCGTACAGTGGACAACACTGTTAACATTATCTTTACCACCAACATCTTTGATGATTGTTTTTGCCAAGTCATCATAATTGTTAGCCATAATCTGTTTCCCCCTCATGGAAATAATAAAACCCAAGCTAATGCATAATAATGAAGACAAAAATTCATTATCATACAATAACTTGGGTTAATGCCTAATCTTTAGTAACACACCTCAGAAATGTATCTAGGTATTTAATTTTTATTTTGGCGACTAGTTACACGCCAAATATGTAAAACAAGATAAAACTTGTCATCCGGGCCTAAATTCCAGCCCATCTTTGAATGCAAATATACTGCTATCCGCTCTGCGGTTTCATAAGCATGATTATATTTGATCTTCATGAATCCGAGTAAAGAAGGATCAAGTTCTTCAGTGTCTGCTTTTTGATCTCTGATCAATCTAATTAACAGTGCTCTTAAGTGAGTAATGAACCGACTATAGTTGAAAGATTCTGTATCTAAAACCATTTGATAATCAAGCTGAATAATATTAATAACTCCTGAAATCAAGTTGGTAATTTCAACAGTTTCTTGAACCTGCGAATCATTAGAAGAAGCATTTACTAAGTGATAAGTCATTAGGACCGATTCACTTTCAGGAAGCTCAACATCTAATTCTTGATTAATCAACTTTACAACCTTTTTAGCAATTGCATATTCTTGTGGGAAAAGATTTTTTACTTCCCAACGCGTATTGTTATCACTTAGATCAATATTGTCCTTAACTCTTGTAAGAGCAAAATCAATATGATCCGCTAAAGCTAAATATTGATAATCATTAAATTTAATATTAAGCAGTGGTTCAACCATTTTGACAGCCTTATTGGTTACATCAAGTGTAGAGGCGCTGATATCCTTAACCTGATCAAAGCTTTCTTGATCATCAGCCGTGATAAATCTGCGCTCTATTTTTGACTCATCAACTTGATCACCTTTTTTAAGGCCAAAACCAATTCCCTTGCCTAGAACAACTTCTTCTTTTCCATCATCCTCTACTATGGCGGCACTATTGTTTAAAGTTCTCAGAAATTTCATCAACGAATCACCTAACAATTTTTTGTAAAAAATAAGCTATCACAAATAAGTATACGCTAAAATCACGCTACTTATCTATGATAGCTAAGACCTGATCGAATCAGTAATCCGCTTCTTTACGGTTATTATATTAGCAATATATGTAAGCGGTGTCAAGGACGGATTACAAATAATTTGTTTAATATAAAAAATTATTGCCATTTTTTGCGTACTTAATTAGGGAAGGAAAAATCAATCGTTTTCGTTTATATATTTAGAAAGTACGTTTACAATGAATTATATAAAATCTTTCGCAAACAAAGATACTAAACGAATTTATCAAGGAAAATTCGTTAAAAGATTTCCATCCTATTTAGCACGAAAAGCACAGATCAAGCTTATTATGATTGATCATGCTACAAATATTAATGTACTCAGAAGTCCTCCTTCAAATCATCTTGAAAAATTAGAGGGTGATCGTCAAGGACAATATAGCATTGCCATTAATTCACAATGGAGAATTTGTTTTATGTATCAAAATAATAATTTCTACCACGTAGAAATTGTAGATTATCATTAGGAGTTTTTATATGGAAAAATTAATCCCCATACCAACTATGAAAGAATTTATTTGGGATGAATTCATGAAGCCACTTCATATTTCAACAAGCCAACTCGCTCATGATATTCAAGTTCCAGAATCAAAAATTAAAAATGTACTGGATGGTAAAGAAAAAGTATCTGCCGATTTATCAATTCGCTTAGGTAAATATTTCAATCTTCCCGAAGACTATTTATTAAACATTCAAAATGATATTGATACTCGTGTAGCTAAGCGAAATCATGCTGCTATTTTCAAAAAAATTAAACCGATAATTCCAAGCAACAAAAAAGATATTTCATTAGCTTAACTCTTAAATTTCCCTCTTCATAAGCAATTGTAGTAACTAGAAGCTATGATTGCTTTTCTTTTTGAATTATAATGAAATCGATTACAGATGGAGGGAAAATATGGCTATTAAACTTATTGCACTAGACACAGATGGTACTCTTGTCAACTACCCCAGAATAAATTCTGGGGCTTGGTAGCTCGTTAGCTTGCGCTAACCAGAACACCAACTTGCTTAGATACAGGCTTGACTTACTACTAATAATCTTACGACTATTACCAGCAGAGGCCACCCAATTACCAAAGCCGTTTGAGTCCGTGGGTTGCTAACGGACTGCAGCCTGTTTTAGGCTGCTTTTTCTTTTCTGGGATTCTGCCAAATTCCCTGTCCTTTTTCTAAGATATTCACTGCCGCATTCCAATCTCGAATGTGGTGAGTCTGACAGACAGGACAAGTCCATTCACGATCCTGCAGCTTAAGCTTGCAATAGCCATTTTGTCCCATAATCGTGCCGCATTGATGACACCTTTGCGTGGTAAATTTTGGATCAATTGTCTTGAACTGCTTGCCATATAAATCTGCTTTATAAGCCAGCATGTTAAGAAAGCTGCGCCAGCCTGCATCTGAAATGGATTGAGAAAGAGCATGATTCTTTAACATGTTTTTGCTTCTTAGTTCCTCGGCAACTACTAAATCGTGGTTTTTGATTAATGCAGTTGAGAGGACTTGCAAGAGGTTTTCACGCTGCCTGCGAATCTTGTCATGCAGCTTAGCGACTGCCAGGCGCTGCTTTTGGTAATTCCTTGCTGTCCGCAAATTGCGTCCTTCTTGCTTTGCTCGTCTTTGTCTGCGAGAGAGCACACGTTGAGCGCGGGCAAGCTTCTTTTTTGCTTTACAGTAAAAACGTGGATTGGCAACCATTGATCCGTTTGACTCCGTCAAGAAATTATCAAGGTTAAGATCTATCCCAATTTGACTCTGCGTTGTGGGCAATTCTTGGACAAAAGAAATATCGCTGCCTAATTGCATTGATAAATAGAACTGATCATCAGCCGTCTTTTTAATTGTAACTGTCCCGATTCTAGTTGGAATATGATTAAGCAAACGATCTTTAATTAGTTTTCTAAAACCAGCAATGCGGACGACTCCCAGCTTAGGCAACTTAACATGTTTAACATCAATGAACTTAGCTGTTCCGTTATCAAGATAAGCTTCTGACTGCTTGGGGTATTGGCAATTAGTCTGGTATGACCAAGCGCTGCTTTTCTTGTGGAAAGTCGGGATTCCATGTCCGATTTTACGGTAATTGTTCCAAGCTTTATGATAATTTTGAATAGCATTGGCAAGCGCTAAACTATCAATTTCCTTAACCCGCAAAAAATCATAGGCATCACGAATGCTCTTGGGTTTAGCTAATAACTCGTCATTAGCAGCTATTGTTTCTGCCAGCTTGGTTTCATAGCTATTGAGAGCAGAGAAAGCAAATGGCATTGCTTGGTGCTGTTTAGCAGCCAGAAAACGTCGAGCATGATAATTAGTCCGATTGCGTCCTACATAAGAGTTGTAGACAAAGCGCTGCGCATCATAGTTCAGCTTGATCATTTTCTTTTGTTTGGAACTAGGATAAAAGCGAAGCTTAATGCCAAAATGGTAGGCTAAACTGCTCATTCTCTTCATATTTTCACCTCCTCGTATTATTGCAGTTTGATTATAGCCTATGTATATCTTATAATCAACAGTAAGCAGGTACATAATAAGCAAAAGAGGATTATACTATGAATAATAAAAGAGACAAAATAAAAGACGCAGGCTATGAAAAGCACTACGTCTATAATGCGCACTATCATTTGATTTGGTGTACTAAATACCGCAATCAAATCTTTAATAATCAAGACCTGGCGCAAGAAATGCAAGACCTGCTCAAGCAAATAGCCGCAGATAATCAAATCAAAATCGAAAAAATGGAGGTAATGCCTGAGCATATTCATTTGCTTATTAGCTTTAGGCCATCGAAATCAGGTTCAAGTGTGGTCAAAGCACTCAAAGGAAGAAGTGCTTTTTTATTTTTCCAGAATCATCCCGAAATTAAGCAAAGTAAGATGTGGGGCGGCCATTTATGGTCACCAAGCTATTACTTTAGCAGTGTAGGAAATATGTCTAAAGAAGTAGTAGAAAAGTATATCAATGACCAGATCTACAATGCCGTTTCTGGCGGCAAGTCCTATCCATCCCCTCACTAAAGTAAGGGGATTTTCGGGCGTTTTTCATTAAATTCAAAAAGCAAAATTTTATCTAGCACTAAAGAAGCTGTCAAAAAAGCATTGAGCAAAGGTATAAAGTGGTCCTTTGCTCTGGTCGTCCTATTAACGGCTTGAAACATTATATGGAAGAATTGAGTATTCGTGGTTCAGCCCAATACGTTGTAACTCTTAACGGGGCAATCATTCGCAACACCGATGATGACATTATTAGTCAAAATCTAGTTGCAAATAGCTTTTACAGAAAAATGATTGCTTTTGGAATTGAGCATAACGTTCCTTTCAATATTGTGGATTCAAACTCTCGCATCATTACAGCTGATCACAACGTTGATCCGATGGTTTACCAACAAGCTTATGAGAACCAAGATCCGCTTTACATTCGTACGCCTGATCAACTTGATGAAAATAAGATTCGTATTGCTAAGGGATGCTTCGTTGGTGACCCTAACTTGCTTGACCAAGTTGAACCTTTAGTTAGAAAGGAATTTGGCAAAGAACTTTACGTGGTCAGAGCTGAGGCCCACTTCCTTGAACTTCTTCACTTTGACGTTAATAAAGGTGCTGCACTGAAACAATTATGCGACAAATTAAATCTTTCTGCCGATGAGGTTATGGCTATTGGTGATGAAAGAAATGATATTACCATGTTTGACTTTGCTAGCACAAGCGTCTGCATGGGAAATGGCGGTAAAGAAGCAAAGGAAAAAGCCGATTTTGTCACTGCATCAAATGATGAGGATGGCATTAGCAAAGTATTTGATAAATTTGTATTTTAATCTAATTAAAAAAGCTTGAGACATGGAGTCCCAAGCTTTTTGTTACTTTTATTCACTTAAGCCTAATCTTACATTTTTTGCTGGCCACACCGTACTATCATAATCAATAGTTTGACCATCAGTCACCAGTTTTACAAACTGAGCATTCTGAAATCCTTTAAATTTCGTATTTCCACTTTTAGCACGAATATACTGACTAAGACTATCGCCATGGCCCACAACCAAAATCTTATCGCCATCTTGTGCATCCCGCAAAACTAAATTCATTCCACGTTCCATGCGTTCAACAACATCATGATTATCTTCAACTTTTGGACGAACTAGAAAATGATGAAATACCCACAAGAAATTTTTCTTACCATCAAAAAAGCCATAATCTTTTTCACGAAGATCTTTGATTCGCTCATAATCTAGCTGGTGATTAGTAACTATTTCAAGTGTTTCACTAGCACGCTCCTGTGTTGAACAATATGCTTTATTAAATTCAATACCATGCTTAATGAAATAATCACGCGTGGCTTCCACTTGCTTAACACCCAATTTAGTTAAGCGGGAATCCGAACTGCCTTGCATGCGATGCTGAGCATTAAATCTTGTTTGACCATGTCGCATTAAATATAAGCTTGCCGTCATTTTTGTTTATTTAACTTCCTCTGCTGGCCAGACATAACTTTCGTAATGTGGCTTTTCTCCTTCAAAAGTCAACTTAACAACACTGGCATTGCCAAAACCTGCAAAATCTTTATTTTCGGTTGCATCGCGCACGTATCTTGCTAAAATATCGCCATGACCAACAACCAATGCAGTTTGACCATCTTCCATGCCATCAAGAACTTCCAAAACAGCACGACGCATTCTAGCCACTACTTCTTCATTAGGTTCCATAGTTGGATCGACATTATCGTTACCATAATTCCATGGCAAAAGGAATTCATCGCGACCTTCAAAGATGCCGTAACATTTTTCGCGTAAATCCTTCAAACGAGTGTATTTCATCTTGTGATCAGTAATAATTTCAAGCGTATCACTAGCACGTTCTTGTGTTGATGAAAAAGCGACATCAAAGTTGATATTATTTTCCTTAAAATAATCACGCGTAGTTTCTACTTGACGAATTCCTGTTTCATTTAATGGGGAATCACAACGGCCTTGTACCTTGTGGTAATAATTAAAATAAGTTTGGCCATGTCTTACTAAATAAATTGTTTTTGTCATTTTTATCCTCCGCTTATTCTCGTAATTACTATAACAAAAAAAGCGCATCATTTGATGCACTTTTCATAATTAAGGTCTAAAAGATAAATTGTATTTACTGCTGTTCACTACAAAAGTTGGCACACTGATAAAATGCATTGAGTAAACTTTACCGTTTTTAGACACGCTAAAGCCAAAGTAATTATAATCACCATCCGTATTTTTAGAACCCTGCGTGTTAAATAAATCACCGGCATGCTCCCATTCACGATAATTGTTCTTCTTGTTGCGGCCTTTTTCATTGCTGCCAACATAGCCAAACATCATTTGTTTTAAACCAAAGTAAATGTTTTTCTTCATTGCGGTCATCGTCATCTTAGGAGTTGGAGAAGTGAATCCGGCCATATCTTCTACATAATTATCTTCTAAGTTTAAACCATTTTTTTGGCAAGCACGGACAATACCGGGAACATAGTGACTGCCATTGTTAATTCCACGTTTATTTTGCGTATATTCTTTTGCAATATCGTTTGCCAAAGTTTGAACGCCAGAACTATACTTCCAAGGTTTTAATTTTAAATCAGCTCGAGCTTCATTAATCATTTTTAAAGCAAAATTTGCTAGTTCTTTCTTTTGCTTAGCAGTCAGCTTATTAATATTGATTTTAGTCTTATTATCACGGGCACTTTCACCAGCTTAATACGGCTGAAGTCATTGTCCTTCATACCTTTCATTGAAGCCTTAATAAAACTAGCACTAGGCTTGCCCTGATATGCTTTAAGAAGCGCTGACCGTGTGTAGCCTTTAGGCAGTTTCATTTTAGCTTTTACATATTTTTTACTTGCAGCTTGAACAGTTTGAGGATTAAACAAATTGCTACTTTCAGTAATTGTTTGCATTCCAACAGTTAATCCCAAAGCAATAGTTACTGCTGTCAGTGTTTTCTTAAAATTCATATTTTCTCCAACATTCTAGTCACTATTTTCATCTGACTATATCTTAATGAAAAAAGGATTTAAGAACTACCCTTTCTTAAATCCCTTTCTACATAATTATCTATTTAATTTTAGTACCAGCCATTTGCTTGCCAGAAACTCTTAGCAGCTGACCATGAACCGTAACGGCCCTTTACATAGTTGTCAGCAACTCTTTCTTGGTTAGCAGCTGAGTAATCACCATTAAGGTATGATGCTGATAATTGGTACTTACCAACGTATTGACCATTTCTTGCACCGTATGAACACCTGATTCACGACCTGCAATCCAAGCCTTTGCACTAGCTTCTGAACCTGAAGCATTTGAAGTGTAAGATACGTTTGAAGTATTAGTAGTTACTGAAGCATTGTTTGAAACAGTTTGAGTGTTTGTGTTGTTTACAGTATTTACTTGAGCCTTTGGAGCTGAAACCTTAACAGTTTCATGCTTTTCAGCCATAACCCATTGGTGCTTACCAAGATCGTACCACTTGTTTCCTTGTGCATCGTAAGCAGTCTTGATAACTTTCCATGAAGTATTTGCTGCTAAAACTTGTCCAGTAGCTTGACCATTTTCGTAGTTGTTGTATACAGTAGCTGAAGTGTGAGTTGTGTAAACTGCTGCATCGTTTTGAACAACAGCAGCTTGAACGTCATTGTTGTTAACGTTATTCATTGCGACAGCACCTACTAAAGTAAAAGCAGCTGCTGTAATTGACTTGGTTAAGATAGATTTGATTTTCAAAAAAATTCTCTCCTTAAAAGTTAAAGTATTTGAATTCTGTTTATGTTTGTCTGTCTTTCCAATTGACAGCCTATATATTACAGGGAGAAAATTTCAGAACCATAACAGGAATATCACTCAAGCATTAAGAAAATATTACCGAATGTGACATTTTTGTAACATTTGTAATATTTATAAAAATTGCTTTTTGTACTATAAGATGTTGTTACATCAACATTTATAACTAATTTTTAAGCAAAAAGCACTTATGTTCGCTATGTATTTTGCTATATTTTTCATTTCAATTTTGCAATAATTACATGGCGAATATCTGTTTTTTCAAAATTGTTATATCGTCAAATTCAAGTTTTTTAGTTAATAACATGGATTTATATGATGTAAGTAATATAATTGAAAGTGTAAATTTCAAAAAGCGAGGAATTAATTATGACTAAATATGTTGTTGAATTAAGTGAAGAAGACTTGCAAATGATTAAGGATTGCCACTCAAAGAACCCTTCAATCATGAAAGCTATGAACGAAGCTAAGAAGGAAGACTAATTATTTAGTTTCCTGACAAAAAGGAGTTGGGTGAATCACCCAACTCTCTTTTTTTGATATTGATATAGAAATACATAGAATAGAAAGAATTATCATGACAATTAAAGCAGCATTTTTCGACGTCGACGGGACCCTCTTTTCTCATACAAGCAATAGCGTGCCAGAAAGTACCAAGTGTGCCTTTGACGAAATGCACAAAAACGGTATTAAAATTTTCACGGCAACTGGACGCCACATTTTAGAATTGCGCCGCATGCCAGTTAAAGATTTAAAATTTGATGGCTACGTTACACTGAATGGTCAAATTGGATTAGACAAAGATCAAAAAATCATTTTCGATAATCCAATTGATGAACATGATACTAAAATTTTGGCACAAGCATTTGCCGATAAAAAGATCACTGTCAATATGGTTGAAGAAGACAAGATTTTTATCAACTTTATCAATGATGATGTAAAAATTACTTTGAAGCGAATTTTGTCACCTTTGCCAGATATCGGTACATATAATGGTAAGAAAATTTATCAATGCATGACTTATGGTGATGGAACCCTTGCTAGACAGTTAATTGCTAAACTTCCAAATTGTAAATTAACACAATGGAATCCCCTTGGCTTTGACATCATCCCTAAAGACGGCAGTAAAATGGTCGGCATCGAAAAAATGATGAAGCATTTTGACTTAAAAGAGGACGAAATTATTGTCTTTGGCGATGGTGATAATGATTTAGAAATGCTTAAACATGCCGGCACAAGTGTAGCTATGGGCAACGGTATCGAAGAAGTTAAAAAGACCGCTGATTATGTTACTGATGATATTGATAAAGACGGTATTTATAATGCTTTGAAACACTTCAACGTCATTTAACTATTCACCAGAAGTAATTTTAATTCCAATAATTCCTACTATTAAAAGCCCTACAAATAAGAGCGTGATCCAATTAAGGTCTTCGTGAAATAGAAAAATACCGACCAGAACTGAACCAACTGCGCCGATTCCTGTCCAAACTGGGTACGCAATACTAATTGGCAAATGCTTAGTGGCAATAATCAGGCCCGCAAAACTAAGGATCATGCTACAATAGTAAGAATTGAATAAGATAAAATACTGAAGCCGTGGCTAAGCTTCATAAAAGTTGACCACACTACTTCAAAAATTCCTGCAATAATTAAATAAATCCAAGCCATTATACTTTTCCTTTCCAAAACAAAAAACGAGATAGTCGCTGTTCTCTTCAAAGACCTAATGAAAACAGGCGCTATCTCGCTTTATTTTTCCCCGGTGGGAATATTTACTTTTTACGCTATTATCTTAGCAAACTAATTTTTAATAAGCAATAATTTTTGGGCGGGTAACTCCAAACTTTTAACTAATACTTTTAGGTATAATATTGTTAGCGAGGAAAAAATATGAAAAAACTTGAAGAAATAACTAAACAATTTGGTCATCTTTTACAGGGATTGCTTATATTAGCAATGGCAATTCTAGGAATTATTTTAATTTTTGCTTTATTCAGAGAACTTGTTCCTTTAGTTCAGGAAGTTATTTCCGGTTCAATTACGTCCAGCAATAACAAAATTTTAGATGAGGTAATTGTCTTTTTCTTACTATTTGAATTTACAGCAATGACCATTTCGGCTTTAATGCATCATGGCCACACAAGTATTAACTTTTTGTTAGGTTTGGGCGTAACGGCATTAACCAGAAACTTACTTACGGCTCACGGCAATATAGAGGACATTTTGATTAACTCTGTTTCTATTCTGCTTTTGGCTATTAGCATGGTGGTTTACAATAAGCATTTTAAAGATGATATATAGCAAAAAAGAAGCTAATGAAAATTTAGCTTCTTTTCATTGTGATTATTACTTTCTTATGTGAGCCTAGGGATTATTCAAAATTTGCTACTTTAACATAGCGCTTGTTAGTAGCTGTGGCGCCTTCAATTCTGTAGTAACGTTTGCCGTTCTTGAACTTGTATGAGCCACCGTATGTTGTGATTGTTTCGCCCTTTTTAAGAACTGTTCTGTCTGCACGACGCTTGCTTGTTGCGTAGATGTAGGCATTCTTGGTTAAAGTACGCTTGGTGCCGTCAATGTTTGAAACCTTGAGATAATCTGGACGATCAGAAATCTTATAATATCTTGTACCTTGAATTGTTTTAATTTCTTGATCAACTGTTACGGTTGTAAAAGCAGCTATGTGTCTAACTTTTGATCCGCCAACATCATCGTAAACCAAAGCCTTATGCATTACAGTTTTTTCAACAGTTTCTGGAGCAGGAGTTTCATTGGCTAAATATTTGGTTTCAACCAGCCAGCCCTTTGCCTTGCTGTTGGCTTCTTCTTGAGAAACAGAAGAAATTGGAGAATATGATATGCCATTAATAATTTGAGTATTATTGCCTACATAAATTTTTTGGCCTTGACTAAAGAATATATTCGAATCTCCTAAAGCCTTAATCCATTGACGAGGAGCAATATTAAGTGTCTTTTGTCCCGTTGGCGCTACGAAAATCTTATAGGTTACAGTATCCGTTCCAACAGTCAACTTTACCGTTCCAACGCTGCCAGCCTTTGACGTATCAACTGTGTTAGAATCAACGGTCACCTTTTGATTATTAGCAGCAACAATCTTAAATTGATTGCCGTTGCTTCCAGTAAATTCTGTAGGATTGAAGCTGGAATTTGGAGATACTTGGAAGTACATCCCATCCGGATTAATGCTTTGCGTCTTGCCGTCTTGGGTAAATTGAATAGCAATTGGAAAATCTGAAATTGGATTTGTATTAGTATTTTGTGTAACTGTATTGCCTGTCTGTGTAGCATCTGCGGCACTTACGATTGAAGTTGAAGCAATTGGTGCGACAGCCAAAAGTGCAGCTGCAGTCAAGCCAATAATTTTTGTTTTTTTCATATAAATCATTCCTTTCGGTCAATATAAATATATAAAGAAAGTTTCCAATCAGTTGTCTAGCTGACTAGAAACTTATAGATAATCTATTTAAATATTAGAAGTCCAGTTAACTTTGTAAATTAATTCTGTTCACATAAGTTAAAGCATCAGAATTCTATGATATGTAACTGTTAAGTATTAAATCATTATCGCTAATAAGTTGAATACCCTCTAACTCGGTGGAATATCCACTTTCATTTAACGATGAAACATTCGTTAAAGAAACTTCTTCCCAATTAGCTGAATCTGTACTTCTCCCAGAAATTTTAACAATTTTTCTATCTGTGTTACCAGCAAATTGACTTGAATCATAATAGTTAGCACCATTATCACTATAATGATTTAAATTGTACTCTAATTAGCTGAGACATTAGTTGCTGGAATTATAATAAAATCCTCACTTTCTAAAAACAAACAATATTATCTTGCTTGCCTTATATTATATTCATTATTAAAAATAAAAATATGAAGATTGACCATTCCTGGGAAAATTTATTATTAATTTTTATTAAAGCCAATCTTATCCATAATGTATTAAAAAAGAATTGATAATCTTTAGATATAAATATTGATTTATAAATCCTTTTTACTATTTTAAATTTATTTTTCTTTTTATTCCCTGTATTGGGAAAATAATAATTTTTTTGTATCTAGGGAGGTAAGATATATTTAATCAAAATTATAATTAAGGCAAATACTATGAATAATAAATATGGATTAAAATTTCGTAATTTAAGAAAAAGGCAACATATAACTTTAGTTGAGGCAGCTAATGGCATCACATCTAAATCTAGTCTTCAAAGATGGGAACAAGGAAAAGACAATTTATCTTTTAACCAAGTTCTTCTACTTTTAAAACGAATACACATCCAGCCAATGGAATTTTTAGAAACTATTACTTCTTCACAACTGTACAGAATAGCCAACAAAATTAACATAGCTTATGTAAAAAGTGATAAACAGGCATTACATAAATATGCTTTAGAAAATATAGCAAAATATAGATCAAATCCTCAAGATATAAATTCATTCTTTGAATCTTGCATAGCTTGTAATTTCTATAATGACTTATTTAATGAAAATCTTTTAAATTATAAAGAAATAAATCAATTAACATCAAATTTAATAAATATTGACGAATGGAACTATGAATACCTTTTTTATTTTGGTAATACTTTAGGATTGTTAGATTCATCAAGTATTTATCGTTTATCTATTTCATTAATCAATTACTCAAACAATGAAAAAATATTCAATAGAAAATGGTACGATGATGTCCTTAATACTCTTCTTAATGCTATAACTAGCTTAATACGAAAAGATTATAAAAAGGCTCAATTATTACTTAATAAATTTAATAAACTACAAATTTCAGATCGGCATGCATATGAAAAGATACATGCAAAAATGTTTCAAGCTTATATTAATTATATAGAAACAAAAAATGACATAGAAATACAACGTATAATTGAATATATAAAATTTTTAGATTTACCTGAACTTGAAGATGGTTTTCAAACAGGCTTCAAACAAATTAAACGAATTTACGGATAATATTATCAAAAATAAAAAAAGCGTCTCTAGAATTATCTAGAAACGCTTTTTGTTAGTACTCTGAGTGCTGATTGCCAGAATCGAACTGGCGACCTTTTCTTTACGAGGGAAACGCTCTACCGACTGAGCTAAATCAGCATACCCGTAACATGTAAATTATACCAAATTTACATGTTAGGTTCAATATTCTTAATACTAGGGTTTACTTCCAATCCAAGCAAAGTTCTTGAGCGTGAAGAAGTTCAGGCAATTCATCTCGATCAGTTTCATGATTATTGAGTTTTGCACCTGTGATTTGTTTAGTGAAAGAATCAATTCTTCGATTGGCATCCCGCAAGTCATAGTAAGTAGTTACTACTTTATCGTAATCAGCCAAATCTTTAACATCAAAATCCTTCTTATATTCATCTTCAAAGCAGGTAAATTCAAGTGGCAATCTTGGCTTTAATTGTGGCTTTTGATCAGGCACGCCAACCTGCATCCCTAAAACAGGAAAAGTAAGCTTAGGTAAGTCAAGCGTAGCCAGCATTTTCTTAGGATGATCATTCACTGTACCAAGAGGCACATAGCCTAAATCCATGCTCTCCACAGCGTTAGCTACGTTTTGAAATGCTAAAAGCGTGTCTTCCATTGCTTGGAAGAAAATATCAGTTGTGTGAACACGGCCATCATCTTTACCTAATTGCTTACGAATTTGCTGGTTGCGGTACAAATCTACGACAAAAATAAATAAGTCGCCTTCTGCACCAACATAATTTTGACCACAAAGCTCCTGAATTTTCTTCTTTTTATCAGGATCCGTAATATGAAGAAGCGAAGCATTTTGCATGAACATGCTTGTCGCTGTACGCTGGAAGACCGTGTATAAAGTTGTGAGTTGTTCCTTATTTAAAGTTTGATCTTTAAATTTTCTGATTGAACGATGATTAATTTGGGTATCAATTGTTGAATTATGAATCATAAATTTACTTCTTTCCATTTACTTACTAAAAGTATATAACAATCAACAAGCAATTGGCAAAATACACCAATTACTTTTAACTTATTTAAATAAATCATTAAATGCTTCACTCATAGTCGGATGAGTGTAAATTTGATCTCTAAGCACACTTGCTGGGATTTTTTGATTAATTGCTAACGAAATCATATTAATTAATTCATATGATTCAATACCATACAAAGTAGCACCTAAAATTTGACCACTTGCTGGATCAACTAATGCCTTAAATAATCCTCTTGGGTCCTTAGCTACTCTAGCCTTAGGAATAGCAGCAACAGGTAATTTCTTTAATTCGTATTCAATTCCTCTTTCTTTTGCTTGCTTCTCATTCAACCCCACTTGTGACAATGCCGGTTCAATAAAGACGCTATATGGTACATTAATTCGATCGCTTACTTTACGTTTGCCATCCCCAAATAGTTGATCTTTGATAATTCTAAAATCATCTAAAGAAATATAAGTAAACTGTAAGCCACCTTTTACATCGCCAATTGCCCACACATTATCCACACTTGTTCTAAGATAATCATCTACTTCGATTGCACCACGATCAGTAGTTTTAATATGCGTATTTTCTAAATCCAATCCCTCAGTATTAGGTTTTCTGCCCGTAGCTGCAAGAATTCTTTGACCTTTAGCTGTCAAAATTTGCCCATCTTTTTCATAAACAACTTCGGCTTTATCTTGATGATCGACAACTTTTTGAATCTTAACTCCTAATTCGAACTTTACGCCAATTTCTTCTAAATTCTGTTTAATCATTGCTGAAATATCAGTATCTTCACGTGGCATGAAATCAGTATGATTATCCAAAACAGTTACTTCTGAACCATATTCCGCAAACATTGAAGCAAATTCAAGACCAATATAACCTGCACCAATAATGACTAACTTTTTAGGCAAGCTGCTTTCATCCATTGCCTGTGTTGAATCTAAAACAAATTTGCTGTTTTGAAGACCGGGAATCGGCAATATATTTGGAAGTGCTCCTGTATTGATAAAAATTCTTTCACCTTCATATTGCTTAATGCCATCTGCCGTTTGCACTTCAATTTGATGATCATCAATAAAGTGAGCTTCTCCATCAAGAACAGTTACTGTTTGTTCATCAGCCAACATATGATAATTTTTATCGCGCAAAAATGCGGTCATTTCATTTTTACCGTTAATCGCATCAGTAAACTCAACACCATTTGCCGCTTCAATTATTAGACGCTTTGAAGGAAGGCAAGCAATATTGATGCAGGTACCGCCATACATTTGATTAGATTTTTCAATGATTAAAACTTCTTCACCCTTTTGTGCTAAAAACTTAGCCAAAGTTTTTCCGCCTTTACCAAAGCCAATAATCATATTTTTTACTTTTTTCATAAATCCTTCCTCACTAATAGTAAGTAATAATTACTAGCTATAATGTAATGCTACGACAAGAATTTGTCACTAAATATGCTTACAGAAGAAAATACTGCCGATTACTTTTAAAAATTAACCGATAATTGTAATTACCAAGTATTTTTTTACATTTTTATATATACTTCAAAGTGAAAGGAGGATTCCAATGAAATTCCATTTATTAATTACACCTCACGAAGAAGAAAAAGTTACTGCTCAACTTCACCAAGAATCAACTTTTTCGAACGATTTAAAAGAATTTGTATTAAGCCAAGGAAATTCAAATAAACTTATTGCTTACGATGATAATGATTTGGTGCAAATTTCTTTCGAAAATATTGCGTTCATTACCATAATTTCTGAAAAACTATATCTCATAACTAAGGAGAATAAAAAATATCTTCTTAAGGAGCGTCTTTACCAAATAGCTCAAAAATTACCTGATTATTTCTGGAAAATAAATAAGTCTAGCATTGTAAATCGCCACGAAATCGAACGCTTCAATGTTATTTCTGGTACAGGTGTAAATGTCATTATGAAAAACGGTATTAGTGATTATGTTTCTAGACGATGTTTCTCTCAAATTAGAAAGGAGCTTGAATCATGAGATACTTTAAAACTTTCTGTTTACGTGGATTAATCGCTATGGGCTTTGGGCCAATTATTTTAGTATTTATCTATCTCGGTCTTAATCAAGCAAATATTGTCCATAGTATTCCTATTCCCACTTTAAACTTAGCGATTATTTCCAGTTTATTAATTGGGTTCATTGAGGGTGGCATAGGCGTTGTATATCAAATTGAGCGCTTATCATTAGGCAAGGCAACTTTAATTCAAAGCTTGGTTATCTATGTCTCTTTACTTTTCTTTTACTTCATAAATGCTTGGATTCCACGAAATTGGTCAGGTTTTAGCATTTTTTCAATTATATATTGGATTGCATATGGAATTATCTGGTTAATTATCTATCAATCCGTTCTCCGTCATGTCAGAAAAGTAAATTCTAAATTGTAATTTTGTTGTATATTCATCGCATATCATTTAAGATACATGTATAAGTGTTTTGAAAATTATGGCTAATAAAGTAATAATTGGCAAGCATAAAAAGCCAGAGTCGCTTGACTCTGGCTTTTACATTTGTGCAACGCACCCTTTCATTTCTTTAACATCAAGCACGCTTTCCGCAAACTCTTTACGAATTAATTCATCAGGCAAATATTCATCATATTTGTCAAACACAGGCACTTCTTTTGGATAAACTAAATCCATTGGATTGAAATCTTTTGCAGCTTCCTCTTTCAAAATTTTGAAAAATTCTTCTTCAGTTGCATCCATCGCAAATTCCATATAATAAGGACGCGATGAATTAAAACCACGCAAGTTCAAACGATCGCTACATTTTATCCTGATTAAACGTTCCAATGCTAAAAAGGCATACGAACCAGTCCACGGAAAGAATGCCCACATTTTCCCGCCTAAATTAATCAATTGCTTCTGTGGTAACCCCGCGATATTACAAGTATCACGCACTTGCGTCAAACGCGCCTTCGCATTTTTCATCAAATATGGATACATTGTTTTTTCATTTAAAATCTTTCGCATTCTATGCAAAATATGCGGATGAATATTACCTGGAACATCCCCAAAATAAGCGGGAATTCTGCCTTCAACACCATGACAATAAACCTGATGCCGCTTGCGATCAATATATTCGACTACCCAAACACGGCCTGCAATCGCAATTTTATCTCCAACAGGAGGCGGCTTAACGATCGTTCCCAATTCTTCACTGCCGGCATGAACACTGAATTCCTCATTTTCTTGGAAAACGGCATAAAACTTAAAGTTATTCACAACTCTTTCACCAGCAAGGCCCAAAATCAAACCGCCATTTTCCGTTCGCTGAATCTGATCTGTTTTAAGCAAATGTCTTAATAATACCTTGTAATCATCTTGACTAACATTATGAAAATATGACAAAGTCAAAACGCGTGAAGCAAGTTCAGCCGGAGTCATTTCTCCACTTGAAGCAAGCGTGCTCATCGTTTGATGGTATAAAAGACTGTACGGCAAACGATTAGGTTCAGGTGGCTCAACCCATTTTTCTTCGATATAAAGCTGAACCAAAGCAATCCCCTGAAGAAGCGACCATGGAATTAAATCTGGAAGCATAGTTCTAGATTCAGGATGCTCTTCACGCATGACAAAGTGCATTTCTGGCGGATCACCACGTCGTCCGGTTCTTCCCATTCTTTGCAAAAAGCCCGAGACAGTAAACGGTGCATCAATTTGAAAAGCTGACTCTAGTTTTCCAATATCGATTCCTAATTCCAAAGTGGCTGTCGCACATGTCGTCATGTAAGAATCTTCATCTTTCATCGCCTGTTCGGCTGTCTCCCTAAGGGCCGGCGACAAATTACCATGATGAATTAGAAAGCGATCAGGCTCATGATTGTAGCGACAATATTCTCTAAGTTCCTGACAAACAGCTTCACATTCCTCACGACTATTTGTAAAAACCAAGCACTTTTTGCCACGAGTATGTTCAAAAATATAGCCAATTCCTGGATCAGCTAGAGCCGGAGCTTTATCGGTTTTTGGTTCGACAATTTCTGCTGGGTCAAAATCTTCGCTGGCGGCCTGTGGATTAGTTTGATAAAAATGCTCCATTGAAAGTCGCCAAACTTGGCGATCATTTTGAACTTTCGGAGCAACTGTCGCGTGTCTACTGCCTGCTCCCAGAAATTTACTTGCTGCATCAAGATTACCGATCGTTGCAGAAAGGCCAATTCGGCGTGGATTTATATTGGCTAATTTTGAAATTCTTTCAATTAGAGAAAAAGTTTGCCCGCCACGATCGCTTCTAAGAAAAGAATGAAGCTCGTCAACGACAATAAATTTCAAACCATGAAAAAGTCGCGGAATATCCATATGCTTATTGATCATGAAACTTTCAAGAGATTCAGGCGTTATTTGCAAAATTCCTGATGGCTTTTTTAACATGCGCCTCTTCTGGGATTGGGCAACATCCCCATGCCAGCGCCAAACTTTTATATTCGTATCAACACACAAATCCGTTAAACGATCATACTGATCATTGATTAATGCCTTCAATGGCGCAATATACAAAACTTGAATTGAATCACTGGGTTCTTCATAAATTTCTGACAAAATTGGAAAAAAAGCTGCCTCAGTTTTTCCTGAAGCCGTTGATGCCGACAAAAGCACATTATGATCCGTTTCAAATATTTCTTCGGCCGCTGCAACTTGAATCGGACGCAAAGTCTGCCAATTATGCTCATAAATATAATTTTGAATAAAGGGTGCATAATGATCAAAAACGTCCATTGCTAGTTTCCTTTTCTAAATTGTAAATTCTGTATAATCTTCATCCTTCTTGTCGGACACTGCTTCAGACTTGGTATAAGAAAATTGATCTGAATTGAGCAATTCTTCAATATTGGTTTGGGGATTTTGCCAAACAATATCGAGAAGTTCAATAAAGTCACGAATAACTTCACGAGGCGTAATATTAGTATCGGCACCAATGCGAGCATATTCAATCTTGATAAATTTTGCTAAATCATCGTCAGTAATTGTACGTTCATAGCCATAGAGATTGGCGTGCATATCCGCTAACTTTTCTGTCAAAACCAACATTTCTTCGGCAGTCAATGGATCAAGCTTAATCACAGGTGCATACATATCTCGTGCTCCAGCTTTAGAAAATTTACCTTCTGAAAGACGAGAACGGAGAGCTTCGTATGAATAAACGCCACGGCGCCGATCTTCAATAGCCTGTGGAGTCCCAGCCATAATAATACCAAGATATTTGGCTTTGCCTTGCAAAGTATCATTGTACATGGTCAAAATCTTCTCATAATTGTACTGACGACTAATTGAATTTGGTATCTTATAAATATTGACCAATTCATCAATCATAATCATCAAACCAGCATAGCCTGCTTGTCTGAAAAAGGCTGCGAAAAGTTTTAAGTATTCGTACCAATCATCATCTGAAATGATAATGCTAACGCCTAACTCTTTTTTAGCTTCTGTTTTGTGTGCATATTCACCACGGAACCACTTAATTACTTTGGCTTTAGTTTCGTCATCACCTTCAAGATAGGCGTGATAATACATATTTAATAATTTGGCAAAATCAAAACCATGTACCATTTCGTTCAAGTTGGCAATTACCGCATAAATTTTCTTATCCATTTCGGTAGTAAATTTAGGATCAGAATCACTAAGTCCTGTTTCTTGAGCAACTTCTGATTGCACAGAATTGATCCAGCGATCCAAAATTAGGGTTAATGCACCGCCTTCAGGGCGCGTTTTTGTGGATAAGTTCTGAATAAGTTCACGGTATGTCGCAAGTCCTTGTCCTTTAGTGCCTTGCAAACGTCGTTCTGGGGATAAATCACCATCTACAACGACAAAATTTTTATCCATTACATAATTACGAATAGTTTGTAGCAAAAAACTTTTTCCAGAACCATAGCGCCCTACAACAAAGCGAAAAGATGCACCACCTTCAGAAATTACATCAACATCATGAAGCAAGGCTTCAATCTCTGCTTTTCGACCAACAGTAATATAAGGAAGGCCAATTCGCGGTACAACTCCACCTTTTAAAGAATTTAAAACTGTTTGAGCTATTCTTTTTGGTACTCTGCGTTTTCTTTCTGGCATTTCATCATTCTCCTTCATCTGATAAAAACATTTCTTCTAAATCCGGCAAATAATCAGCAATAATTTCTGGTTGGTCTTGATCATTGAACTCGATAACGGCATCCCCGATTTCATCGAATAACTTATCATTAATATTATCCGCTAAAATTGAAGCCATTAAATGGCGCTTTTTAACGTAATCCTGCCATGACTTTTTAGTTAGTAAGGACATTAAGAAAAACAGCTCATCTTTACTTAAACCGTAAGTTTCTTTTGTTTGTGGCTCTTTTTCCACAGGTGGATTACTTTCTTTAATCTTTTGCGTTTCTTTTTTCTCCTCTTCTGCTTCCAGTTGTTTTTCTTCATCTGTTAACAAACTGTCTCGCGTTACAGAAGCATCCGCACGAATTTGTCCCAAACTTGCAAAATTAATTTCAATTTTAGGCCGTTTAGCGTCTTCTACTTTTTGCTGGTAAGTATCTATCCCAGTTTCAATTGCTTGTAAAAAAACTTTTTCTAATTTTCTTGGCTTAAGCGGCCGTCCAAGTCGAAATTTTATCCGCATTAAGCGATCTACTTCATGAATAAAAGTATTAAGCTCGCTACGCTGCCTTTTAACAGGATGCAATACACTAACATACCATTTATCAGCCTTATATAAATATTTTCGTTCCGGGTCAATAATATAGCTTTGCAATTCATTTTTTTGCGGATAAAAAACTGCGCCCGTAAACAGATTTTCAACAAGTAAATTACGATGAGCGACGTATTTACTGAAAAAGGAAATATTATTTTTTCTTTTTAAAACTAAAATTCGATTCCATATTTCTGCAAAGACTTGATCGAAATTATCTCCTAACTTCTTGTAAGACAAGCAAGTAGAAAGATACGGCGACAATCGTTTAAAAACTTCAACAAGCTCAGAAATTGAATAATCATTAGGATGTAACAAAACATGATAATCTTTATCCGTTGCTATCTCATTTTCAAAAACTTGATTAACTTTTTCACGATCTAAATGATAATACAACACATAATCTTTGAGCCATCTATCAAGATTGCCTACTATCTCAACATCGTATTTCTGGGCATAATATTCTTTAAATTTATTCAGTTTTTCAAAACCATCATCCGAATTTTTAACGCCAATATTATTCAATAATTCATAGATATAAACATAAGCATATGATGTGCTAGTCTTTTCAAACTTTCCCTCTCTAATTTTTTTACGCCAAGTAAAGTATGTCCTTAACTGTGGCACCATCATATCGTGATAAGTTGGATAGTAGCGTTTAAAAGCTGCAGGTTGATCATATTCTTCTGAATAATCTGCCATCATTTTAGCTTGATTATAGAAATTTTTCGCTCTGCCTTTTGCTGGCAAAATACTGTAATCATAACTTTCAAGCATTTTTTGAATTTGATCAGGAACTTGCTTTTGTTTATTGCGCCTAATCACTTCCCTACGTGGCTTTATTTTTTGTTCTTGATATTTCTCATCCGTTTTTTCGCCAGGAACATAAATATATTGGGTATCAGCAATATTTAACTTATCGCCATTCATTGCCAACTTAAAAGCATAGTCAAGCGCATTTTTGATAGCTTGATCATTTCCTCTATCAAGCCACACGCCAACCCAATCTTTACTTTTTAAACGAAAAGCCGAAGTAAATCCCGGCAAATCACGAATCATATCAGAAAAATCTCCACACCGTAAATCAAGAGTTGCAATATGACCTGGTCCATCAATGCCGGCATCATCTTTTTTTATTCGTGACATCATCGCAAAATATGAACTATCAAGTGGCGACATCAATACATATAATTCCTTTGAACCCGGTATAGCAGGCTGAAATTTTAAACCATATTTTTGATAAACATATTTGCTTAAATCATTGAAATCCACTTGTGTCGCCTCCAATTCGTACATACGTTCAAACATTATAACAGTTTTAAGTCTTCAATTAAAATACTTGTTATCGTTACCTAAAATATATATTTTTTAATATTAACTAGTTACGGCCAGCTAATTATGTTATTATATATTTGTTAATTGATGAAACCGCTTTCTTTGGTTTCGAAGGAGGAAAAATCACTAATGAGTACAAAAGAACGTTATTCACAAGATGAATTAAAAAAAGCTAACCCAATGTTCAGTCGTGTACGCGCCACTATTGAAAGTGCCTTTTACGGCAACAACGTTCACGAAGTTACCAGTGTTGCAGAAGCCTACAACTTAGCCAAAAAACAATCAGGAGTTATCGTTACTGACTTGCCAATTTTGCATACTAAAGAATTAGGCTTGCCACAAGGTGCTACTCAATTAGTTTATAATCACGGTAAAATCTTGGGAAGAACTGCAAGTGCCCGTCACTTTACTGATGATCCTAAAGAAGATGCAGAAGCATTAGCCGGCAATTTGCGTGAAGATATTTACGCAGGTCACGAGCAAAAGTACTTAAAGGCTACCGTTTTAGTAGGTCTTGATCCATCATTTACCGTTAAAGCGCACGTTATGATGCCTGAAGATCAAGCATTCAACTTACTTTCATACATTTTAAACTTCCACTTCTTTGATGACGAAGCTGCCGAAATGTATAAGAAGTCAAAGGCATATGATGAACCTGATATTTACTTCTACTTTGACCCTAATGTTCAAGATCCAGATTACCCAAAGGGCTTAGGTGTCTTTGACGCTCCTCACAACTGTGCCGCTGTCTTCAACCTTCGTTACTTTGGTGAACTTAAGAAAGGTACTTTAACCTTAGCTTGGGCAATTGCTCACCGTCATGGTTACACAGCATGTCATGGTGGTGAAAAGTCATTCCACTTTACTGATAAAGATGATAAAGTATTTGCATTCTATGGTTTGTCAGGTTCAGGTAAATCAACCTTGACTCACGAAATGTACGATGGCAAATACGATATCACAGTATTGCACGACGATGCTTTCATTATTTCTCGTGAAGATGGTTCTTCTGTAGCTCTTGAGCCTTCATACTTCGACAAGACTCACGATTATCCAGCAGGTCACCATGAAACCAAATACTACACTACCATTATGAACTGTGACGTAACGTTAGACTCAAATGGTAAAAAAGTTATCGTAACTGAAGACTTACGTAACAACAATGGTCGTGTTATCAAGACTCGTTATACTTCACCTCATCGTGTCGACTTTGAAAAGGCTCCAATTACTGCTTTATTCTGGATTATGAAAGATGGTTCATTGCCTCCACTTCTCAAGATTGATGATCCAGTTTTAGCAACAACCATGGGTTGTACTTTAGCAACTAAGAGAACTTCTGCAGAAAACTTACCTAAAGGCTTTGATATGAATACCTTGGTAATTGAACCATTCGCAGACCCATTCCGTGCATATCCAGTATCTGGTGACTATAGAGACTTCAAGGAATTGTTCACTAAGCGTGGCGCAAGTTGCTACATTTTGAATACTGATGCATTTATGGGCAAAAACATACCTAAGGAAGTTACCAAGAAAATTATTGAAGATTTAGCCAACGGTACTATTACTGACAATGACTTCAAAGCATTCGGCAACTTCAAAGGCGTATCTTACTTACCAATTGATGGCTATGAAGTTCACTTAGATGATCCTGAATATCAAAAGACTTTAGCTAGAAGAATGCAAGATCGTCTTGATTGGCTTAACAATTATGATAAGGAGCATCCAGAAACTCCTATCCAAGATGAAGCTAAGGAAACCTTGGAAGGTATTATCAAGGAATTAAGTTAACAATAAATAATTAATGACAGTAAAATATTATAGAATTTCTTAATTACTACTAAAAAAGAAGATTGGACAAATCCAATCTTCTTTTTATTTTCTTTAATATCAAAATTACTTATTAAGTTCACTGTCGGCTTGGTTAACAACACTAATTGCATTTAAACTACGAGGATAACCAATAAATGGTTCATTTTGCAAAACAATTTTTGTCAAAAATTCTTTATCATTGCCTAAACCAATATTTGCTTTAGCATGTGCCAAAAGTTGTGGTTCCACCCCACCTTGAGCGGCTAAATAGCAGAAGGTAATCATTTCACGATCATTATCATCTAAACCTTTTCTAGTGTAATAATCACCAAAACAATTATCGACTAACCATTTATTAATAATTCCTTTTTCAGCAAATCCTTTCATTTGTGGGCCAAATAACCGCATTTGTGTCTCTTCACCTTTTTCAAGACGATCTTCCATTGTCGTAGTGGCTTGGCCTTCAAGCGGCATTTTAACTCCACGTACAGTTAGTACGTCATTAGTAACCTTAAAGAATGGCATTACTCGGCCTAAGCCTAAGTAATCTATTGCTTGATATAAAACTTCTTTTGCTTCAACCGGACTTACACCATTGTCAAGTGCAACAGGAAGCATAATTTTATATTCATCTACTCCTTGACATCCCAACAAATAAGCTAATGTTGAAAGCATTTTGGTTCTATCTGGCAAATCAACATCTTCTTGAACTTCATCAAAAGTAAAATGGTTAATTCTTTCTAAGGCTTCAGGATCAGTTTTTTCTAATAAGTTTGCATGTGCTCTTTGGGCATCTTCTTTAATTGACATATTGTTTCTTCCCTTCTACATCAATTTATCTTCACTTTTATTAAAGATCATTTTCAATTATTTGAAAAATACTTATATTAAATTCATAAAAATAACTTTCGCTTATAGTAAAAAAGAACCGTAGTACTTAACTACGATTCTTTTATTTATCTCAAAAGTTAGACAATGTTGGTATTACGATTAACTAATTAACGCGATTTTATATTGTATTACTTAATACCCTTGCCCAAGTAACAGTCCTTCATCAAACTAGTAATTTGAGTAATTAATGGAGCAACTGGGTTAGTTACAGTATTTTGATCACCATAAGCTTCAACAGCCAATTCATCAACTTTGCTGTCAAATTTGCTCTTATCAACACCATATTCTTTGAAGGCTAACTTGATATCAACTGAATGAGCTAATTCAATAATCTTTTCAACTAACTTTTCAACTAATTCATGATCGGTTGAGCCAGTTAAACCTAAAGCTCTAGCAATATCAGCATAATCTCTTTCAGCACGGTAAACTGAGTAATGAGGCCACATAGCAAGTTTTTGTGGACGTTTAGCATTAAAACGAATTACTTGTGGTAAAACGATCGCATCACTTACGCCACTTGGAATATCAAATGTTGAACCTACAGTATGGGCAATTGAGTGTTCCAAACCAAGGAATGCATTTGAGTATGCCATACCGGCAATTGTAGCTGCATCATGCATTCTCTTACGTGCATCTAAATCACCATCATATGAAGGTTTCAAAGTTTCAAAAATAGTCTTAATAGCTTCAAGTGACCAACCACGAGTGAAGTCAGTAGCCATAGTTGAAACATAACTTTCAATAGCATGACCTAAAGCTTCAAAACCTGACCAAGCAATTAAGCGTTTTGGCAAAGTTTGTACAAATTGATCATCAACAATTGAAACATCAGGAGTTAAAGCATAATCACATAAAGTATGCTTAATACCAGTCTTAGCATCACTAATTACAGAAATTGGTGAAACCTCGGAACCTGTACCTGAAGTAGTTGGAATACATACCAATTGAACGCCATTAATCTTTGGGAAACGAACTACTCTTTTTCTAATATCCAAAAACTTTTGGTAAGCTTCATCAAAAGTCATATTTGGATTTTCGTAGAATAAACGCATTGCCTTAGCAGCATCCATTACTGAACCACCACCGATGGCAACAACAACGTCAGGCTTAAAGATGTTCATACGGTGAACACCATCTTTAATTACGTCAGTATTTGGATCAAGAGTTACAGCCTTGAATACTTCATATTCTTTAGCACCACGGCGCTTAGAAATAATATCAGTAATTTCATCAGCGAATCCTTGGTCAGAAACCCCTTCATCAGTAACGATAAAGAAACGATTTACATTTGGCATATGACGTAGGTAGTTTGCAGCATTATGTTCAAAGTATGTTTTTGCTGGAACTTTTACCCATTGCATATTGTCACGGCGCATTGCAACAGTTTTGATGTTAAGCAAGTCTCTTGCACCAATATTGTGTGAGAAAGTATTAGCACCATATGAACCTGTACCCAAAGTCAAGGATGGAAGCATATTGTTGTAAAGATCGCCAATACCACCCAAGGCAGCTGGAGAGTTAACCAAGATACGGCAAGCTTCCATCTTCAAAGCAAATTTTCTAATTAATTCTTTATCGCTTGAGTGAAGACCTGCAGTATGACCACGACCACCATAGTTAAGAAGGTCTGTACAAATCTTAAATGCATCATCATGGCTCTTAGCACGATACAAAGTAAATACAGGTGAAAGTTTTTCAGCTGAAAGTGGGAATTCCTTACCGACACCGTGATATTCAGCAATAATAACTTTAGTGTCCTTTGGTACATCAACACCACAAAGCTTAGCAATTTCATAAGCTGACTTACCAGCTACAGGACCAGCTACAGTTCCTCTTCTTGGATCAATAAAGTGCTTTTCGAACTTAGTAATTTCTTCTTTGTTTAAAAAGTAACAATTCCAGTTCTTAAATTCTTCCTTAACTTTGTCATAGATTTCAGTATCAACTACAACTGAGTTTTCTGAAGCACAAACCATACCGTTATCAAAAGTCTTTGATAAAACGATATCGTAAACAGCACGATCAATGTTAGCAGTCTTTTCAATATATGATGGGCCGTTACCAGGACCAACACCAATTGCTGGCTTACCTGATGAATAAGCGGCCTTAACCATACCTGGACCACCAGTTGCCAAAATAGTTTGAACACCTGGATTGGTCATCAAATCAGTAGTTGCTTGCAAACTTGGTTCTTCGATCCATTGAATTGCATCTTTTGGAGCACCAGCAGCAACAGCGGCTTTTTGTAAAATTTTTCCAGTTTCTACACAGCATTTTTGAGCTTGTGGGTGAAAACCAAAAATAATAGTATTTCTAGTCTTCAAAGCAAGCATTGTCTTGAAAATAACAGTTGAAGTTGGGTTAGTAACTGGAGTAACACCAGCAATAACACCTTTAGGTTCAGCAATCTTAACTAAGCCTTGTTCTTTATCTTCATCAATAATGCCAACAGTCTTTTCATGACGAAGACTGTTCCAAATATTTTCACTTGCGTACATGTTCTTAGTAGTTTTATCTTCAAGAACACCACGTTTGGTTTCTTCAATAGCCATTTTTGCTAGTGGATAAGCATTTTGTTCACCGGCAGTTGCAATAGCTTCACAAATTTTATCAACTTGTTCTTGTGAGAAATCAGCCATTTTATTTAAAGCGACATGTGATTTTTTTACCAAATTATCAACCATGTCATAAATTTGCTTGTTTTTCTCATCTTCAGTGAGATCTTGTTTTTGTTGTGCCTTAGCCATTTAAAATTACCTCTAAGATATACTAATTCTTGTGAACTAATTTACAATGCCCACTATATCACTTTAATTTGAAATGTAAATGCTAAATTTCCTCATTATTACTAGTGAACAAGCATTTTTTAAGGCCAACAATTTCATAATTCCGGTAATGGAAGCGCTGTCTTTAATAATTGTTTGTGAATTAACAAACTTTTGAATTTGTTATTTCTTTGTTTTTTAGCAATTATTTTTTAAAAAAATCTTAAAAATTATGGAAGAGAAAAACTCAAATGATAAAATATTTAATATACATTAAATATATTGGGGAGATTAAATGACTGAAAAAGATTCGCAAACTAACTCAGGCTATAAACGAACGCTGAGCAATGCTCATATTCAGTTGATTGCCTTAGGTGGAACTATCGGAACCGGTTTATTTTTAGGTGTTGGCGACAGTATTCACCGAGCGGGCCCGAGTGTTATTCTAATTTACATCATTGTAGGAATTTTCTTATTCCTCTTAATGAGAGCGCTAGGCGAACTAATCATGTCCGACCTCAGCAAGCACACGTATATTGATTTTATTGAAAAATATTTAGGAAAAAATATCGGTTTTATCACTGGATATCTTTATTGGATTAGTTGGATCACCTTAGGGATGGCTGAAACAACTGCCTTAGGAATTTACTTCCAATATTGGTTTCCAAGTTTAAAACCTTGGATTCCTGGCCTAGTTACAATTGTAGTTTTATTAATTATTAACTTGATTTCAGCAAGAGTATTTGGAAACCTAGAATTTTCATTTGCCATAATTAAAATAGTTACAATTTTAGCTTTTGTAGTTTTAATTATCTATTTGTTACTTACTGGTGGAAAAACTTCATTTGGCCCCGTTGCTTTTGCTAACCTTGAAGATCATGGTGGCTTCTTTGCACGCGGCAGCAAGGGATTTTTACAAGGATTTCAAATGGTAATCTTTAGTTTTATCGGTGTTGAATTGATAGGACTAACTGCCGCTGAAGCTCAAAATCCTAAAGTAACTTTAAGAAATGCTATCAATCAATTACCAATTAGAATTATTCTTTTTTACGTCTTAGCAATTTTAGCAATTCTATTGGTAATTCCATGGTCTAAAGTTTCTACAAATTCTAGTCCATTTGTTCAAGCCTTAGGCGCTACCGGTATTCGCAGTGCAAGTTCAATTATTAATTTTGTTGTAATTTCAGCCGCTGTATCATCAACAAATAGTTTTCTATATAGCGCTGGTCGATTATTATTTTCTGTTACTTTCAATGAAAAAGGGAAATGGAATCAAACCTTTGGTCATTTGTCACATCGACAATTACCCCAAAATGGTTTAATTTTATCAGCTATTTTAATGGGATTAGCACCATTAATCACATTAGTAATTGGCGACCAAGCTTTTAATTTTATTTCATCCACATCAACTAGTATGTTTTTGATCATTTGGTGCTTGATGGTATTAACACACATTTCATATCGCCATCACACTCCTACAGATCAATTAAATGACTTTAAAATGCCTGGTTTCCCTTATCTTGATTATCTAATTTTAACTTTCTTTATATTAATGATAATTTTATTATTGATTTTACCAAGTTATCGCATCCCAATGATTGCAGCTATGTTAATCTTTTTGATACTATATGTGATTTCTAAAATATGGGATAAAGAAAAGGCTGAATAATAAAATAGCTCCTAACTTCTGATTGAAGTTAGGAGCTATTTTTATTTACTCTTTCGAGTAAAGCGTTGCTTTAATCCTTGCCATAATGTCAAAGATTTTCGCATTCTTTGAGCAGGAATATAATTTCGAATTACACGCAAGGTCCTTTTTACATCTTTAGTTACAAAAATGAAATTACCATTTTGTCTAGTTCGAATTTCAAATCTTGGAATATATTTTCCATGGAAATGTACATCAGCAACTACATATGTTACTTCTTCCCAAGGTATTTGCACAAAGTCTGTTACATTCCTCTCGTTATAAAATTCAAAAGCTTTATCACCGATCATAACTTTACCATAAGATGGCATTCCTCTAAACCAGGTACCATTTACAGTAAGATCGACCTTCGTATTAATTGATTTAACCATTTTTCAGATTAAAGGATTCCCCAAACGTGGAATACAACACCAACAACGAAGATACCAATAATGATCCAAATTGGTGAAACTTTCTTCTTTAATAACCACATGCAAAGGAAAGTCAAAAGAAGACCTGCTAAACCTGGAATTAATTGATCCAAGTTATCTTGCAAAGTAGTTACCTTAGTATTAGTTAAGGCCTTACCATTGCCCATGTTCCATTGCAAAAGTGCTTCTTGAATACCCTTTGCACCTGAAGGAAGCTTGTCCCATTCGATGTATCCACCCTTTTGGATAGGGGTTTGTGAAACGATTGGAGTGAACTTGATGTTAACCCAACGTTCAATTAAGGCACCTAAAACGAACATACCCATCATGGAAGCTCCACGAGTTACCTTTTGAAGCAAACCACCTGACATGTCATTAGTAATAGCAGAACCAGCCTTGTAACCAAATTCTTGTGAGTACCATAAGAAACCAATTCTGATTAAGTTCCAAAGAACGAAGAACAAGATAGGTCCAAGAATATTACCAGTTAAGGCCATTGATGCACCTAAAGCACCAATAATTGGACGAACAGTGTACCAGAATACAGGGTCACCAACACCGGCTAAAGGTCCCATCATACCAACCTTAACACCTTGAATTGCTTCATCTTCAACTGGAGCACCATTAGCTTTATCTTCTTCCAAAGCCAAGGTAACACCAAGAACAGGTGATGCCAAGTATGGGTGAGTGTTAAAGAATACTAAGTGTCTTTGTAATGCAGCAGATAAATCCTTCTTGTCTGGATATAACTTTCTCAATGCTGGAATCATAGCATAAGCAAAACCACCGTTCTGCATTCTTTCATAGTTCCATGAACCTTGAAGGAATTGAGAATGCCACATAACGTTAAAGCGGTCACGCTTAGTTAATTTAATTTTCTTATCAGCCATTATAAAAATCCTCCTCTAAGCGCCAATTTTAATAGTCATCAATAATATCGCCGAGTGGATCACCGGTACCTGCGTCACCTGAGTTAGAACCGCCTTTACCACCTTTAGCTTCAAGAGCTAAGTAGATCAAAGCAAGTGACAAGCCGATAGCACCAAGGGCAATTAAAGTTAAGTCCTTAACAGCAGCTAAAGCAAAACCAATTGCGAAGAATGGCCAAACTTCCTTAGAAGCCATCATGTTAATAACCATTGCATAACCTACGGCAACAACCATAGCACCACCAATAGTCATACCTTCACTAAGCCAAGTTGGCATCATTGCAAGCCATGATTGTACGTAGTGTGCAGGAATGGCAAGAAGCAATGCAGCTGGGATAGCAATTCTTAAACCTTGCAAACATACAGCAATCCATTGCCATACGTTGATCATGCGCCAATTACCCTTCTTAGCTTGTGCATCCATAATGTGAACGATAGCAGTAGAAATAGTACGTACGATCATAGTTAAGAACAAACCAGCAACAGCTAATGGGATAGCAATACCAGTGGCCATACCGATACCCTTAGTACCTTGACCACTTTCTACCAAAATAATTGCTGAAGCTACAGAAGCTAAAGCAGCATCTGGTGCAACAGCGGCACCAATGTTTGCCCAACCCATAGCGATCATTTGTAATGAACCACCTAAAATAACACCTAAGTCCAAGTGGCCAGTTACTAAACCAATTAAAGTACATGCAACTAATGGTTGGTGGAATTGCCATTCATCCAAGATACCTTCCATACCTGCAAGAAAGGCAACAACCACTACCAAAATCATTTGTATAGCGTTTAAGTCCATTTATTTACTCCTAATTAATTATTTCTTTTGTTCATCAAGTAAATTTTGTGCTTTATTCAAGATAGCATCCATATTACCTGGATTATCTGCAGGAACCTTACGTACGTCAAACTTCACACCTAACTTTTCAAGTTCGTGGAAAGTATCAACGTCTTCTTGATTCATAGATAATACATTGTTGGCGTTAACATCGCCTTCCTTGTATGACATTGAACCAACATTGATTTCCTTAAGATCGATACCATCTTTAATAGCACGTAAAACATCTTCTGGGTTTTCAAACAAAAGAAGTGCATGAGTTTCACCAAAGCGTGGATCTTTAGCAATTTCTTCCATCTTCTTCAATGGAACAGTATGTGCCTTAACACCAGCTGGTGCAGCTTCACGAATCATACTCTTACGCAATTCGTCTTTTGCTACACTATCTGAAACAACAATTACACGATCTGGGTGAGTTGCCGGAATCCAACCAGTAGCAACTTGTCCGTGAAGTAAACGTGAGTCAATTCTAGCTAAAACATATTTGATATGACCATCACCAAGAACAGTACCTTCTGGAATAGTCTTCTTAGAACCAGAATTATTACCCTTAGCTTCTGCTGGAGCTGCCTTTTCAGTCTTAGGCATCAAATCTGAAGGCTTAGTCTTAATACCATCCTTTGCAGGTTCAACTACAGCAGTTGCAATTTGATGAGCAGTTGCATTAGCATTCATCATTCTTTCAGTTAATGCTTGTACAACCATTGGTAAATTCATACCAGCAACGATTGCCCATTTGTCAGCATGCTTTTCACAAAGACCGTTTGCTTGATTGAAAGGCGTGCCTCCCCATAAGTCAACTAAAAACAACACTTCATCTTGGCTATCAAATGAAGCAATTGCTTTTTCCATTTTGCCACGAATATCATCTGGGCCTTCATTAGGCTTCAAAATGACATGAGCAAAATTTGTTTGTTCGCCAAATAGCATTTGAGCTGATTGAGCAATACCATCGGCAAAACCACCATGGCTGGCTAAAACAATTCCTACCATGTTATTTCCTCCTCTAGATCAAAAATGAATCCTTATCTATTGTATCAAAAAACGCTTACATATAAAACCGTTTTCTTTGATTTTTTAATTATAATACCATACAAAAAAGAC
>NZ_BALY01000002.1 GCF_000615445.1 Lactobacillus hamsteri DSM 5661 = JCM 6256 | reverse complement strand
TACTTTAATATATAAAATAATATAGAAAAGAAAATTAAATTATCTATGATAACAATTACAAAAGAATATAATTTCTCTGCGAACGATTTTTTCAATTATTTAGATACTCAACTAATTGATGCTATTAAAAAAGCTCGTGGTACTGATCTTCCCGTTAAATTAACTTCAGGAACTCAATACAAACAAGGTGATATTGATACTACAATTACTAATTACAAACGTGGCGAAGTTTACGAAGCTCACTTTAAAAATAAACGCTTAGATATAGTTATCAGCTACAAAACTAAGGACACTGATAATGGTGTTAAAATCACTTTCTCAGAAGACATTAAAAGTTATGATCCATCCCAACATAGTAAATTAAACAATTGGTTCTACAACTTCCAATTAAAAATGGGTGCAAAGAAAGAATTAAAAAGAATGGCTGATAATGTATATGCCAATATGGCTGCTTAAATAAGCCTACAATCGCAAAGAAAAACATCTAGTCAGATTGACTAGATGTTTTTTGTTCAGTATTTTAAAGTATTTATTAATTACTTAGCAGCATCTGCTTGTTCCTTCTTAAGAAGAACGTTGTCGTAGTGCTTAATGAATGGGAACCAAACAATGAAAGCGACAATTGCACAAATAATTGAAAGAATAGCACCTTGCCAACTTACAGTTGCAATATAACCACTCAAACCTACAGGAGTTGGCCATGGTTGTTGAACAATAATCTTAGGAACAAGATGTGAAGTTACAGCAACATAACCTACAATACCTGAAGCAAGCGGTGCACAAATAAACGGAATTAACAAATTAATGTTATAGACAATTGGCAAACCAAATAAAAGAGGTTCGTTAATATTAAAGATAGCTGGGACTAATTCCACTTTACCAATTTCTTTCAATTGGCTTGAACGTGAACCAAATGCTAACCAAATCGCCATACCAAGAGTAGCACCAGAACCACCAATAATTACAAATGAGTTCATAGGGTCACCTGCAAAGAAGTGTGAAGCGCCTTTTACATTGGCAGCCATATTAGCTAAAACAATTGGAGTATAAAATGAACTCATGATTGTAGCACCATGAATACCAAACCACCACAAAAAGTGAATTAAGAAGATGATAATTAAGAATCCCCACCAAGTATCCGCAATATTGCTAATGAATGAGAATGGAATGTAAAGAACTTTAAAGATATCAGTTCCAATCATTACCAAAATCAAATTGATCACAGATACAACAACAGCAATACAAAAGCCTGGAATCATAGCGCTAAATGAGTTAGCCACACCTGAAGGAACTGAAGCAGGCATTTTAATTTGCCAATGATGCTTAATAGTAAAGCGATATATTTGAACTGTTAACCAAGCAATTACTAAACCGGTAAAGATACCAACAGACGCAATTCTAGTAATACCACCAGTTGAAGCTTCATAACCGCCTGCAACCATTTGAGTTTTAGTAAAGATTTGAACAAATTGGATAGAACCATTTTTCCAAATTAATTCTGGAACGGTAATAAAGAATGCCATCAAGAACATCAACAAACCATTCATAGGAACTAAATTAAGTTTTTCTTCTTGTTCATAAATTCTTGTATATGAGTAAGCAAAAGTTCCGGCAAAAACTAATGCTAAAATACCCATCGTTGAGTTATAAACTACTTGGAATAAATTAGTAAATCTTCCTAAAGTGTTGGCATAGAAACTAGCAAAACCCGGAATTGGAAATGCTTGTGGTAGAACAGTCAAAATTAAGAAGATTGCACCAATAATAGAAAACGAAATAACGCTATAACCAGCGTCCATAATAGCTCTTACAAAACGAGATCCGGCAAAATTACCTGCTGCCGCCGCCATTTTGTCCTTAAAAGAGCCAGAATTTGAATTAGCCATAATATTTCTCCCCTCAATATTTTATAAAGCTTATCAAATCTGAACAAAACTATTATACAATAAACCGCTTTCATATGTAAGCGCTTTTTGATACATATAACATTAAAACGATAAAATAAATGGCTTATTTAATAATAAGCCATTTGTATGTAAGCCCTTTATATTGGTAAGTATATATTTTTGGTTTACAATCAGCATTCTTAATAAAATAACATAAGAAATCATTGATTATGCTTCTTAAATGTCTTAATTACTCGCAAATATCTATCCTTTCCATTCATAATATTATTTATTCTAATCTCCGCAAAAATACATATCATTGCCCCAATCAACAAGAAGGCCAAAATTAAATAGTTGGTTTCATTTGTTGCAATAAACGGAAATAATTCTTTCTTTAAAGGAGTAAAGATAGTAATTGCTAAAACAATATTTAAAATCAATTGAATCCAAAGAAACAATCTAGTAATTGGTATCGCAGGCTTACGATTATGCATTTTAGTCAATTGTTCAATAGCTGCTATAGCAGAATAAATTGTCATAATTGTGGCTATTACTATCCCTAATATCTTCTTATATGGACATGTAAATACTAGCCAAAATAAATTAGTAAACAGTAATATTGTTACAATATATCTAATCATCAGGTAGCGACTAAAATATAAATATTTAATGCTGTCTTCATGCTTTTTTCGAGCATTCTCTTCTTTTTGTTCCTGTAATGATAATTTTGTCATAAAATCCCCCTATTCCTGACTACCTCTCTAAATTATAACCAAAATAAAAAGCCCCCGTCTTGGGAGCTTTTTATTTAATTATTAAAGAAAAGATATTAATTATTATTCAGCATCTTTCGTAAGAGAGCCGGATTTGTATAGCTTTTCATAAAGATCAACCATTTCTCCAGCCATATCTCTAAAAGTAATTGCATTCATCAAGTGATCTTGTGAGTGTACAACCAATAAAGTCACATGCATGTGATCGCCTTGAGCTTCTTTGGTTAACATATCAGTTTGAGAATTATGTGCTTCAACAAGTGATTTGTCAGATTCCTTAAGCTTTTCGCGGGCACCTTCAATATCACCTTTTTTAGCTAATTTAACTGCTTCAAATGCTAAACTTTTAGCATTACCACCATTGGCAATTAATCCCATGGCTGCCATTAAAGTTTCTTGTTCTTTTTGTTCTGGAATTTTCTTTTCTTCTGCCATACAAATTATCCTGCTTTCTTAAAATAGTTAGTCTTTCATCATGTTTTCAGCTTGGGTTAATACCGTTTCGCCATCCATCATACCGTAAGCTTGCATGTCGATAACATCCAATGGAATGTCCTTACCGTCTTTACCGGCACCCTTAACTTTAGTTTCAAATTCGCCTCTCATGTAACCTACTTGAGGTCCAAGCAATACACAGTCGATTTCTTCATTTTGAATGTGTTGATCAGCTTCTGAAGCTGGACAAGCAAAAATCTTTGCATCAATGCCGTGTTCCTTAGCTGCTTGTTGCATCTTAGTTACCAAAAGTGAAGTACTCATACCTGCACTACAATTTAACATGATTGTCTTTTCTGCCATAATAAAATTTCCTCCTAGATTTTTATAAGATTTATATTCTTAATAGACTTGCCTTATCTACATCAGTTATTATAAAACGCTTTCACTTTGTTGTAAACGCTTTTTTATACATGCGATTAAAAAAGTATATACTTTTATCCTAAAAAGCCTTATTTATCTAGGTCTAAGAAGCATAAAATTTTTTTGAAATTTTTTTATTTTATTGCACATCACTCTTAAAATCTTCTTTTAATTTAAGTAACCGCTTCCAATAATGGGAGCGACAATGTACAATAAATGTGAATGTAATATTTTTCTTAACATGCAGAAAGGAGGTTCTCATGAGCCGCTATAAAGAAATTGCTACTGATATTGAAAAAGATATTATAAGTAAAAAGTATACTTATCAATTACCTGAGCAATTTGATTTAGCTAAAAAATATAACACCAGTCGTGTTACTATTGTTCATGCATTAAAAATATTAGCCCAAAAAAATCTAATAAAAACAATTAAAGGACACGGAACTTTTATTTGTGCTAAGTCAATTCCCGATGTATTTTTAAATTCTGGAGCATCAGAAAATGATGGCTTTACGCAACACGTTAACGGCAGTGCTGAAATAACAAGCCACATTGTATCTTTTAACATTCGCAAGCCTAATCAAAAAGAAGTGAAAGCACTGAATATTGATATTAATGATGATGTATATGATATTATTCGTCAAAGAATTTTAAATAATCAGCCTGCAAAGTTAGAATATACAATTATGCCTGTTAAACTAATTCCCGGAATTACAGAAGACGTATTGCATAAATCAATCTATTCATATATTAAGAACACTTTAAAATTACAAATAGGTAAAGATGACCGCATTATTACAGCTGATAAATCTGATGCTTACGATATGCAATATTTAGATTGTAATAGCGATGATCCAGTTTTATGTGTACACCAAAAAGCCTATTTAGTAGATGGGACTCCATTTGAAATTTCAGAATTTCGAAATCGCTACGATCGTGGAGCTCTAACTGTTAATGGTAGTAAATCATAAAAATATAGACATTAATTTTAAAGATTAATGTCTATATTTTTATTTTGACTTGCTAAACAAGCAAAACTATGTTTAAAATTGCTTATGTAAACGATTACAGTTACATGAAAGCGAGGTTTATTTTATGTATTCATCAAAAATGCCAAAAGGATTTCTTTGGGGTGGCGCTGTTGCAGCCCACCAATTAGAAGGTGCTTGGAACGTAGACGGAAAAGGTATGTCTGTTGCCGACGTAATGACTGTTGGTTCTGCTACTAAACCACGTGAAATTACTGATGGCGTACTTTCTGGCAAGAATTATCCTAACCATTCCGCAATTGATTTCTATCATCACTATAAAGAAGATATTAAGTTAATGGCTGAAATGGGATTTAAAGCTTTTAGAACTTCTATTGCTTGGACAAGAATTTTCCCAAATGGTGATGAAAAAGAACCTAACGAAGCTGGACTTAAGTTTTATGATGATTTGTTTGACACATGCCATCAATATGGTATCGAACCTGTCATCACTCTTTCCCACTTTGAAATTCCTTTCCATTTAATTAAAGAATACGGTGGTTTTACTAACCGTAAAATGATCGACTTCTTCGTTCGTTTTGCTACAGTATGTTTTAAGCATTACAAGAATAAAGTTAAGTATTGGATGACCTTTAACGAAATTGACAATCAAACTAGCTTTAACAATGATTTCTTAATGGCCACAAATTCAGGTATTCTTTTCAAAAAAGGCATGACTGATGAAGAAAAAGAAGCAGCTATGTATCAAGCCGGTCACTATGAATTAGTTGCTTCAGCTTTAGCCGTTAAAATTGGTCATAAAATTAATCCCAACTTTAAGATTGGCTGTATGATTAACTACTCTCCTGTTCGTCCGCTTACTCCATCCTCAGATGATGTATTACTTGCCGACAAATGGGAACAACGTCGTGACTGGTTCTCAGATGTCCACGTCTTTGGTAAATATCCAAATGCTGTCGAAGCTTACATTGAAAGAAACGGCTATCGTCCTGATATTACTGACGAAGACAGAATTGTTTTAAAAGAAGGAACTGTTGATTACGTCGCATTTTCTTACTACCAAACTACAACTGTTTCATCAGAAAACGTTAAACCGGACGATTTAACTGATTTAGCTAAAGCCGTAGCCAAGAATCCTACTTTAAAGCGTAGTGATTGGGGCTGGGAAATTGATCCAGAAGGTTTAAGAATCGCCTTGAATCAATTAACTGATCGCTATCACAAACCATTATTCATCGTAGAAAATGGTCTTGGTGCATATGATAAGGTTGAATCAGATGGTTCAGTTCACGACGACTACAGAATTTCTTACCTTAGAAATCATATTTCCGAAATGGAAAAGGCCGTAGAACTTGATGGTGTGAACTTAATGGGTTACCTTCCATGGGGCTGTATTGACCTTGTTTCTGCCGGAACCGGACAAATGGATAAAAGATATGGTTTTATTTATGTTGATAAGAATGACGCTGGTGAAGGAACATTAGCCCGCTCACGTAAAGATTCATTCTTCTGGTACAAGAAAGTTATCAAATCAAATGGTGAAGATCTAGATTAGCTTTTATAGCTATATAAACCATAAAATATAAAAAGCATCCCATTAGGGATGCTTTTATTCATTTACAATCATAACTATTTGCGGATCAGTAAAATGCTTATTAAAATCTTTTTTTAGATTAGTAAATATTTCATTATTGTTGAAATTAAGTTGACGCAACTTATTAACGCGCTTTTTAGCAACCATACGTGGGCTGCTATCTTGTGCATACATTTTAACAAATTCTTGTTCTTCTTCTGAAATTGATAATTTATTCATAAATACCTTTTTTCTTTTAGCTCTTATACTAAGTATACACGTATATTTATATAAAAGATATCATTTCAACTTTACTTAAGAAAAAAGCAAGACATTTATTCTTTTTTAGATACAATAGGATTTAAAGTTGATTAATATTGAAAGGAAAATCATGAAAGAAATTTATTTTAACCACGATGGCAATATTGATGATTTAGTTTCTTATTTATTACTATTGCAAGCACCTAATATTAAATTACTTGGCGTTGGCGCAATCGACGCTGACGGATACATTGATCCATCTGTAGAAGCGTGTCGAAAAATGACCGATCGCTTTAACTTGCGTAATGATAAACTTGAAATTGCTAGATCTGATTCAAGAGCAGTAAATCAATTTCCACAAGAATGGCGTATGGCAACTTATTCATTTAATTACTTGCCTATTCTAAATGAACGAGGAAAAATTGATACTCCTGAAGCTAAGCTTCCTGCTCATTTAGATATGATTGAAAAAATAAAAAATGCTGACAAGCCTATTACTTTAGTAATGACGGGACCTTTAACCGACTTAGCAAGAGCATTAGATCACGATCCAAGTATTGAAAATAAAATTGAAAAACTTTACTGGATGGGCGGATCATTAAACAGACATGGAAACGTTATGCAGGTCAATGCTGATGGAACACAAGAATGGAACGCATTCTGGGATCCATTTGCAGTCAAGCGTGTTTTTGAGTCCAGCATTCCAATTCAGATGGTTGGCCTTGAAAGTACAGAAGAATTGCCATTAAGTGACAAATTACGCCAACACTGGGCTAGCTTAAGGAAATACCCTGCTATGGATTTAGTTGGTCAAGGCTATAGTTTAATCGTCTCTGTACCAACTGCTGAATTATACCTTTGGGACGTTTTAACTACTATGAGTGCTCTTTATCCAGAAATCGTTGAAACTCGTGAAGCAAACGCAAAAGTTATTACTAACGGCTTAAGTGCCGGCAGTTTTGAAGAAGTATCTGATGGTCGTAAAGTTACTTTAGTAACTAATGCTAACAAAGAACTTTTCTTCCAAAAAATGGACGAACTACTAACAAGTGCCAAATTAAAATAAACCAAAAACGCTAAAGCTCATACGAGTTTTAGCGTTTTCTACTCTCTAAATTGCTTTAGTATGCTTTTTATATAAAATTATTGCAATCCAAGCGGAAATAAATGATGGTAAGATCATTACAACAATTAAATTTGGATCTAAGAAATTCCCTACTCTAACGAATTCGGAAATACTACTTATTCTTTTGATATTGCTAAAAATTGCCTGATAAACAGTTACATAGATCAACCCCCATTGAATGTAATATTCAATTAGTGTCAAAACTGTCGTAGAAAATTTCAAGAATTTTGCTGCTAAACGCATTCCCCAATAAAGCAAAATCCCTGATAAAACAACGAAAATAGCTAACAGTAAGAAAAGATTTCCCAAATTAACATGATCTTTATCATTCATCAATAAATACGATATAACAAAAAATATCAAGAAATTTACTGTACTAAAAAACAACTGAAAAATAAAAAGAATTGCTGCTTTTAGAAATTGAAATCTATTTTCCGATTTAAATAAAACAATTATTAAAGCTATAATTACGAACGCAAGAAAGAAATATGTAACTTTCATTTTATTCCTCCCCTAAAGAAAAAAGATAGGTTGCTCGCCTATCTTTTCTGGATTCATGTAGATCTAATTATTTTTAAACTACAATTCCTCATTATAAGACTAAAACAACTATAAGTTAAGGTTTAATTTCATCCCTTATGAATTCTCATACTGGTAGTAATAGATAAAATCATTTATAATTTACTTAAACGAAAGGATGATAATACTATGGGTTTAACTTTTGATAATCCAAACAACTTAAACAAAATGCTTGATAAATTTGCTGTTGTTCCAGATCCTAAGAAATCACCAATGAACAAGCGCAAAAAAGAAGAAAAAGATTCTAAGAAAAAAGACGAAAATAACAAGTAGTCTATATAAAAAGAGATCTCTATTGAGATCTCTTTTTATTTTAATAAATTTTTTCTACTTGTTCTTGAATAGCTGGACGTTCAATAAATTCATCGTAACTAGTATCAGCACGGCTTACAATGCCTTTAGGACCAACCTCAATAATATGGTTGGCAATAGTTTGAATAAATTCATGATCGTGAGAGGTAAATAAAATTGAACCTGGGTATGCCTTTAATGCATCATTGAGGGAGGTAATTGATTCAAGATCTAAGTGGTTAGTTGGATCATCCATAATCAAAACATTAGCAGGTTGAAGCATCATTCTTGATAATTGACAACGAACCTTTTCTCCACCGGAAAGAACATTAATTTTCTTTTCGATTTCATCCCCACTAAAAAGCATTCTTCCTAAAAAGCCTCTCAAGAAAGTATTATCATTTTGATCCTCTGTAGCATATTGACGAAGCCAATCCAAAATAGTCAAATCATCATCATTAAAGTTAGCATTTAAATCTCTTGCCATGTAATTAAATGCTGTAGTTTGACCCCAAGTTACTGTTCCTGTATCAGGTTTCACTTTACCAGCAATAATTTCCATTAATGCTGTTGTTGCTAACGTGTTTCTTGATAAAAAGGCAACCTTATCACCTGGACGCACAATAAATGAAACATGATCCAAGATCTTTTCACCATCAACGCTATAAGAAACATCTTCAACTTTTAACAAATCATTTCCCAGATCACGGTGTAATTCAAATTTAACGAATGGATATTTACGTGATGATGGACGAATATCTTCAAGAGTGATTTTTTCAAGTTGCTTTTTACGAGAGGTTGCTTGACGAGATTTTGAAGCATTAGCTGAAAAACGTGCAACGAATTCTTGCAATTCCTTAATCTTTTCTTCTTTTTTCGCATTTTGATTAGCAGCCAGTTCTGCAGCAAGCTTACTTGATTCATACCAAAAATCATAATTTCCGACATAAAGTTGAATCTTGCCAAAGTCAACATCACACATTTGCGTACATACTTGGTTCAAAAAGTGACGGTCGTGGGAAACTACAATAACAATATTAGGATAATCAGCTAAAAAGTTTTCAAGCCAATCTACTGTATGAACATCCAACCGTTAGTTGGTTCGTCCAAAAGCAAGATATCGGGATTACCAAATAAAGCTTGAGCAAGAAGAACCTTAACCTTATCTGCTTCCGGCAAATCACTCATCATGCTTTGATGCATACTCTCAGGAATTCCCATTGATTGCAAAAGTTTAGATGCGTCAGCTTCTGCATTCCAACCATCAAGTTCTGCAAATTTGCTTTCAAGTTCAGCTGCCTTAACACCATCTTCATCACTAAAATCAGGCTTAGCATAAAGTGCATCTTTTTCCTTCATTACTTGATAAAGCTCTTTATGCCCCTGAATAACCGTATCCATAACGGTAAATTCATCAAAAGCAAAGTGGTCCTGATTTAAACTGGACATTCTTTCATTAGGATCGATTGAAACTGAACCTGTTGTTGGTTCAATTTTTCCTTCTAATAATTTCAAAAAAGTAGACTTACCAGCACCATTTGCACCAATAACTCCATAGCAGTTGCCTGGCGTGAACTTTAAGTTGACATCTTCATATAATGTACGACCAGATAAATTAAGACTTAAGTCGGTAACTGTAATCAAAAAATTGTCCTCCCTATTAGAAAAAGTAAATTCAAATTAGTATATCAAATTATTTGCAAAAAGCCATCTCTTCTAGATGACTTTAAAGTATTTTTAAAAATATAAATAGATCACTAGTTAATATACCATCATAAGTAGTAATTTGATATACTAGATACGGGTCTTGAATATTTAATAAAGTCCTTAATTATGACCCTTTACTAGGTAGTTGAATCCCCTTCTACCTAGTTTTTATTTTAAATAAAAGTAACATTAGTTATATAATAAACTTATAATCTTTTTGCTTTTTCATACTCTGCTATTCCATATTTACGTTAAAATTGATATATAGAATTAGAGGTGAGCTCATGTACCCAGAAAATAATGTATTTTCTTACTTAAAATGGCGTGGTGATATTGATCTTGAAAAGGCGCCTTTTAATGAAATTGACGCTTTAGTACTATCAGTTTTTTCTTATGTTGATTTAAATGGCATTGTCACTGACGATGGAAAAGAAATAACTGTTGAAGAAGCTGAAAAGATCTACTTTTCTCCTGATGGCAACAAAACCGATCATAGATATTACCAGCGTCTAATGAAATTAATGGGCTCAGCAAATCGATTTAAAAATGCTAAACTTTCCTATTTCATTGACACTTTGACCGATCAAACTCAGTTTAGTGCTGTAAAAATAAGGCTAGAAGATGGAACAAATTTTATCGCTTTTCGCGGAACTGATGATTCACTCGTCGGCTGGCGAGAAGATTTCGAAATCAGCTTTCGAACAACTATTGCACAAAAACAGGCTAAAGATTTCTTAGAAAAAGTAATGAAATCGGATGATGAAAATTACCTTTTAGGTGGCCACTCCAAGGGTGGAAATTTGGCTGAATATGCAGCTTTAAACATTGAACCCAAGCTAAGAAAAAGGATCAATGCAATTTATACATTTGATTCACCAGGAATAGCTAAAGAAGTCGGTGCACAATTACCACAAAAATTTTTACAAGAAAAATTGAAACGTTATGTACCTGAATTTAGCGTAATTGGCAGACTATTTGAGCCAAATAATATTCCACCTACAATTGTTGAATCATCACGACCAAATTTAGCCCAACATGATGCATTTAGTTGGACAATTACCGGATCACATTTCGTAACTAAAAAACATAGAAACGCACAAGCCAGAATTTATAATCAGCTAATTAATGATTGGATCGGTGATGCTACCCTATCTGAGCGAGAATCGCTTACTAACGATCTTTTTGATGCTTTAGGGTCTGGTGGATCTACTAAGATTACAGAGCTTAGCAAGAATGGTTTTGGGGGCTTTGGAGCGATTTTATTTTCCTTAGCTGGATCATCACGGCGAACTCGTTTTGTATTTGGTAGTTTATTTTCTGCAATTTGGCAAACTATTAAACGAATGCAGATTCCCAAATTACTTTTTTCCGTTGATTCAATTATCGGTTGGATTATGATAATTTTAGGAATTATTACGTTAACTGCTCCTCAGTATTCATTGCGTGCTTTTGGCGCATTAGTTGCTTTTGCTGGAATTGGCTTTAGCGTCAAACAAATCATCGATGCCGCGGTATCTAGTTTAAAAGAACAACAAAAACGATTCTTTATAATCAGTTGGCTAATTATATTCGCTCTATCTGTTGCTCTTCTTTCAAATAATCGCTTATTAATTTTCTTGGCTCATTATTTTTTAGGAACATTTTTAATCGTTTATTCTTATGTAAGAATACGACAGCTTATTTTAAAGAAAATAAATGGTATTTTTTACAAAATTATTGTAACTATTGAAGCGCTTGTTGCTTTTGCATTAGGAATAACGATTATTATCAATCCTAATTACTTCACTAAACAATCATTAACAGTTTTAGGAATTTTATTAATAATATATGGTTTCTTTAAACTAATTGGTGAGCTTTTCTCACAACGAAAAAAATTGCCGGATAAGCATAGATAAAATAAAAAAGCTTGGTGTTGCCAAGCTTTTTGTATTATTCTTAATTATTTTTCTTCCTCGATAATTGATGAATCCAAATGCATGAAGAATCCTCTTATCATCCCCATTAAGCCTGATGAAATAATCGCATGAGTAAATACCTTAGCAACAAGCAAAGACTGTTAGGAACAAGATTTAAAACGTTTCTGAGCTCTTTTTGGGTGTCCCATGCACAATATAAGTAATATTTTCTATATTTGCAATTGAACCTAAGACATCATGTTGATAACTTACGAAAATTCTTTTTCAGGCATTATTCATATAAACAAAAAAGAGAGAACAATAATAGTTCTCTCTTTTTTCTACTTAAGTTTGTCTTCTATCCAGTCACCTAGTTCTTTAACGTGAACTTTGCTTACAGAACTAAATGTCAATACAGAAACATTTTCATAGCTAAGATCTAAATTCTTCTTCAAATTTGCTCTTACTTTATTAAGTTGATTCTTTTTTAACTTATCAATTTTTGTGCAAACTACTAAAATAGGCAAATCTAGGTATTGCGCATAATTATACATGGCAATATCATCTTTAGTTGGTTCATGACGACTATCAACTAAAATAATTAAACCTCGCAAATTTGCACGTGTTTCCAAATAATCTTGAATCATCTCGCCAAATTCTTGACGTTTTTTCTGAGAAACTCGTGCATAACCGTAACCAGGTACGTCAACTAAGTAAAAACTATCATTTACACGATAGAAGTTTAACGTTTGCGTTTTTCCGGGCTGAGAAGAGGTTCTCGCAAGATTTTTTCGCTTAAGCAAGGTATTTATCAAACTAGATTTACCTACGTTAGAGCGACCCGCAAGAGCTATTTCAGGAAGATTATCTTTAGGATACTGATCTTCTCTAACTGCACTTACAGCATATTCACTATTTTTAATTATCATCTGCAGCTGCCTTTGCTTGTGCTTCTTCATTATCTTTTCGACGTGTAATTCGAGGTTGAGAATGACGAGTAATTACATCTTTGGTAACTTCTACCTTTTCAATATCTGATTCGCTTGGCGTCTTATACATGATATCCATTAACGAATTTTCGATAATAGTTCTCAAACCACGAGCACCCATATTACGATTAATGGCCAAATCAGCAATTGCTTGCAAGGCACCTTCAGTAAATGTTAAATCAACATCATCTAAAGACAACAATTTCTGATATTGTTTTACTAAAGCGTTCTTAGGTTCGGTTAAAATTCTGATTAAGTCTTTACTATCTAACTTATCTAAAGTCGTAATGACTGGAATTCTTCCGATAAATTCTGGAATCATACCAAATTTAACTAAATCACCTGTAGTCAAATGATGAGTCCATTCTTCATCATTTGATTTATTAAATTCATTTTCTGCACCGAAACCAATTGTCTTTTTACCTAAACGATTCTTAACAATCTGTTCGATACCATCAAAAGCTCCCCCAACAATAAACAGAATATTAGAAGTATCCATTCTAATCATTTCTTGTTGTGGGTGCTTACGACCACCTTGAGGTGGTACTGACGCAATAGTACCTTCTAAGATCTTCAAAAGCGATTGTTGTACACCTTCACCAGAAACGTCACGAGTAATAGAAACATTTTCCGCTTTTTTAGAAATCTTATCAATTTCATCAATATAAATAATACCGCGTTGAGCTCTTTCCAAATCATAGTCAGCATTTTGCAAAAGCTTAAGCAAAATATTTTCTACATCTTCACCAACGTAACCAGCTTCAGTCAAAGTAGTTGCATCAGCAATAGCAAACGGTACATTTAAAATTCTAGCTAAGGTTTGAGCAAGATAAGTTTTACCTGAGCCAGTAGGTCCAATTAAGGCAATATTCGACTTTTGCAATTGAGTAGATGAATCAACATCCATTTGTCCAATACGCTTGTAATGGTTATATACGGCTACTGAGAGAACCTTCTTGGCACGGTCTTGACCAATGACATAGTCATCCAATTGCTTTTTTATTTCCATTGGCTTAGGCAATTCACGAGTTTGCTTCATAGAATCTGCTCGTAATTCGTCATCGATAATCTTTTTTGATAAGTCAACACATTCATTACAAATATAAACGCCATTTCCGGCGATCATTTTTTTGACTTGATCTTGAGTTTTACCACAAAAAGAGCATTTAATCTCTTCTTGATCCGTAAACTGAGTTGTCATAAATCAATTTCCTCCTAATATCTACAGATTAAAGATTATCATAAATCTGATTATAATAAAGGATTTTAACTCACAAAAATAAAAGACGACTGCTTAACAGTCGCCTTTTATCAAAATAATTAAAAACTTAACTGATTAATTATTTTTCTTCCTTAAACTTTGACTTAGCTACTTGCTTTGCGTTGTCAGTAACTAAATCCATAGCCTTACGTACAGTGATGTCGTGACCCAACATATCATCGTTCAAGGTTCTACGTACAACCTTTTCATCCATGTTGTATTCAGCTGCAAGGTCCTTGATTTCTTTATCCATTTCTTCCTTGCTTGCCTTAAGGCCTTCCTTAGCAACAATTGCTTCAAGAACTAAGTTAGTCTTAACTCTTTCTGCAGCATCCTTAGCGAATTGTGCACGTAATTGTTGTTCATTAGTGTTAGTTAACTTGTAGTAAGTTTGTGGGTCAATACCTTGACGTTGCATATTGCCTAAGTATTGGTTCAATTGAGTATCGATATCTTCTTGAATCATAGCATCAGGAATTTCATCGATCTTAGCATTAGCTACAGCACCTTCAATAGCTGCTTCTTGAATAGCATCCTTAGCTTGTGCTTCCTTTTGTTCCTTCAAGTCCTTCTTGATCTTGTCTTTTAATTCATCAAGAGTATCTACGGAATCATCAACGTCCTTGGCAAACTCATCATCCAATTCAGGAAGTTGCTTTGACTTAACTTCATGTAACTTAGTAGCAAAGTGAGCTTCTTTACCAGCTAAATCCTTTGCACCATAATCCTTAGGGAAAGTTACAACAACGTCAACTTCGTCACCTGCTTCGTGACCAACAAGTTGATCTTCAAAGCCAGGAATGAATTGGTTTGAACCTAATTCGAGTGAGTAGTTTTCAGCTGTGCCACCTTCAAAAGGCTTACCATCAATAGTACCCTTGAAGTCGATAGTTACAGTGTCGCCCTTAGCAGCCTTGTCTTTCTTAAGAACAAGTTCAGCATTTTGTTCACGACGCTTGTCAATTTCAGCATCGATATCCTTAGCGTAAACACGAGTGTTTTGCTTAGGAACCTCAATACCCTTGTATTCGCCTAATTCTACTTCTGGTTGAACTGAAACAGTTGCTTTCATAGTCCAGTCCTTACCCTTGTCCATTGAAACTGGGGTAATTTGTGGTTGACCTACAGCATCAATCTTAGCTTCCTTAACGGCTGCAGCATAAGCAACTGGCAATACAGCGTTTAAAGCATCTTCATATAATGCTTCTTCACCATAGTATTGATCAAAAATTACACGAGATACGTGACCTTTTCTAAAACCTGGTACACGCAAGTTCTTCTTTACTCTTCTAAAAGCTTGGTCTAAACCTAATTTAATTTCATCTTGTGAAATATCAAAAGTAAGTTCACCGGATGTTTTACCGGTTTTTTCCCATTTTACAGACATTAATTAAATACCTCCAATGTCAAATTTGAGTTTGCTACTTGCATACTAAGTTATCTTACCTTAAACAGACTCAAAACACAAATTTTGAGCGAAAAAAAGATGCACTTCCCTGAAGAAGTACATCTCTTTTATATATCGTTAGAAATTAGTCAAGGATTTCAGTAACTTGACCGGCACCAACGGTACGACCACCTTCACGGATAGTGAACTTAGTACCCTTTTCGATGGCAGCTGGCTTGATTAACTTAACAGTAAATTCTGTGTTATCACCAGGCATAACCATTTCAGTACCTTCTGGCAATTCAATTTCACCAGTAATATCAGTAGTGTGGAAGTAGAATTGTGGACGGTAGTCTGAGAAGAATGGAGTGTGACGACCACCTTCGTCCTTCTTCAAGATATAAACTTGACCCTTAAATTCCTTGTGAGTTTGGATTGAGCCAGGTGCAGCCAATACTTGACCACGAACAACTTGGTCACGGTCAATACCACGAAGCAATACACCAACGTTATCGCCGGCTTCACCCAAGTCCAAAGTCTTGTGGAACATTTCCAAACCAGTAACAACTGACTTAAGAACCTTGTCTACCAAACCAACGATTTCAACTTCGTCACCGACCTTGATAGTACCACGGTCAATACGACCTGAAGCAACAGTACCACGACCAGTAATAGTGAATACGTCTTCAACTGGCATTAAGAATGGCTTGTCAGTTTGACGTTCTGGAGTTGGGATGTATTCATCAACGATGTCCATCAACTTCAAGATTTGTTCTTGAGCTTCCTTGTCGCCTTGTAAAGCCTTCAAAGCTGAGCCACGAACAACTGGAATATCGTCACCAGGGTAATCGTATTCAGTTAACAAGTCACGAACTTCCATTTCAACCAAGTCGATAAGTTCTGGATCGTCAACCAAATCACACTTGTTCAAGAATACAACGATGTATTCAACACCAACTTGACGAGCAAGCAAAATGTGTTCACGAGTTTGTGGCATTGGACCATCGGTTGCAGCAACAACCAAGATGGCACCATCCATTTGTGCAGCACCAGTAATCATATTCTTGATGTAGTCGGCGTGGCCTGGAGCGTCCATGTGAGCGTAGTGACGATTTTCAGTTTCGTATTCTACGTGGGCGGTGTTAATAGTAATACCACGTTCCTTTTCTTCTGGAGCAGCATCGATTTGGTGGTAGTCTTCTGCCTTTGCCAAACCTTTTTCTGCCAAAACAGTAGTAATAGCTGCTGTCAAGGTAGTCTTACCGTGGTCAACGTGACCGATAGTACCAATGTTTACGTGTGGCTTAGTTCTAACGTAATGTTCTTTTTCTGCCATTAAAATGACCCTCCTGTAAATTTGCAAGAAGTCCGTTGAGATAAGTTAACGGATAATTCTCTGTTGAATATTGTACTACTTTCATCGGCAAATGCCTAGTAAAAAATGCTAGTGCCATGCCTCAATGAAAATAACCTTAGCTAATTATACTAAATAGAATTAAAAAGTAAACCTTTTTGAATAAAATTATTTTGGTAAGTATGTATAAATTTTTTTAAAAAGTTTTTGATGTCTTCTACCATTGCCTGTATTCAAAAATGAAATCAAATCACTTGTAAAACTATCTGTTTCATCAACATAACTAGACAATTTTGGATACAAACCACCTAATATCAAGTTTATTTCACCTAGCATCATAGGAAGCTGACTAGGATTATTTCTAAATTTACTACCTATTCCTGAAATGATTTCTTTATAAATCGGGCTTTGTTCTAATAATAAAGTATCCGCTGGAACAAACTTTTCTTCTTCGCCTAAAATTATAATCTTAATATTTTCTTTAACTCTTAATCGTATTAAATCTTCACATAAAGAAAGTCTTACTGCAAAATTTTGGCTTGGGTCTAACAACAGGCTTTGAGCAAAATTTTTAAAATTAACCAAATCCAACTTTAATAGTTGTTCGTAATCCCATTGCGTAACATTCTTTTGCCTTTTGAACAAATCCATTATTAAGTTTTGCTTCTCTACACTAGCCGCTTCTACCTTTATAGGAATCTTTTTTCCACTTAGCCGTTCTAATTGAAGTGCTTCAATAAAAAAATGATTTGCTGCTAATATTTCACAATATTCTTTATATACTTGCTGATCAGAAAAAAGATCAGGTTCTTCCTTGATTAAGGTATACGCCCGATCTCCCTGATTATTTTTCCTATATAAGCGACATAAATACAACATTATTTCATTAGAGCGTCCGCTTCTCAAAGCTTCCTCCAAATTCTGAATTGCTGTTTCTATGTCACCTTTTTGTTCATTTTCTTCAGCAAGCTTTAATAAGTTCTTTTGACTTACTGATATCATAATTATTTATTTTCTTTATCCTTTTCTACTACCTTTTTCCCACTCTTATTTACATCAATTGGATGCTTGTGTTGACGATTGTTATATTTATTAGAACCTGAATTATGTGTTTTATGAGACTTCTTATTAATCTTTGCTTGCTCGTCTTTTGCATTATTCTTCTTTTGCATTGCACGATGACGATTTTGATTTACTTCCATCACGACTGGCAAAACAACAGGACGACGATTAGTTTGCTTGTACAAGAATTTTTCAAGATCATTTCTAATATCTTGCTTTAACTCTGTCCAATCAAATTTCTTATGTTCAAAATTATTGTCAATTGCCTTTTTAATCACTTCGATCGAATCATGCATCAATTTATGGTTAGCCTTGATATAAACAAAACCACGACTAGTTACTTGAGGCTGAGCAATAATCTTCTTCTTTTTACGATCAATTGTCACTACAGCGATAAAAATACCATCGTCTGAAAGTATTTCACGATCGCGTAAAACAATATTACCAACATCGCCCACTCCAGAGCCATCAATCATAGTATCTTCACCTGGAACAGGATCTGAAAGGTAGAAATGGTCCTTATTCTTTTCATAGACATAGCTTTCGCCATTTTGAACAAGATAAATATCATCTTTCTTCATGCCTACTTTAATTGCAAGATTCTTATGAATTTCCATTAAACGGTATTCACCAATAACAGGGAATAAAAACTTAGGTTTTAATGTATCAATAAGAAGTTGCAAATCTCTTCCTGTAGCATGACCGCTAGTATGCTTATTTCTTCCTAACTGAATTACAGTTCCGCCTGCACGGTAAACCATGTCACTAGTTTCAGCAACCATAGTTTCAACAGAATTAGAAGGTGTAGTTGCAATAAATACCAAATCACCCTTATGAATTCTAATCATGCTATGACGCTTTGTAGCCATCTTTTGCAATGAATTTAATGGTTCACCCATACGGCCTGTTTCTAAGATAACTGTCTTTTCATCAGGAGTTGTCTTAAGATCTTTAACGCGCATTAAGAGACCATCAGGTACATCTAAATAACCAAGCTTCATTGAAGTTCTAACTATTTTTGCAACATCTCGGCCAGTTAGAAGCACACGTCTACCTGTTTTATGAGCAGCATTCAAAACTTCCTGAACACGATTCAAATTTGAAGCCTTAGCAGCAACAATAATTCTGCCTTTTGCATTTCTAAATACATCAGTTACATATTTTTCAATATCTTGTTCTGAGGCGCTTGGGAACCAAGCTTCAGAATTTGAGGAATCGCTCAATAGAGCCAAAACTTTATTAAGGCCGATTTTAGCAAGCAAATCCATATCAGTACGATAATTTTGTGTTGCGGAAGGATCAAACTTAAAATCACCTGTATAAACAATTTGGCCTTCTGAAGTATGAATTACAATACCTAAAGAATCAGGAATTGAGTGAGTTGTATGGAAAAATGAAACTGAAGCTGATTTAAATTCAATTTCACTATCTTGGTCAATTACGTGGAATAATTTATTATTAATCTTTTTATTTTCACGTTTAACTTCAATTTTTGCTAACGCAATAGTTAATTCGGAACCAAAAATATCAATATCATAATTTCTTAAAATATATGGTAAAGCGCCGATTGAATCTGCATGACCGTGGGTTAAGAAAATCCCTGAAACTCGGTCTCCATATTGAGCAAAGAAATCCATATCAGGAATTACTACATCAATTCCAAACAAAGAGCTATCAGGATACTTTAACCCCGCATCTAAAACAAAAATTTGTCCATCAACATCTACGGCAAACATGTTTTTACCATGTTCACGTGCTCCACTAAGAACCATTATTTTAATTTTTTGATTTGTCATTTTATTTCCTTTTCTTAATTTAATTTCTTTTAATTAGTTTCTATATTTAAAGTTTTATGGATCTTTCGATCAATTGTAGATACAGTCTGAATTAATTTTAGCATAAAGAAGGTTATTATGACAAAAACAAAAAAGCCAGTCCAAACGGACTGACTTTTTATTGGTAAAGTTAGAATTAACGACGCAAACCTAACTTCTTAATCAATTCACGGTAACGGTTGATATCGTTGTTTTGTAAGTAACGAAGCAAGTTACGACGGTGACCGATCTTCTTAAGCAAACCAACGTATGAGTGGTGGTCATGCTTGTGGTTCTTCATGTGTTCAGTCAAATTGTTGATATCTTCAGTTAAAACTGCAACTTGAACTTCAACAGAACCAGTGTCACCTTCGTGAGTTGCGTATTCTTTAATGATTTCGTCTTTCTTTGCCTTTGAAATAGCCATTAATAATCACCTTTCAAAAAAATAAATAATAATTGCCACTAACAACGTTAGACGTCAGGTGTGAGCGTACAAACAGCGTTAATGGTTCACAACATCTTTTATGATACAAAGAAATTTTTTAAAAAGCAAGCGGAAATTGTCTTGCATGAATCTTTATTCTTAAGTATAATCAATTAAGTAAAACTACCAACTAATGGAGGTGAAATTCATGCCACAAATTAAATCAGCTATCAAACGTGTTAAGACTCAAGACGCTACTAACAAGCGCAACGCTGCTCAAATGAACAAGTTAAGAACTATCGTTAAGAAGTTCAAGAAGGCAGCTGTAGCTGGCGAAGAAGACGCCTCCAAGTTACGTTTAGAAGCAGAAAAAGCTTTGGACAAGGCCGTTTCAAAAGGTTTAATCCACAAGAACAAGGCTTCTCGTACTAAGAGTCGTTTAGCTAAAATGAGCAAATAATTTAGCATTTAATAAAAAGAGACGAAGTTCAAGTGAACTTCGTCTCTTTTTTGTTATTAAACACTTAAAATAAACATTTTCAAGAAATTATCCATACGATAATTGCCATTTTTATAATTATAATCTAGCTTAATTAGTTCTTCCAACATTTTTTCAAGCTTCTCGATTGACTGCTTATTTTGTAATGCTAATTTTATTCGATAAGGATGTACGCCTAATTCTTTAACAATTTGCGGCTGATTCCTTCCCCGCTTAGCTAAAATTTTTGCAACTAGAATTAATTCAACTTGGTTTTCAAACACTGCTAACAGTTGAACCGGATTACTTCCTTCTCTTAATTGGTCATTAAGACGTTCAAGTGCCTCATGATAGTTTTGTCGCAAAGCATCATCTAAGATTGCGAATACATTTTGAGCTAAAGATAGATCAATATTTTGCCTTACAGATTTTTCAGTAATTTTATCATCTTCGGAAACAACTTTAAGCTTAGAGTAGTTGCTTAAAATTGTATCCATTACCTGATCACTTCTTTCAACTAAAAGTTGCAAAGCAGATTGAGATATTTGATAGCCTTCGTCTTTTATTAAGGCCTTAGTAATGGCACTTACCTCGTACGGCTTAATTTGTGGTTCAACCACATTAAAATTAGCCATAACAGTCTTGGTCAGCTTTTTGCGACGATCTATTTTTTCATAAGAAGCAACAATTACTACCACATCCTCAATATCGCGGATATGCGAAAAAATATTCTGTAATTGTTCTAATTGTTTTTGATTTTTCTTAAAAGTTTTTGCAGTTAAAAAGAATGGATTCTTTACAGTAATTACTTTTTGGCTAGAAAACAAGCTAGATTCTGTCAAACTAGCAATCAATTCATCTAAACCATCACTTTCACAATCAACAGTTACTTGATCTAAACCAGAAAATTTTTCATCCTTAATATATGATTTTGCTAAATAATCATTTAAAAAGTCATCTGTTCCCCAAATCAATGTGTGAGGGTTATTATTATTTGTATTTTTAAATAATGAAAGTAAGCTCATTGCGACCCTTCCTGTAGAAAACGGACAAATTTAGGCTTTTGAAAATAACCATAATACCAGCTAATCATACCACAGTCTTGAGTCGATGCCCACGGGATGCTTTGAGCTTTTAATGTCTCCAGTGTCTCTTGATGAGGATGACCAAATCGATTGTTTCGTCCTGCAGAAATAAAAACTAACTCGGGATGGATTATTTTTAAAAATTCTGGATTTGATGCTGTTTTGCTTCCATGATGCCCTAATTTGAAATAATCTACTCGTAAATTGGGAAATTGATGGATTAATTCTTTTTCTCCATCTTGTCCTAGATCTCCCGTAAATAGCCACTTTTTATTAGCCAGTTCAAAAAATATAGACAATGAATCTTCGTTTTTACCCTCTCCGGCCCGAAAAGGATATACAACTTGAAAATTCAACGGATTATTTTTAGTCTGCATCCCTGCTAATAATTCTACTAATTTAGTATGATCAATTACCCCTTCTACTCTTTTTCTAAATGAAGGATTTTTTATCAATCCTTGAGCCATATAAATATTATTTATCTGAATTTCTTTTAACAAGGCCCTCACATCGCCAACATGATCAGCATCTTGGTGAGACACAAATAAGCCATCAATTTTATTTATCCCTTGTGCTTTTAAAAATGGCAATGTAATTCTTTCAACTTGCGGTTGCTGTTTTCTACCTGAAAAGTTTAATTTTCCACCCGTATCAATCATAAAGACTTTTCTCGGAAATGGTGTTGTTATCAAAATACTATCGCCTTGTCCAACATCAATAAATGTTACTTGTCCAATTAAGGGAAAATGAATAATAGCAAAAAATATTGTATAAATTAAGCTAATTGTTCCTATAAATTTACTTTTTATCTTTTTTGACTGAACTTTTTCATTTAGATATGCCACAAATACAAAAGTAAGTGCCAACAGCAATAAACATTGCCACCAGTTGATTTTTCCAAATGTAATCATCCCTATTTTCGTTTGAGAAATATTTCCAATAACTGTTTCGCATTTTTCTAAAATATCTTCAAATAAATAGCTTAAATTAGAAAATCTACTAAAAACTATTAAATTAAAAAATGTTATCGGAATTACCAACCAATTAAAATATGGCACAATTAGCATATTAAAAAAGACAGTTAAAACGTTCACTTGAAAGAAATAGACCAACAATAAGGGCGTTAAAAGCAAATTTAAAGTTACTGATTGTTTCAACTTAGACATCTTGCTTGTTAATTGTAATCCTAAAGCTAAGACATAACTTAAAATAGCACCTATGCCCATAAATAATCGTGGTAAAAACATAATATAAACTAAACAAGTTAATCCCAAAAGATCTATACCAGCTATTTTTAATTTCTTAAACGAAAATACTTTTCCTAAAACATAAGCCAAACTTGCACGAACAAATCCAGGCTGGTAATTACTTAAAAATATCCCAATTACCAAAACTACTACGCAAAATATAAAAGTTTCCTTTTCTGTGAATTTTAATAGATAGCATAAGGTGCTTACTGCTAAAGTATAAATTCCTACATGTAAACCAGAAATACTAAGCAAATGGATTACACCTAAATCACGATAATTGTTAAGAATATCTTGATTATTCATGGAATTATTCTCTGCCAAAATTAATTCACTAGTAAAAAATCCAAGTAACCGTGGCATTTTCATAAAGTATTCTTGTAAACGAAACCTAAACATATGGCAATATCCTTGCCAGTCTAAATTGGCCATTTTCATTCTAAAGCTTTTAAATTTTACTCTTTGAAAAATTCTCTTAGCAGCATAATACTTTTGAAAATCAAATTCACCTATATTGGTGGCCGGATCAATTTTGGAAAGATCACCATTTATATTAAAAAACATCAAAGGATAACCCTTTTTTATTAAACGCTGATCTTCTTTAGAAATTTTCCCTGAAATTAAAACTTTCTGTCCATCAGCTACCCCAACTCCAGAAAACCAATCATCTTTTATTTTAATTTCATCAGGATAAGCTTTAAAAATGGTTCTGTCAGTTAAATTTAGACATTGATTTTGACTACTGCGCCATAAAATAAAGCAAAATAAAGCAATTAATATACTGATAGCATACTTAAAATTACTATATTTTTTTAAAAGTAAAAATATTAAATATATAACTATAGTAATAACTACAAATCTTTGCATAATCGTATTAGTTTGATAAAAATAAAACGATAATGATGTTAACAGCAAAGCATTTAAAAAGAAAAAACCTAATTTGCAATATTTAGATAGCCAACTGATCTTTAAGTGCAGCAAATGTTTTTTCTCCTATTCCTGAAACCTGCATTAAATCTTCTACTTTTTTGAACTGTCCATTTTGATCACGATAGGCAATGATTTGCTCAGCCTTTTTTTCACCAATTCCATTTAATTTTTGCAAATCAGCTGCTGACGCGGTATTAATATTTACTTTTTCACCGTTTTCCTTATTTTGAGAATTAGATGCAGCATTTTGATTATTAGACTGGTTGACATCATTTGTTACAGTTGTAGCACTTTCAACTTTTTCTCCTTTGTAAGGAATATGAACTTTATCCTGATCTTTTAGCATCACAGCTCGATTGATTGCCTTAAGTTGAGCATTATTTTTCAATCCACCTGCCGCAGATATTAATTCTTGAATGCGTGTCCATTCTTTAATGTATACACCCCTTCATGCTTTACTGCACCTGAAATATCACAAGTAACAGTTTTTGGTTGATCAGAAGTTGATTTTTGTATTTCTGTACTTTCAGATTTATTTTTAAAAGAACTTTGGCTCATCTCTGTTTTCGCTCCTAAAAGAGCAGAATTGTCCGCCTTCTGTTGATCATTATGTTTAAAAAATATAACTGCAATCACCATTACAATAATTGCTATTCCATAAAATTTCTTTTCAATGACAAAATCTTTAATTTTTTCAATATTCATAAATTACCTCCCTATTTAAATGCGCAAAAAAAGCTCAGATTTTTGTCTGAGCTTTTTTCTTTATAAATTCTTAAATTTTAATATTTTTTCTCTAAATAATACAAAGCATCATCAAACTTGCTTACTGGAACAATCTTCATTTTAGAATGAATTCGCTTGGCTGTCCTTTTAGCTACTTCATAATTGCTTTGGCTTTTCTTAATTCCTTCATGATCAGTTGGAGCAAAAAACACTTCAGCGCCAACTCTGTTTGCTGCTACAACCTTTTTATCTACGCCACCAATAATCCCTACTTTTCCTGTAGGATCAATTGTACCTGTTCCGGCAATTTTATGACCATGCGTCAAATTTTTATGAGAAAAAATCTCGTAACTTTGCAGTGAAAACATTAAACCCGCTGACGGTCCGCCAATATCTCCTGCATTAATAGTCAATTTGGGTCTTGTAGTTACATTTACATGCTCAACAAGTTGAATTCCAATCCCTGAGCGCCCTGTACCAGCAACTTTTACAATTTTACCTGTAAAAGTTCGTTTTTCCTTATTTCTCAAAACTTGAATTGCAACCTTTGAGCCTACCTTTTGTCTAGCAAAATATGACATCATTTGTTCAGTTGAATGAAATCTAATCCCATTAGCACCTAAAACTGTATCACCAATCTGTAATTTATGCTTGAAACTAGAATTTTTTTGAACAGCCATCACATAGACGCCTTTATAACTTAATTTCGGCTTTAAGCCTGCTTTTTTGGCTGCATAATATATCGCGTTTTGCTGTGAGGTTTCCATATACCAATTTTGAAGTTCATTATACTGACTGCTTGTTTGCCCTTGCATTAATTCTTTACCATCAATACGAGTATCAAAAGGTCGAGTAAAACTCCACAAATATTGAAGTACAACTGCAGGTTGTGAAGATACACTTACAGTCACCATATATAAATTATTTTGATTTTTTTGTTTATCTTTAGAATCTATAAATTGCGCAACAGGAACCGATTCTCCAGGACTTTCTATAAAATATTTTGTTGGCCAACAAGCAACTATTGCAACTACGATAAAAACTAGGATGGCAATTATCCAGTTCCTAGTTTTCCTTTGTATTCTTTTTTCTTTCATTAATCTTTTCGCCCTAATTTATTCTTCAAAGCTTCAGCAGCCTTTTGTGGCAAAAACTTTTCAATTGAACCGTTAAATTTTGCTATTTCTTTAACCATGCTCGATGCTACAAAATTATTCTCAGGATTGGTAAAAAACAACATTGTTTTAACATCATCATTTAATTTTTTATTCAAAAAAGCAATTTGTTGTTCATAAAGAAAGTCCTCACTATTGCGTACTCCACGTACGATAGCTTTGGCATTTAATTCATGTGCAACATCGACAGTTAAAGAATCTGGTTTTTCAATTACTGTAACATTTTTTATGTTTTTTACTGCATCTTGAGCAAAAGCTGCACGTTCACCAGCTGAAAAAAGATAATTTTTATGCGTATTAGTCATAATTACCACATAAATCTTTTCAAACACAGCTGCAGCTTGTTCAATAACGTCTATATGTCCATTTGTTATTGGATCAAAGCTACCGGGAAAAATAGCAATCGCCATAACTATTCCTTTCGATAAATTCTCACAATTGTCTTGCCTAAATGATGCTCTTTAACTAAAGAAAATCCGTCAATTTCAATTAATTCAGTGTCATCATCCGTTTCAGCTACAACAATAGCCTTTTCATTCAATAAATCAAACTTAAGCATCTTTCCCATATCAGATGCAATACGTTGCTTAGCATAAGGCGGATCTAAGAAAACAAGATCAAATTTTATTCCATTTTCTTTAAAGAAATCTAATGCCGCATTGCTGGACATTTTATAAACTGAAAATTTATTTTCTTCTTTTGTTAATGCAACATTCTTTTTAATAATATTAACGGCAGCATAATTAATATCAATTAAAGTTGCATGATCACAGCCTCTTGATACTGCTTCAATTCCTAAAGCGCCAGAGCCACCATACAAATCTAATACTTGGCCACCGTTAAAAAATTGACCTAATGAATTAAATAAAGATTCTTTTACTTTATCACTAGTTGGTCGAGTTTTTCTGCTTTTTAAAGTAAATAAATTTCTTTTAGCATATTTTCCTGAAATTATTCTCACTTGAGTATATCCTCATTTTCTTTTTGTCTTTTTTGCAATTCAATTTCTGCTTTTTCAGACATTTCTATAAGCTGTTTTTCAATATGTTTACTGTCTAAATCTAATTGATCTTTTTCAGAAATCTCAACACGATCCACAAAATCCAAGTGTGAAATTTCTGATAGTTCATAGTCAATATCGCTATCATCAATATATAATACGCAATATCGCATTCTTTTTGAAAAATATACAATATCGCCAAAGTGCCGCAATTTATATTGATCACTTGCGTTCTTTAAATATACAATTAACCCCGCGCGTTGAGACAAACCCGCATCTGCAATATCCTTATTTATACTCATGCTACAGTATCTTCAGCCTCCTTCTTAATTTTTTCATTAGCGGAAATATTTAAAACTAACCCTATACATGCCGTCAAAACAATCATTGATGAACCACCATACGAAACAAAGGGCAACGTAACACCAGTAATTGGTAAAAGTCCCAAAACCGCTCCAATATTAAATAATGATTCCGTAAAAATAATTGTTGTAATACCAAAACAAACCAGCGCATTAAACTGTGATGTAGCATGGATACCAACTTCCATAATGCTCCACATTAAATAAAAAAGTAATCCTACAACAATTATGGCGCCAATAGCACCTAATTCTTCAGCTGTGATTGACAAAATAAAGTCAGTATATGGTTCTGGTAAATAGCCACGTTTTTGCATACTATTTCCTAGACCAACGCCGAACAGACCACCATTATGAATTGCATAAAATGAATTAACTAGCTGTGCCCCACCTTTTCTTTCAAGTTGAAAAGGATGAAGAAAAGACATTAATCTCTGGAATTGATAACTATCTTGCAAGAACTTAGGATTCCACGTAATAATTATAAAAAACAAGACGCCTACGCTTATGAATATTAAAGCTAGCCATTTAAGTGCAAGAATAGTTGGAATTCCAGAAACTGAGAACATCACTAATGCGATCATGAACAAAATTGCCGTACCGCCAAAGTCTGGTTCAACAATTACTAATCCCATCATGACTGCCGTCATAATTGCAGGATGGGCTAAATTGGTCCAAATTTGACCTCGTACCAATTTACCATCACGTTTATCCAATACATATCCTAAATAAATTACCAAAGATAACTTAGCAACTTCAAGTGGCTGTAAATTGATAAATCCTAAATTAATCCAACCAACTGCACCGTTAACGGCAGCACTTGATCCGCGAACGACTTTCATTACTACCAAAAAAAACAGCATAGCTAAACTTATTAGCAAAAACCACATGACAAACTTTTTATTTTTGAAAACCTCTAATTTCAAAGCAAAAAAAGGTATACCAAAAAAGAAAAAAGCTACTCCGGCATAAATGGCTTGCCTAATACCATAAGTTGCTGGTTTAAATCCGTTAACCAAAAGAATATCCGAACTAGCCGAATAAACTAAAATTACACCTAAAATAACCAGCACAATATATGGAATAAATATATTCAAATTTAAATAATGTATTTTTCGACGCACTTTATGCCGTCTCCTTTTCGACTAGATAATATCTATTTAATTATAAAACAAAAAAGTCACTACTTCTATGAAGCAGTGACTTTTTAAAATTCTTAACTAATTAGTTGCGATTACGCTTCTTATCAGCCTTTTGACGTTCTGAAGTATTCAAAATCTTCTTACGAAGACGAATTGATTCTGGAGTTACTTCACAATATTCATCATCATTCAAGAATTCGATAGCTTCTTCCAAAGTCAAAGTCTTTGGAGTCTTAATAGCAGCAGCATGGTCCTTACCAGAGGCACGAGTGTTAGTTAAGTTCTTACCCTTAGTTACGTTAACTGCGATATCACGTTCACGGCTTGATTGACCTACGATCATACCTTCGTATACTTCAACACCAGCACCAATGAACAAAACACCACGTTGTTCAACTGATTGAAGTGAGTAAGTAGTAGATTGACCTTGATTAATAGATACCAAAGCACCATTACGACGGCCTGGTTCCCAGTTCTTAACAACTGGCTTGTATGAATCAAAGGTGTGGTTCAAAATTCCGTAACCACCAGTTTGTGACATAAATTCATTGTTGTAACCAATCAAACCACGTGATGGAACCAAGAATTCAAGACGAGTTTGGCCACTTCCTGTTGATTCCATGTTTTGCATGGTACCTTTTCTTTGTGAAAGTGAGTCAATAACTGAACCTACGTATTCATCTGGCGTATCAATTTGAACAGCTTCAAATGGTTCACACTTTACACCGTCAATTTCACGGTAAATAACCTTAGGACGTGAAAGTTGTAATTCGAATCCTTCACGACGCATTTCTTCAACCAAAATTGAAAGGTGAAGTTCACCACGACCTGAAACAGTCCAAGCATTAATTTGATCAGTTGGTTCAACCTTCAAAGAAACATCAGTACGAGTTTGACGAATCAAACGATCTTCAAGCTTCTTAGGAGTTACTTGATCACCTTCACGACCTGCAAATGGTGAGTCATTAGCAACAAAGTCCATTTGAAGTGTTGGTGGATCAATCTTAAGAAGAGGCAATGCTTCTGGATGTTGAGCATCAGCAATAGTTTCACCAACGTAAATATCATTAATACCACTAATGGCAATAATATCACCAGCTTCGGCTTCTTGGATTTCATTACGCTTCAAGCCAAAGAAGCCAAACAACTTAGTAACACGGAAGTTTTGAGTTGAACCGTCACGCTTCATAACAGTGATGTTGTCGCCAACCTTTACCTTACCACGGTAAATACGACCTACACCAATACGACCTACGTAATCATCCCAATCAAGCATAGTGATTTGGAATTGTAATGGTTCATCTGAGTTGTCGATTGGGGCTGGAATATTCTTGATAACAGTATCAAAAATAGGATCCATAGTATTTTCTTGTTTTGCTGGATCTTCATCGTATGATGATGTACCGTTTAAAGCTGATGCATAAACAACTGGGAAGTCAAGTTGTTCATCATTGGCACCTAATTCAATAAAGAGTTCAAGAACTTCATCAAGAACTTCCTTTGGACGAGCACCTGGACGGTCAATCTTGTTTAAAACAACAATTGGCTTAACGCCAGCTTCCAAAGCCTTCTTTAAAACAAAACGAGTTTGTGGCATTGGACCTTCGTAAGCATCAACTAACAAAAGTGCACCGTCAACCATGTGCATGATACGTTCTACTTCACCACCAAAGTCAGCGTGTCCTGGCGTATCCAAAATGTTAATAGTAGTGCCCTTATATTTAACAGCAGTATTCTTAGACAAAATAGTAATACCACGTTCACGTTCAATGGCATTTGAGTCCATTGCACGATCTTCCAAGTTCATGTGCTCTGGCAAAGTGTCAGATTGCTTCAATAATTGGTTAACTAAAGTAGTCTTACCGTGGTCAACGTGAGCAATAATTGCGATATTTCTAAGATTGTCTCTTCTTTTTTCTGACAAAAATATTCCTCCCCACTCTTCAATAAAAAAACTGTGACTTTGTCACAGTTTCGGTAGCGCGTTTTTACGCCTTATCGAAGTGCTTAAAATCTGTATAGTTACGTTGATAAATTTTACCACCTAGCTTCAATAGGGTCAACGCTTTAAGCAAAAGTTTAATTTACAGAATCAAAATAAAAATAAAGCATAGATTTTATTTTTATGTAAAAATATACTATATAATGAAATTAACAATTAATAAAAGGAGTAATTCAATTGATTTTAATGAAAGATATCACTCGTGATGGAAATCCCGTTTTACGTAAGGTTGCTAAGCCCTTAACATTTCCATTAGATGAACACTACCAACAATTAGCTAAAGATATGATGGAATATTTAATTAATTCACAAGATCCTAAGATCGCTGAAAAGCATCAATTACGTGCCGGTGTTGGTTTAGCTGCACCACAAGTTGACGAAAGCGTACAAATGGCATCCTTGCTTGTTCCTGATGACAAGGGCAACATTATTTTCAAAGAAACATTTGTTAATCCAGAAATCATTTCTGAATCTGTTCGCCAAGCTTGTTTAAGTGAAGGTGAAGGCTGTTTAAGTGTAGACAAAGTAATTAACGGTTACGTTCCTCGTCCTGATAAATTAACTATTCATTACTTTACTGTTGATGGCGAAGAAAAAACTATTCGCTTAAAAGATTATCCAGCTATCGTCGCTAGTCACGAAATTGATCACTTAAATGGTCATTTATTCTACGATAGAATCAACAAGGAAAATCCATTCGATTTAGCAGACGATACTGTTGTTATTTCCTAATTCGTTATTTTAAATTTAATATTATATTATGTTAATAACAAAAAGGACACCTCATTGAGGTGTCCTTTTACTATTAAAAAGAAGCGGTACCCACTCCGCTTCCCTTCATGGGAATTAAGAAGATTGAAGAGACTTCTTAACATAAGTAAGCGAGTTTTTCTACTTACTTCAGTTTCATCTTATATCTAATGTTATTTTATGTCAACGTGTTATGTAATTTTATAGCTTAGTAATTAAAGTAATTTCTGCAAAACTTGTTTCTATACTTGACTGGACAAATATGATAAAATTTTATTAGCTATTGAATATTTTGAAAAAAGTATTCATTAATAAGAACGTTTTTACAATTAAATAAGGAGATTATTAATTATGATCTACAAAGTTTTATATCAAAAAGACAAGATTGTTAACCCACGTAGAGAAACTACTCAAACTCTCTTCATCGAAGCAGACAATCAAGTCGAAGCTAGAACCATGGTTGAGGACAACACCCCCTACAACATTGAACTCATCCAAGAATTAACCGGAAATTCTTTAAAGTACGAACAAGAACACGCTGATTTCAAATTAACGTCGTTCGATAAGAAGTAATTCAGATTGAGAATTAAAAATAATGAAGTTGCCGTTTTCGCCATCGGGGGGTTGCACGAAATCGGTAAAAATATGTACTGTGTACAGTACCAAGATGAAATTGTCATCATGGACTGCGGAATTAAGTTTCCAGAAGATGACCTCCTAGGTATTAATTACGTTATCTCTGATTATTCATACCTAGTAAAAAATCGTAAAAAAATCAAAGCCTTGGTAGTCAGCCACGGACATGAAGACCATATTGGCGGAATTCCTTTCTTACTCGAAAAGATTCCAGAAATTCCTGTCTATGCTACTCCATTTGCTCTTTCTCTTATCAGAGGAAAACTTGAAGAACATGGAATTCTTAATACTACTGAACTTCATGAAGAACATGAAGATACTGTCCTTAAGTTCAATAAATTAAGTGTTTCATTCTTCAGAACAACTCACTCAATTCCTGATACTTTGGGAATTGCTGTTCACACACCACTTGGCGCAGTAGTCTTTACTGGTGACTTTAAGTTTGACCTTACTCCAGTAATGAATCAACCTGCTCCTGACTTCCAAAAAATGGCAGAATTAGGACAAGAAGGCGTTTTAGCTCTTTTATCTGATTCAACTAACGCAGAGGTCTCACAATTTACAAAGTCTGAAAGATTTGTTGCCAAATCACTTCATGATATGATCACTGGTATTAAAGGTAGAATCATTTTTGCAACATTTGCTTCTAACCTTTACCGTGTTTCTACAGCAATTCAAGCTGCAATTGATACAGGCCGTAAAGTTGCTATCTTTGGTAGAAGTATGGAAAACGGCGTTCAAAATGGTATTGATCTTGGTTACTTAAACGTACCTGAAGGATTGATCGTTGATGCTGATGAAATTAATCATACTCCTCCAGAAAAAGCTATGATTTTATGTACCGGTTCACAAGGTGAACCACTAGCTGCTTTATCAAGAATTGCTAATGGTACTCATAGACAGATCAGTCTTCAACCTGATGATACTGTTATCTTCTCTTCCAACCCAATTCCAGGAAATACATTAAGTGTTAACCACCTTATTAATAAATTAATGGAAGGTGGAGCTAACGTAATTCATGGCCGTGTTAATAATGTCCATACTTCTGGACACGGTGGTCAAGAAGAATTAAAGTTAATGGTTGAATTATCTAAGCCAAAATATATGATTCCTGTTCACGGTGAATACCGTATGCAAGTTATTCATACTGAATTGGCCCAAGAAGCTGGTGTTCCAGCTGATCATACTTTTGTTTTAAGCAACGGTGAAGTTGTTTGCTTTGGCCCAGAAGGATCAAGAATTGCTGGTCATATTCCGGCTGGTGATGTATATGTCGATACTTCTGGCACGGCAGATGTTGGAAATGTAGTTGTACACGATCGACAAATCTTATCAGAAGAAGGACTTGTCGTTGCTGTAGCGACTATCGATTACAAACATAAACGTGTTTTAGCTGGTCCTGATATTTTAAGTCGCGGATTTGTTTACATGCGCGAATCAACAGAATTAATTAGTCAAGCTCAAAAACATGTTTACCATGTTCTCAGAAACGAAATGGCAAAATCAGATAAGCCTAAAGATAGTGAAATTAGAAAAGCGATTATTGAAAACCTATCTGATTTCCTATACTCAAAGACTGAACGTCGACCAATGATTTTACCAATGATCGTTGAAAAGAAATAGATTACTAAAAAATCCCCTTAATGGGGGTTTTATTTTGCAAAAAATATATAATGAATACAAAAATAATTTTACATATCCTATTAAATCCTGTTGCTGGTAATGGAAAATCAAAAAAAGCTTATGCAAAATTAATTCAATTTTTAAAACAAAAGAAAATTGAATATTCTACTCATTCCAGTTCTTATTCAGGGAATTTAACAGATATCGCTCAAAAATACGGTAATTCCCTCCACTCAAAAAATGAAATATTATTGGTAATTGGTGGTGATGGTTCCTTAAACGAAGTAGTCAATGGCATTAAAAGATCTCAGCATCCTGATACTGCTATTGCCTATCTTCCAGCAGGATCAGGCAATGATTTTGCTCGTGCCGCAGGTCTTACTAACAACCCTTATAAGTTAGTAAATCAGTTACTTCAGAACTATCCTGCACAACAAGTTGATTGTGGTTTCTTCGTAGACAATGATATCAAAAATGAACCAATTTATTTCATTAATAATTTTGGAATTGGACTAGATGCATATATTGTTAATCGAAGCAACAGTCATTCTCTAAAGAAAAAACTTAATAAAATTAATTTTGGAAATTTAGTTTATGTATCTAATATTTTTAATGCTTTAATAAAACAGAATACATTTTCAGTTACCGTTAGAGCAAACGAAAAAGAATATAAATACGATAATGTATATTTTACTACAACTACTAATCATCCATACTTTGGTGGCGGCGTAGCCATTTTACCAAAAGCTAATATTTATAGTCATGTATTAGATACTGTTGTAGTACAAAAACCTAATTTCATTAAATTTATAAAGCTTTTTACCAAACTTATTAAAGATGGTTCACATGTTAATGATCCTCTTTTTCACTATATTGAAGCACAAGAAATTCATATTAAAACAAATATACCTGAATACAGTCAAATTGATGGAGAAAGCGGACCGTATTCTAAGTATGACATTACCTTTAAAATTGATTACTTTAATTTACGCAAATAAAAAGACTAGAAAATTCCTAGTCTTTTTTATTTTATCCCAAATATGAAATAGCAATTTGTAATTGAGATAATTTAACAATTGCTTGTACTAAATTTTCTTTTTCTGTTGTTACAGAAATTTCACATACCTTTTCATCAAAATCAAATCCTGCACCAATAGCAATTTCTTCAGCAGTTTGATAAAGTTCAGGATCAGTTTCTCCCGGATCTAATTTAAATAAGATCCTACCTCCATCACTAATTTGATACCAGTTATCTTTTTTAGTGACAAAACAGTAAATTGTATCTCCATATGCATCAATTTCTGTAGTTGCAACTTCAAAAGTATCTTCACTAACTTGAATAATATGAGTATGATCACTAATCCAGTCACCAATACCCTTTTTCATAAACTTTGCTTCTCCGCTAGAATTCATTAATTATTTCCTTTCAAGCATATATATTTTTATATTACCTTAAACAAAAAAATTTAGCCATCAAAAAAGTCGCCCATATAGAGACCCGGCGACTTTGAAGAAACATATTGTATAGTTGTGCGTAAGCCTATCTCACGCACCTCGTATAATATAACATATGTTTTTTTAATTATTCAACTGATCGACTAAAATTTGTTTTATCTGAATTGCGGGATAATACGGAATAATTGTACTACTATCTTCTGCTTGTTCTAAGTTAACTTGAGACAATAATCGTTCAAAATTTTCTTTATCAATATTAGGATATATTTTTAAAAATTGTTCTTTTGTAAGACCATATTTTCTAAATCCACTTTGAGCAAAATTTTCAGGAAAAATATCCTTAAAATCTGCTAATTCATACAAAGGTTCACCATTTTCATCAAAATATTTTATTTCAATATTTTCCAATTCAATAAATGCACCTAATTGTTCTGCCATATTAGGCATTAATTTTGCTAATTCATTAATATACTTGCCATCCTTTTTTATTTCTTTATTAGGATGTAATTTCTTCCAGGCTTCACGAATTTCACTTTTATCGTCACGGCTAGAAATAATTTCTTTTATTCGTTTTAAGTTCTCTTCACGTTGCTTTTTTTCTTTACGAAAAGCTAGTTCACCCACCATTTCACGATATTGAGGTGGAAATGGCTGCTTTAAAACATTCCAAATAAAATAAAGTTTGTCAGTACTATACTTTTCATAATCTTCATCACGCCATTTTAATTCATTATACGAACTCATTTAAATTCCTTCTTCACAAAAACCCTAAGCCTGAATAGCTTAGGGTTTGGGACATCGATTTGACTCTAACTACTTATATTTTACCTTATTCTTGCAAATTATTTAATCATATTAAGCGCTTTCTTAAACTATCCATAAACAAATCTACATAAAATCTTCACATTTAGAGTCTATTCTATGTTTAAACCCAAGATAAGAAAGGATGATGAATATTGATTCATATTTTCCTTACTTGCTGCTCCTTTTTAGTATTACTACTAACTGCAACAAGTATCACAATGATTAAACCAAAAGAAGTTCCTGTTAAAAATAAGAAATTCAAATAAAAATATAAAAGGCTTAAGAATCAAATTCAATGTCATTAAGTTAAGACATTGACAAACTAGTTTTGACTTTTTAAGCACTGATTTAACAATTAATTTGTTAAATTGGTGCTTTTTTGTATGATATAGCACTTTTTTAATTTTTAAGCTACACGATACAAATAATATACAGCTGATTTAGGTTTAATAATTCTCTTATCCTTGCGTCCCGGCCTAATCGGAATCGTATAATAACTGATTTGAATAAGAATCCGTTCAAAATCTCGCGATAAAGAAGAAATCAAATACATACTTTGAATGATAAAGCATGATTGTTTGAAATTGATGGCATATTGATACTTGCAATGCCTTTGTGGGATATAGGCTTGTGCATCGATTTGACTAATTGCGTTAAACATAATCATATGAGCATAAATTTCCATTTCAATAAATTTATCTTGTTTAGAATGAAATTCTACACAGCCTAAAGAATACTTAAGCTTCCTAAAGGAGCTCTCAATACCCCAACGCAAATGATAAAGCTCTTTAATTCTTTGTAGTGGGAAAGTTTTCCGATCAAGATTAGTTAGCACAACTTCCCATTCTTCTTTGTCATATTTGGAATCATTTATTTTGAACTTGCAAGCACGAAATTTTACTGTACATAATTCGCCAAAATCCCAGTTGCGATCTTGTGTATTTTTAGAACGATATTTAATATATTGGTGATAATGATGATTGACATGATGGATATTTTCATGTGCTTTATGTGTGATGTAGTAATAATTAGAGGTAGTTACGCGACAGGAAATATCACGATCACAGTCTTGATTAGGCAATGTTTCTATTTCTTTAAATCCGCTACGTCCAACTTTAGTTCGTATTATGTAGTAACAATTTGGTAAACGATTACAGTTTTCAATCATATTAAAACTGGTGTAACCACGATCCATTGTTACAATGTATGGACCACAATTCAAAGCTTTAAGCATTTGTACAGCCGCTTTACGTTCATCCATTTCTGATTTAGGCTGAAAAATACAATCCTGATAAGTATTATTCATTAGATCATATAAGGCATTAACATGAATTTGACAATAAGGCTTATTTATATGAGTTGCAGATTGTACAATATTTTTCGATTTTGAATTCCAAATTTGATTAAAATCAGAACCATCAATGGCAAACAAACGATACTGGTGATCTAGCAGCTGAATATTAAACAAATCTTGATTAAAGACCGTCAAAATATGTTTAAAACAAGCAGGAGTCAATTGACTTTTGCGTTGGACATATGCAGATGTGCTAACTATTTTGTCATTATTTTTGATAGCTTTTTTACCAAATGCTCTAAACAATTCATTTGTTAAATTCTGCCCCTGCATATTAATTGTAGTTTTAAGAACAGTCGCTGCATCTAAAGTACGTTTTCTGGTAAAGGCATGAGAATTATCAATAAAATTATGAATATGCTTACCGGTATCATTGATAATTTGATCAAGACGCTCTAAAATATTTTTATGAAGGGCTTTCATAATTAGCACCAGCTTTCTGGTAATAAAGTTGAAGGTCTAAAATTTAATACTAAGGCGAGAAGGTAGGTCTTTTCGCCTTTATTTTATGCAAAAAAAGAATCGAATCCAAATGATTCGATTCTTAAAAACACTTTCAACTATTATTGTCAATGTCTTAACTTAATGACATTGAATCAAATTCTTAAGTCTTTTAATTTTGAAACAAAGTAATCCCTTCCATCCCAATCATTGGATCAATTTCACCCGAATATATTTTTTCTTTAGTCAAAATATAATTTTCTGATCCCTTATTACTCTCTACCTTGGATTCTTTATCTTTTTTATTATCAGTAGCACTAACACTTTTTGTATCCGATGTATCTTTTTCATCAATACCTAGCATCTCTTGCAATTTTCTAGTCAAACCTGTTTTACGATCATTGCCAGGAGTATTAAGAGCTGCAATATATGCTCTTGGATCACCAATAAGCACTAAATTCTTTTCAGCACGTGTAATAGCTGTATAAAGCAGATTACGTTTAAGCATTACATAATTCTGCATGGTTAAATTAAGAACCACCAGCGGAAATTCTGAACCTTGTGATTTATGAATAGTAATAGCATATGCCCTGGTTAAATCATTTAAATCTTTTCGATCAAATTCAACCTCTCGACCATCAAAATTAGCAATTAAACAAGCCTTAGAATTTTTTTCATCAATACCAATAATTTTACCTATTTGTCCATTATAGATATCTTTTTCAGGATTATTTTGTAATTGTAAGATACGGTCGCCAATTCTAAACGCTTCATCATGAATTTGAATTGACTTACTTTTAGCCTTAGGTGGATTCATAATTTCTTGAATAATATCATTTAAATTATTAACCCCACCATTTCCATGATACATGGCCCCTAAAACTTGAATATCATCTTTTTCAAAACCACGTTTTAAAGCAAGTTCAACAATTTGTCCTACAGCATCCCCAACTAATTGTGGCTTACATGGAATAAATGAATAGTTTTTAGTTTTTTTAAATAAAACTTCTTGGTTTGTTCCTTCATTTACGTCATGTGCCAAAGTAATAATACTTGAATCATCACCCTGCCGGTGAATTTGTTTCAAAATTGTTGTGGGAAATGCGCTTGATTTAATTAAATCGCTAAAGACATTTCCTGCTCCAACCGATGGCAATTGATTTTTATCACCCACAAAGACAATATGACGTGTCTGATTGATACTAGATAATAGTTGCTTAAACAAAAACATATCAACCATCGACATTTCATCGATAATTAAAATTTCACCGTTTAATTCATTTAAATCTTCGGTATTATTATCGCTAATTCCTAATCCCAACAAGCGATGAATCGTTTTAGCAGCAATTCCAGTAATTTCACTCATTCTCTTAGCTGCTCGACCCGTTGGTGCAGCTAAGAGAAATGGTGGATCTTCGCTATAAAGAGCCGAAGCAGGAATATCAGCCAATTCACGCAAAACCAGCAAAATTCCGTTCACAATCGTTGTCTTACCGGTACCCGGACCACCTGTAAGGATTGAAATCGGATTGTTTACAGCATTCTTAATAGCCATCTTTTGAGTTTCGTCATACTCAATACGTAATTGCTTTTCCGCATTGGTAATTGCATCATCAATATCTTCATCATCGTATTTTTCATCTTTTTGAAAATTACGTTTTTCAACCAAATTTTTCATCAATCTGGCAATTTCTACTTCTGTTTGATAGATATTGCTTAATGCCGCATCTTCACCATCGACAACTACTTTTCCATCTGCCTGTAACGCATTAACTTCGGTAGCAATTGGATCAAATTGATTAATATTAAGTAATTTGCTCGCTTCTGTTAAAAGTGTGGCTAAACTTACATAAGTATCGCCTATGCCACTTAAAGCATCCAATAAGACTTGAAAAATAGCGCCCTTTATTCTTTTAGGATCATCTGGAGCAAGACCTATTTCACGTCCAATTTGATCAGCAGTTTTAAAACCATAACCTATTACCTCTGCAACTGATGCATAAGGGTCCTTTTTCAATTTTTCAACAGCTTCACCATGATATAACTGATACAAGCGAGTTGCAGTTTTACGATTTATCCCAAATTGTGCAAGCTTAAGAAGAACCTCCGAAAAAGAATCCATAGTATTAAGTCCTGATAATAGGCTATCTTTTTGTTTCTGGGTTAAATCCAAATCATCAATTTTAGCAGGGTTATCTTTTAAAACATCTAAAGCTTTTAAACCTAACTCACCAATAATTTTTTCTGCAGCTTTTTTACCAATACCTGGGAATTTATTAGAACTTAAATATCTAGTTAAACTTCCTTCTTCATGGGGCAAAACCTGCTTATATGTGTTGGCTCTAAACTGCAATCCAAACTTTTCATGCATCACCAAATAGCCATCAAACCGATAGCTTCCGCCAACCTGCACATCACCAAAATTACCGGTTACTTTTATTTCATCACGCTCATAGTCATCAAGATTTCCAATAATCTCAACATCGAGAATTTTAAAAAGATCTTTATCATTTTCAAAAACGATTCCATTGATCTTACCGGTAAACTCAACCATTTTTCTTTTCCTTATCGTTGACTAATTTTAAAATTGAAGCATATTGATCATGGGCTTTTTGGAAATATTTTTCATCCATTTTTTTAGAAATTGCAAACATCTTTTCTGCTTGATCACGATCATGATCAAACAATGTAACGCCCAATAAGAAATATATTTTTGCAGATCGTTTTTCATCAGGAATTTGAAAATAAGTCTTTTCTGCTTCTTTAAGTTGACCTAAGCTCATCCAAATATCACCCAATAATTCCTGTACACGCTCATCAATATTTTTAATTGTAAGTGCAAAAGCTAAAGCCTTTTGACTTTGCCCCAATTTTAAATATACCAATGATTTTTGATACAAAGTCAAATCATCATTAGGGATGCGATCAAGTAAATTTAGTGCCTTATCAAAATCGCCTTGCATATAGTAACAAACTGCTAAATTATAAAATAATTCTTGCGGTTTTTTCACTAAATGTTCAGCCTGCTCTAAAAGCTTTTGGGCTTGATCTGGACTCCCCTGTTCAATCAAATAAGTTGATAATTGTAAATAATTCTCAACTTGTTGAGGATGTGCATCTATTTTTTCTATTAATAAGTGAATGGCGCGGTCAATTTTGCCCGCGTCATACAATTCTGATATTTTTTTATCCATTACAATGAATCCGTTTTTGATAATTTTCTTCCTAAGAAACTAGTTTCATTCCAAACAACCGGATGGAAAGTTTTTCCTCCATCCTTAGTTTCAAGAACCGTTAAACTAGTATTGCTAAGACCACCACGTTTACGAACGTCCTTCAAAGGATAGCCTAACAAACCACCCATAATTGCAGATAAAGCCGCACCATGGCTAACTGCTAAGATTTTATCATTATCATCTGGAAAACGTTCAGCCATTTCCTGTGCAAAATTTTTGCCACGCGCAATTACATGTTCATAATCTTCTCCGTGAAGTTCAGTAGGATCATATTTTTCAGGATGATGCCAAAAATTGTCAATTTGTTCTGGATACTTTTTAGCAGCATCATCGAATTTCATCCCTTCCATATCACCAAGATTAAATTCACGTAATCTTTCATCAATTACAACAGGTAAATTAGCATTCATCGCATCATCGATGCCTTGTGCAGTATTAAAAGCTCGTTGCAATGGACTCGCAAAAACACCTCTAAATTTTGTACCTTGTAAATGATGTCCTAGTTTTTTAATATCTTCAAGACTTTGTGGCAATAATGGTGAATCGCCATGTCCCCCTTGAAAACGACTAGCTAAATTCCACTCGGTTTTACCATGACGAACAAAATAAATTTGCATAATACAATTTCTCTCCTTATGGAACTATTGTAGCAAAAATTCTATTCAAATTTAATTGTTATCTTCGTTTAAAACGAAGCGTTCAATTGCTTCGGCTACCCCGCCTTGATTATTATCAGCCTTGGTAATTATATTGCATTGATCCTTCATATCAGGATTAGTATTAGCCATTCCAACACCCAAGCCTGCTGCTTTAATCATTGATAAATCGTTAAAATTATCACCTAATGCCATCGTTTCTTCAGGCTTAATACCTAATTTATTTGCGAGCCACAATAAACCAACGCCCTTATTTATACCTTGACTATTAAATTCAAGATAGCGATTAGAAGAATACGACACATCTAATTTATTCGCCAGTTCTCCCATTTCTTTTGCAATATCACGCAAATATTCTTGATTGGTGCTTTCATATAAAACCTTAGGAATATCCTGTCCTTTTATAAAACTTAAATCCGCTTTGTCAATTTCTTCAAAACGATGCCGTTTTTCCATATATTTACGTTCATCATCATTCATGTTATATACATAAACGATATCTTTTGTATAAACATGAATACAAACATCTTTTTCTTTACCCATTTTATATAACTCATTTGCAATATCATAATTCAAACCGTCAAAACGCAAAACTTGATTACTTTTATTTTCAGTTACACATGCCCCGTTAAATGAAATAACGTACTCATTTTCTTTATTATATAGTCCAATTTCTTTTAAAGTTCCTGAAACTGCATCATATCCCCGTCCCGTAGCAGGTACAAATTTAACGCCTAAATCTGTTGCTTTTTTAATAGCTTCTTTGTTTCGCTCACAAACATGAGTATTATCGCTTAATAAAGTTTCATCTAAATCGCACGTAATAAGTTTATACATTTTTCATCCCTCAATAAAATAAAACGTTTTCTATAATTTTATCATTTAATTTTAGTTAAAAAAAGAGACCCGAAATCGGATCTCTTTTTCATTTTTATACTAATTGAAGTTTTTTATCGCCCTGGTAAGCAGCATCAATATTTCCGCCACCAATACATTCTTCGCCATCATATAAAACTAATGCTTGACCAGGAGTAACTGCACGAGCAGGTTCATCAAATAATACATCAACAGTATTATCTTCAGCATGATACTTAACAGTTACACCAACATCACATTGACGATAGCGGAACTTAGCGCTGCAATGGAATTCTACATCATGATCTGGCTTACCAGTAAAGAATGACATATCACTAGCCTTAAGTTCAGTTGCATAAAGCAATTTACTATCATAGCCTTGTTGAACAATTAATTCATTCTTTTTAAGGTCCTTACCCACTACAAACCAGGGATCAGTTGATTCCTTAGTTGAACCTAAACCCAAGCCTTGTCTTTGACCAATGGTATAGTACATAAGACCAGCGTGTTCACCGACAACTTTACCTTCTGGCGTAACCATCTTGCCTGATTTAGCAGGAAGAAACTCACTCAAAAACTTTCTAAAGTTTCTTTCACCAATAAAACAAATTCCGGTTGAATCCTTCTTTTTAGCAGTAGCTAAACCATTGGCAAGGGCAATTTCACGAACTTGTGGCTTAGTTAAATTAGCTAATGGGAAAATAACCTTTTTAATTTGATCTTGATTTAATTGACTCAAGAAATAAGTTTGGTCCTTATTACCATCTTTTGGACGCATCATATGCACTACACCATCTTCATCCTTAACGGTCTTAGCATAGTGACCCATAGCAATATAATCAGCATCCAAGTCCATGGCAAAGTCAAGGAAAGACTTAAACTTGATTTGACTGTTGCACATTACATCGGGATTAGGTGTTCTGCCTTTTTTGTATTCATCTAAGAAATATTCAAAGACACGATGCCAATATTCCTTTTCAAAATTAATTGAGTAGTAAGGAATCCCAATCTTATCTGCAACCTTTTTTACGTCTGCGTAATCTTCGGTTGCAGTACAAACGCCTGCATCATCGGTATCATCCCAATTTTTCATGAAGACACCAACTACATCATAGCCTTGTTGCTTAAGCAAAAGTGCAGAAACAGAAGAATCTACACCACCACTCATACCAACGACTACTCTGATCTTACTATTGTCAACCATTCAATCAATCCTTTACTGGAACAATAATTTTACGCTCTTCAAGATCTTTTAAAATGTAATTTAAAAGTTCAACAGTTGGCGCTAATTGCTTGTTCTTAAAAATATTAACCTTTTGCAAACCATTGCGATCAGTAACAACCATTGTTAAATGAGACAATTCTTTATTAATAGTCATCTTAAGCTTAGTTGGAGCATTATAAGGTGAGTCATTATATAAAGGATGTTCATAATTATAGTTGCCTTTAGCTGTTTTAGTAAAACCTGCATCAATTAAAGCATAAAGCTTAATATCAGGACTCAACGTAAATTTACGATTATCACCATTAATCACAACTTTATTTGCCATAGTTTTTCCTCGCTTATTAATAATAAGTTACTTTCTTTTTAAAAGCAACTATTTATACTTAAATGCTCACAAATAGGATTAATTTAAATTTTCAACATAATCACAAATTAACTTAGCTGCCTTAGCTCCTACTTTTTTAACAAAAGCATCAAAGTCTTCATTAGCATCTTCATCACCATTATCAGAAATTGCACGCATAGCAATCAATGGCTTATTAAAATGGTAAGCAACTTGTGCAAAAGCTGCACCTTCCATTTCGACGCCTAAGGCATCTGAGAAATTCTTTCTAATTGCATCTTTTTGAGCATCAGAAGCAATAAATGAATCTCCAGTTACAACTAGGCCTTCCTTATACTCAATACCTCGAGATTTTAAATATTCGCCAAATGCAGTACGTTGAGGTGAATCTAACTTAAATCTTGCAGGTTCTTGAGGAATTTGTCCTTCAACATAGTCACCTGCCATAGTATTATGCGCATCATGGTACGCAAATTCACTTGGAAATACTAAATCTTCTTTATGTACATCTTCATTCATTGAACCCGCAGATCCAGTCATAAAGATCATGTCTATATCCACATTACTCAATAAACTTGCTAAATTCATTGCAGCTTGAACTTTACCAATTCCACTCAAACCAAGGTAAATATCATTACCATTAACGGAAAAATGTTCGAATACAGTTGATCCGAACATTTCCTTATCTTCTGAGTGAAAATTCTTGCGGTAATATTCTGCTTCAATTTCCATTGGAACAATAATCGCAATCTTCATTTTCTTCCTCAATTCATATTATAAATGAAACAGTGCTAATAGCACTAATATTATTAAAACGAACACTATCAGAATAGCACTATTCAATCTTTTTTTCAGGCGCAATCTCTTATCTTCACTTGTGGCATTAATATTTTTTATATTTTCAATATTCTGATTAATATCTTCAATACCATTACCATCAAGAGGTCTTCTTTCTGACGGATCACGCTGAAAATCTGGATTGACATCCACATCCTCTTGATCAATATCGCTATCATCAAAAGCTGCCTTCATTTTTTGAAAAAAGTTTTTTGGCTTTCTCTGATTTTGCTTTTTACGATAATCAGATCGCTTTTCAGTCATCGTTTTCCTTCACTTGCTTACCATTAAGCAACATATTTTCCCAAAAAGTAATTGCAAAAATAGTTTTTAAATCTACAATTTTCCCTTCGGAAATTAATTTCTTAAGATCATCTAAACCATACCAGCTTGCAATCAAAAATTCATCTTCATCAAGTGACCGTTTATCCTCTAGTTTAGTTAAGGTATCACAATAAAACAAATGAATTTTTTCATCTGCAAAACCAGGTGAAGTATAAAATTCAGTAACCTTTTCCCAATATTCCGCGCGATAGCCGCCTTCTTCATTTAATTCACGCTTCATCGCATCTAATGGACTAGCATCGGTTGAATCAACCAAACCAGCTGGAACTTCTAATGTTAATTGCTTAATTGCCTCACGCCATTGCTTAACCAAAAGCATTTGCTTTTTATCATTAATTGCAATAACTGCAGAAGCAGGCTGATGTTTAACTACTTCACGCGTAGCAGTTTCTCCATTGGGAAGTTCAATCGTTCTAACTGAAAGATCAACAATTCTGCCTTTAAATATTGGCTGTGAAGAAATTTCGGTTTCTTTTAAATCCATATTAATCCTTGTCTTTTGAATCAGCCAAGTATACATTAACGCATTGCAAACCATTTTTGCCCTGAGCTAATTGATATTTTACCTTTTGGCCTACTTCTAAGCGCTTATATCCTTCTTCTTTAATTGCAGTATAGAAGACAAAATAAGATTTATGGTTTAAATCGTCTTCAACAAATCCATAACTACTGCCTTCGTCAAACTGCTTTACTTTTCCTAAACGCATTACTTTTCAAATCCTTCTTGAACAGCTTCAGGATAATTTTCTTCAACTATTTTTGCACAACGGGCACAAAGCATTGGAAGTTTTGGATCTGAACCAACATCCTTGCTGATCATACGACAACGTGGACAAACTTCTCCTTCAGCCTTCTTAACTACAATAGATGCGTTAAACAATTTTTCAGCATCTGCAGGTGCTTCACCATCAGAAATAGTCAAATCTGAAACAATTAAGATTTCTCTTACGTTTGCATCTAATTTATCAAGCATTGCCTTAGTTTCTTTATCAGGATAAATAGTTACAGCAGCTTCAAATGACTTACCAATCAACTTGTTATTTCTAGCTTCTTCTAAAGCCTTCAAAACATCATCACGAAGCTCATGAACTTATGCCAGTTTTCAATTAATTCATCATGATTATCATAAGTTTCAACTTCAGGCATTTCAGAAAGTTGAATGTATTCGCCATCTTCCTTGAGGAAGCCCCAAATTTCTTCCATTGTGTGTGGCAAAATTGGAGTCAAAACCTTAGCCAATTTAACTGCAGCATCGTAAATTACAGTTTGCATTGAACGACGAGCATGACTATCTTCAGCTTCGATGTAAAGAACATCCTTAGCAAAGTCTAAGTAGAATGATGAAAGATCGTTTGAAATGAAGTTAAATACCTTCTTAAAGACAGTTGAGAAGTCATACTTATCATATGCTTCCAAGCAGTCTTTAATTAAATCATTAAGCTTAACTTCCATGTATTGATCCACTGAACGAAGATCAGCATAAGCAACACGATTTTCCTTAGGATCAAAGTCACTAGTGTTAGCAAGCATGTAACGGAAAGTATTTCTAATCTTACGGTAGCTTTCTGCACATTGACTTAAGATATCGTATGATACAGCAACGTCAGATGAAGTATCAGCTTGTGCTACCCAAAGACGAATAATTTCTGCACCCATCTTCTTGATAACATCATTTGGAGAAATAACATTTCCAAGTGACTTAGACATCTTATGACCCTTGTCATCCAAAACAAATCCTTGTGAAAGAACTTGTTTGTATGGTGCCAAACCAGTGGCTGCGACAGAAGTAATTAAACTTGAATTAAACCAACCACGGTATTGATCTGAACCCTCAAGATAAAGATCTGCTGGGAAGCCCAAACCACGCTTTCTCATAACGCCAGCCCATGATGTACCTGAGTCAAACCAAACATCAAGAATATCAGTTTCCTTCTTAAATTCACCATGTGGTGAGTGTTCAGAAGTAAAGCCTTCTGGAAGTAATTCTTTAGCTGTGTGCTTAAACCAAGCATTTGAGCCTTCTTTTTCAAAAATTTGCGCAACATGTTCGATCGTTTCTGGAGTAACGATTGGTGTACCATCTTCAGCGTAGAAAATTGGAAGTGGAACACCCCAAGCACGTTGACGTGAAATTACCCAATCACCACGATCTTTAATCATATTGTAAAGACGAGTTTTACCCCATGAAGGGATGAAGCTAGCCTTTTCGATTTGATCCAAAATTTGGTCTCTAAATGGTGCAATTGAGGTAAACCATTGTGTAGTAGCTCTAAAGATAACTGGCTTCTTAGTACGCCAATCGTGTGGGTATGAGTGAGTAAATACCTTAAGCTTAAGAAGAGCACCTGAATCTTTAAGTTTTTCAACCATCAATTTATCAACATCTTGGTAGAACATACCTGCAAGTTCAGGAACTTCATCAGTATACTTACCTTGAGCATCAACTGGACTAAAGATTGGTAAATTATACTTTTGACCAACATTAAAGTCGTCTTCACCAAAACCAGGTGCAGTATGAACCAAACCAGTACCATCATCTAAAGTTACATGGAAGCCTTCGATAACAAGACTTTCTTTATCGTAAAGTGGGTGCTTAGCAGTCATGTATTCCATATCTGCACCCTTGATAGTCTTAATTACTTCATAATCTTCCCAACCGATTTGTTCAGCGACTCTATCAAGCAAACCAGAAGCAATAACATAATTCTTGTCTCCAACTTTAACTACTGAGTAATCAAATTTAGGATTTACACAAATAGCTTCATTAGCTGGAATAGTCCAAGGAGTAGTTGTCCAAATTACAAAGTAAGTATTTTCTGGATCAATAATTCCCTTGCCATCCTTGACAGGGAAAGCAACAAAGATTGAATTTGCTTCAACATCTTTATATTCAACTTCGGCTTCTGCCAAAGTGGATTCACTTGACCATGACCAGTAAACAGGTTTCTTACCCTTGTAAATGTAACCTTTCTTGAACATTTCACCGAAGATACGAATTTCTTCGGCTTCAAATTCAGGTTGCAAGGTAATGTATGGATGGTCCCAATCTGCCATGATGCCTAAACGCTTGAAGTCAGTCATTTGTTTTTGAACTTGTTCTTCAGCGTATTGACGACAAAGTTCACGGTACTTAGCACGATCCATCGTCTTACGATCAATACCCTTTTTAGCTAATTGCTGTTCAACAGGCAAGCCATGAGTATCCCAACCAGGAACGTAAGGTGCGTAATAACCATTCATGTTCTTGTAACGAACAATAATATCTTTAGAAATGTGGTTCAAAGCATGACCCATGTGGATATTACCATTTGCAAATGGAGGGCCATCGTGTAAGTCAAAACGAGGTTTACCTTCGTTAAGCTTTAATCTTTGTTCATATAATTTATTTTCACGCCATTGTTTTTGCCATTCGCCTTCACGAACTGGAAGGTTACCGCGCATCTTAAATTTAGTTTTTCCTAAATTAAGAGTATCTTTGATTCTCATAAAAAATCCTTTCTAAACGAAAAACCTCGTCCCTAATTAGGACGAGGTTAACCGTGGTACCACCTAAATTGAGCTACTGCTCCACTTATTATTGTGTAACGTACAATAAAACGCATAGACCCATCGGCAGCTGATCAATTATCCGGCTCTTATGCTAACCTTCCACCAACGTTAGCTCGCTGTAATGCTTTCAAATTTTACTGTCAGTCTATTTAATTATGATCTTTGTAATCATCTGGGAAAACAATATTTACATCTGAACTACGTCTCTTCGGTTCATCACTGATGTTCATTGTTTGATGACTTGGACTATCTCCGGTCATTGGTTGAGGATTTTCACCCTCATCATCCTCAGACTCTTCATTAGAGTCTACTTCATCTGGGTCATCGCTGTCAATATCTTCATCATCGATATCATCATCTACTTCAACCCACTCGCCTATATCATCTGAATTCTCATCTTCTTCAGCTATCTTTTCTTCACGTGCAAATTCATCTTCCTGTGAATCAGAAATTGGTAGCGGTTCGGCACCATTTCCTGGATAAAAACGTTCTGTATGGAAGTACTCATCCAGTGAATGTTGCCATTCGCTATCATTCAAACTATCAATTTGCTTTTGAAGCATTTCCTGAATATGTTGACGAAATTCACCAACTTCCTTTTTCAAACGTTTATAATCATCTGATAGTACTTCTTGTTGTTGGCGTTGATAATCAGTATCTGTTTGTGCTTGTTTCTTAGCTTCAGAAACTGTCCTTTCAGCTTGTTTTTTTGCATCCGCAATCATTCGATTAGCTGACTTTTGTGCTGAAACTAGAATCTGATTTACTTCTTCTTCTTTTTTATCATATTCATCAACACGCGATTGAAGATTATCAATCTTTTGATTTAAAGATGCAATTTGATTCTTTAAATCTACAACCTGATCTAAGCTATCACCGTAATCATCAACAATTTGATCTAGAAAACTATCAACTTCATAACGATCATATCCATTGCGACCCCGATGTTTAAACTCTTTATTATGAATATCCATCGGTGTCAATTGACCTACTTGTGTTTCTTTTTTGTCTGCCAAATTCTCAACACCACCCTGTATTTACCTTTTCTTGTTGACACGATGTCTTCTATCTGCAATCTTCCAAAATGTCGTAGACTCAAAACATCATTTGCTTCTACCATTATATTCGAATTTTGGACATCATGCCAATTTAATTTGACCTCTTTAGCTTCAATAGATTTTTGGACTTGTCCTCTGCTTTGTTTGCTGACTCTAGCCAATACAGCATCAATTCGCAAAGAGGCAACTATTTCTGTTCTTTCCTCCGAATCATCTTGAGGCTCAAGAATATTTTTAAATAAGATCGGTCTAACTTTTACTTGCGTTTTACCAATTCTATCAATTTGTTCAGTAAAAAAAGAGGTTAATTCTGATTTGCCGAAAAATTGCCATTCTCCTTCACCATCGGTAATTATGTCACCAAAAGTATCCATTTCAATTCCCGAATTAGCCAAAGCACCTAGAATTGAACTATGATTTAATTGGGTGAATTTTGTTGGATATTCGATATTAAACGCGGTCACCTGATAATCCTTTGGAGTTAAATTAACCCATTCTTCACTTAAATATACTCGCTTTTTTTCAGCATTTTTGTATCCACCAAATTCTTGAATAAAAGCATCATTTCCAACAATAGTTTTCAAAATATCTCTTTCACCTGGGTCTAGAAAATCAGTTAAAATATTTTGATGCTTAAAAACAAGATTATTAAAAAGACCAACTAATTTATCAATAGTTGGTCTTTCTTCTTGGCTAAAATGTGGATAAAAGCTACTAGCTTGTCTTTTCTCCATTATCCCACCAATTTATATAAAATATTTGCTATCCATTGTAAGGCATAATCTTGAATAAAATACAGAATAAAGATCCCAATTACAGGTGAAATATCAATCCCTGTACTATATGCAAGTTTTTCCAATGGACCTTTTCTAAACAAACTTAAATAAGGATTTACAATCTTATTCAAAAATTGTCCAACTACAGAATTGGCTAACATGGGCAACCAACTCATAATTGCACTAATTACAATAAGAAGACAATACAACCATATAATCCATGAGATTACAGATAAAATATAATAAATTGCCATTAACCTATATTATCCTTCTTATCAATTAATTCGCTGATTTTTCCATCAGTAACAAACTTAGGTGGAGTTGCTAAGAAAATTTTGTCACCAATACGTTGAATTTCACCATTTAAAGCATAAACAGTACCAGTAATAAAGTCCACAATTCTTCTAGCTGAACTGTCTTCCATACGACCAAAGTTAATTACTACAGCTTTATTTTGCAAAAGATTTTGTGCCACATCTTTCGCATCTGAATAAACTCTTGGCTCATAAAGAACTATTTGACTCTTAGTAGAACTCATGCCGGATTTAATGGAGACAACATTATCGCGATTGAAATTATTTAAAGGTATTTGTTCTTCTTCAGTGTCTTCTTGACGATCTTCAACATAACTTTCATCATCAACTGTATCATCATCATCTGAGATACCGAAGAATCTACCTAATTTATCAAAAGCCATATTATCTTCCTCCTAATTAGTCCTCGCTACGATGTTTAAAGAACGGAATATCATTATTATCGTCATCATCATCTTGAGCACTAGTTTCAATTTGGGAAATACTATTCTGTTCGTCATTACTAAATGATTCAAAACTAGTATCACGATTTTCATCTGGTTCAGTTGGATTAGGTCTTCTAGTATTTTGGTTAGTATCGTTCAATCCCCAAACACTAGTAGGGTCAACCATTGTATCGTGCTTTTGTGCAGGCTTAACTGCAGATTGACTTTCAGCTGGTTTAACAGTTTGATTTGGTTGAACTGTTTGACCAATTTGTGATTGCTTAGGTGGCACTGTAGCATTATTTTCGTTTGAAGCAGTAGTTTCCTTCTTAGGTTGAGACTTAATTTGGTGACTGCGACCAGGAAGTTGTTTTGATGCAGCTTCCTCAGCAGCAGAATCAATACCTGTGGCAATCACAGTAACAACAACTTCATCGCCCAAGTTAGGATTGATTGATGTACCAAAGATAATATTTACATCATCCCCTGCAGCCTTAGAAACGATTTCTGAAGCATCTTGAGCTTCAAATAATGTCAAATCTGGACCACCAGTAATGTTAAGAAGCACTTGCTTAGCACCATCAATAGATACTTCTAAAAGAGGTGAAGAAATAGCCAACTTAGTAGCTTCAACAGTTCTATTTTCACCACTAGCACGACCAATACCCATTAAAGCTGCACCTTGGTTTTCCATAACAGTTTTAACATCAGCAAAGTCTAAGTTAACGTAGTCAGTTGAAGTTATCAAATCTGAAATACCTTGAACACCTTGTTTCAAAACATTATCAGCTTCTTTAAAGGCATCCATCATTGGAGTCTTTTTATCTACCATTTCAAGTAGACGGTTATTAGCAATAATAACTAAAGTATCAACATATTGCTTTAATTGTGTAATACCTTCTGCTGCGTTTCTTGATCTCTTAGGACCTTCAAAACTGAATGGACGAGTAACAACACCCACGGTAAGAGCACCAGTTTCTCGAGCTATTTTAGCAACAACCGGAGCAGCACCAGTACCAGTACCGCCACCCATACCGGCAGTGATAAAAATCATATCTGCACCTTTAAGTGCATCCTCAATAGTTTGTTCACTTTCCTCGGCAGCTTTTTGTCCAACTTCAGGATGAGAACCTGCACCCAAACCTCTTGTCAACTTAGGTCCAAGTTGAATCTTGTCTTCTGCCTTATTGCTATTTAAAGCTTGAACATCAGTGTTAGCAGCAATAAATGAAACGCCTTGCACACCGTCATCGATCATTCGATTAACCGCATTACCGCCGGCACCACCAACACCGATTACCTTAATGACAGCATTTTTATTGTCATCTGAATCGAATGTAAAATCCATCTAATTTAACCTACCTTTAGTCGAAGAACTTTTTGAAGAAGTTTTTTAAACTTCCAGTTCTACTTTGATTATTTTCTCTTTCTTTTTCAGGAGCTGTTTCTTCTCCTGTTAGCTTATTACTATTATATGCTTCTTTTGACTCAGTTTCACGAGAACTGATAGTTCTTTTTAAATTCTTGGTATTTTCATGATTTACTGGTTCAGGTTGTACCTTTTTAGCTACCACTTCATCACCATAAATTGCACTATTCACAATATAGTCAATATCTGACATTTTATATGAATAATTTACAATACCATAAGCCGCTGCATAAACCGGATTACGTATCCCCATTTGATCGGCTGATATATTCTTGCCTTAATTCCTAAAGTATTTGCAACTAAACTATCAATTCCTTGAAGCAAACTGCTACCACCAGTGATTATTACACCACCAGGCAATTTCAAAGCCTTATTCTTAGCTAACCCCTTACCAATTCTATTAAGAATTTGCATCAATCTAGCATTGATGATTTCGCTTAGGTAAACTTCATCGATCATTTTTTGACCATTCGTACCTACGCTATTTACGGCAAACTTATCATTCTCGGAAGCTAAACTTGGATCTGCAAAACCATAATCAAGCTTGATTTGATTGGCATCTTTTTTAGAAGTACTCAAAACTACTGAAATATCATTACTAATGTCACTTCCACCTTCAAGATCAATATTTGCATATTTAATTTGACCTTCATGGATAACAGTAGCTGTCGTAGTTCCACCGCCGAGATCAAGAATGATAGAACCAAAAGTTCTTTCTCCTTCATCAAGCGCAACACTAGCAATTGCAAGTGGTGTAGGTACAAAGAAATTATTCTTGTAACCTGCTCTCTCTATAGCCTTCTTAATATTATGCAAAGCACCAGTAGGAGCTGTCAAAAGAATGCCTCTCACAGCTAACGAATGTGCAATCATCTTACGAGGATCATCTACATCTGTTTTTCCATCGATTAAAAATCGACTTGGTAAAAAAGCAATTGGATCTCTACCATCTTTAACTGCAGATTTAATAGCTGCTTGTAAAACCCTCTTAACATCGTTGTTTCCAACTTCTTGACCATTATCGGCTACACTAGTTAAGCCAGTAGCACTTTCTAACTGTAACATTCCTACTGGAATACCGGTAACTACTCTATAAATATTAGAATTAGTTTTCTCAGCTACTTCTTTTAAAGCTTTGCTGATTGCAGCCGCAGTTTGATCAATATCTACTATTTTACCATGTCTCATACCAGCGTTAGGTGTTGATACAGCGCCAATCACTTTACCTGAATCGGCAACAACTGCTTTTATACTAGTAGTACCTATATCAAGACCTACTAATAGTTTTGAATTATCCAAAATTAAGCCCCCATTAATAACTGCCTTCAAGAAATTTTAACATAAAAGTGCACATAAAACAGCTACTATATTCCATATGCCTTCTTTTCATTTGAAGTAAGTGGTCTACTAAAAGCTCCTACTTCTAAATCGATCAAACTATTTTTGCCAGCTTTAGATTTAATGGCATCATAGTACTTGATCTTATCTTTCAATGTAGCTATATTTCCAATTACCACATTTCCATCTTTCATAACCAAAATAATTTGTGTTTTTCGAGTTCCGCTTCCGCTCAATAATTTAACTTTTTCACGAAAATCTTTAGGAAAACTATTAAATAATTTTAGATTATCCTTTAACGAAATCTTATGATTATAACCAACAAACACCGGCTTTTCTTGATTTACCTTTGCCCAAGGCAATGCACGGCTTCCAATAGCACCATCAGTTAAAATTTTACGATAGTTATTTCCATCTTTGATATACCCAATCGTCGGATATTCGTCAACATTTAAAATCAAATGGTTTAAGTGCTTTACTTCAACATCTACACTTTTAATTTCAGGATATTTTTGTGATAATTTAGAACTTAGCTTTTTCTTATTAAATAAATAATCAAAAACCTTATCGCAAGTTTCTATACCAGAAGTAGAAATCACTTCTTTAGCCGGTAAATCTGATGCTCCTTCTACCTGGACACTACTTACATTTGCTAATGGAGAAACATAGTATCCAAACATTAGGATTGCAACAATAGATATACCCAAAATAATTCCTAAACGTTTAGCTAATGACTTGCGTCTTTCAGATTTTAATCCAGAAAGCGAGGCAGATACCTTAGTTGATCTTTTTCTACCTTTATTTTGAGTAGTTTGATGATTCAAATAAGGGGATAGTTCCTTTCTTGGATCAATTTTTGTAATATTTTTTCTTGGCAACTGCCTCACCTACTTTCTACTTACTTATTTCTTGCATAACCTTAATAATTTGATCGGAGGCATCAGGAACACCTAAAGCTTTAGATGCTTTCTTCATTTCATTAGCATATTTTTGATCTAATAAAATATGATCAATTGAAGAAACAAAATTATTTGGATTTAAATCATCTTCTGGAAGTACCAATGCAGCACCGGCCTTTTCCAAATCCATTGCATTTTTCATTTGATGATTATGCGTAACATTTGGACTAGGAATTAAAATTGCTGGAACACCCAGAGCCGTAAATTCAGCAATACTTGTTGCTCCTGATCTTGAAACAACACATGTCATTTCTGGCAAAAGAGCAGGCATATTTTTAATATATGGTAATACCTTAATATTTTCACCAAAATCAATGTTTTCTAATTTCTTTTGTACTGCTTCGAAATAATATGTTCCTGTTGCCCAAATAATTTGATATGGTTTTTTCTTTAAATCCATCAATGATTTAAGCATCACGCGGTTAATAGCTAAAGCACCACGAGAACCCCCAAAGACAAGAACAGTTGGAATTTCTGGATTAAAGCCAAACTTTTCTTTTAAATCAAGTGGTTCAATATTTAAACCTAAGACTTGTTGAGAACGAGGGTTACCCGTCTTTACCAACTTTTTCTTTTCTGAAAATTGCTTAGCAGCATCATCAAAAGTGTAACAAATTTTATCAACATAGTGACCCAAGAATTTATTAGCTAATCCTACAACAGAATTTGATTCATGAATCATAGTTGGAATATGCATTCTAGAAGCTTCATAAACCATTGCGCCACTTACGTAACCACCCGTTCCAAAAACAAGATCTGGTTTAAAATCTTCAAGAATTTCACGAGCACGCTTAGTAGCCTTAAAGAACAAATTAATTGTTTCAAAGTTCTTTAAAGGATGTTTACGATTAAAACCTTGAATTTTAATAGTTTCAAAATTAACGCCTGCAGCCGGAACAATTTTGGATTCCAAACCTTTTTGCGTACCAACAAACAAAATTTCATCATTGGTACTGATGCCACGTTCCTTTAATCGTTCAATAATAGCCATAATTGGATAAATATGACCACCAGTACCGCCACCTGTAAAAATAACTTTCATTTTATTTAGTCTTCAATTCCTTAACAAATTTCACAAAATAGTCGCCACGTTCTTCAAAAGTTCTAAATTGATCCCATGAAGCACATGCTGGTGAAAATAACAATACATCACCAGGCTCGGTTAATTCATAAGCCTTTGGAACTGCTTCTTGCAAAGTATTTTCAATTACAATATCTTTAATACCTGCTTTTCTCGCACTATCAGCCAAAAGATACTTACTTTCACCATATAAAACAATTGCTTTAACATGTTTCTTAAATAATGGTACTAAATCATCGAATGTAAATCCACGATCTAACCCACCAGCAATTAATACTTCTGGTTGTTTAAATGATGGAATAGCGACAGTTGCTGCTTCAATATTGGTTGACTTAGAATCGTTGTAAATCTTTCTATCATCTAGAGTCATTACATATTGTAAACGGTGCTTAGCACCTGCAAAAGTACTTAAAACTGCTTGAATATCATCATTTTCTGCACCCATTATCTTAGAAATAGCAATAGCAACTAAACTATTTTGTAAATTATGAATACCTGGAAGCTTAATATCATCAATCTTCATAATTTTTTCGTTTTTGCTTTCAAGATATTCATCGCCAATAAAGTAATCGGCAGTTGAATCAGTCTCTGAAAATGTTTGAATTTTAGCCTTAGTAAGAGCCTTTTCCTTAGCTAAAATATCTTTTTGATCATAGTTTGCAATAAAGTAATCATTTTCATCTTGGAATCTAGTCACATTAAGTTTTGCATTGATATAATTCTCAAAAGTCTTGTGATAATCAAGGTGAACATTGTTGTAAATATCAACAATTGCAGCCACTTTAGGATTGATATCAGTTACACCTAATAATTGGAAACTGGAAATTTCAACAACTAAAATATCATCCTTAGTTGCCTTAGGTACAACTTCAGAAATTGGAACACCAATATTACCAACTGCATAAGCATGATGACCAGATTTTTGAAGATGATGATCTAAGATTTGTTGTGTAAGCATTACTGTAGTTGTCTTACCGTTTGAACCAGTAACACAAACATATGGTGCATCACTACAGCTTAAAGCAATTTCAGGTTCAGTAATAATTGGAATATTTAATTCTTTAGCCTTTGCAACCATTGGATTTTCATATGGAATACCTGGATTTTTAACTAAATAATCAAAATGTTCTTTTTCAAGTAAATCAATTGGATGATGTCCGCCAATTACACGAACACCCTTTTCTTTTAATTCATTCGCCTTTTCATTACTGTCCAAATCAGCCTTATCGTTCAAAGTTAACTTTGCACCAAGCGTAAGCAGTAATTCACTCACTGCAAAACCACTTTTACCAAGACCCAAAACTAATACATTTTTATCTTTATAAGTATCAATTTTTTTCATTGTTCTGTACTCTTTTTAACCCCAAATTACTAAATATATAATACTTCCAATCAAACCAACGATCCAAAATACAATATCAACTTTCCATTCAGACCAACCTAACATTTCAAAATGGTGGTGAATAGGAGTCATCTTAAAAATTCTCTTACCAGTAGTTTGGAATGAAATCACTTGTAAAATTACACTTGCAGTTTCACAAACAAAGACAATACCAACTAAAAGCAAGGACCATGGTCTGTTTAAGAAAATACTTACTACGGCAAGACCACCACCTAATGCTAATGATCCTGCATCCCCCATAAATATTTTAGCAGGCTTATGGTTATAAATTAAGAATGCAATCAATCCACCGATCACACTCATACAAAAGATTAAAATACTTAAATTCTTTTGCTTAAATGCAATATATGCATATGTTCCATAAGCAACAATTGATAAACCTGTTGCTAAGCCATCAAGTCCATCTGAAAGGTTAACTGCATTTGAAAAGCCAACTAACCAGAAAATAATGAATATAATAAATAATATTGCACTATTAACAATTCCAGCAAATGGAATATATAAGCCAAATTGGAAGTGATCTGTAGCTGCAATCCAAACAATAAGGGCTGCAATAATAATTTGTAATAGTAATTTTTGCCATGCACGTAATCCTAAATTACGTTTAAAGTACAATTTAATTCCGTCATCTAAAAAGCCGATAATTCCATATCCTAATAATGAAATAATCAAAATCCAGATAGTTTTATTTAATTGTCCCTGCCAAATAGAAACCCATAGCGTGGAAATTACAGCGGCCAAAACAAAAATTGTTCCGCCCATTGTTGGCGTTCCAGATTTTTTCTGATGCCATTTAGGTCCTTCGTCACGAATTTCTTGTCCTTCATGATGAGATCTCATAAAAATAATTAACCACGGTATAAATATCGCTGTTAACACCAACGAACTAACTAATGCAATAATGCTTATAAGCATGTCATTACTCCTTTAAACTAATTTTTATTTTTTTACCCGCTTTAATAATAGTACCAGGTTTTACATCCTGCTTTTTAACTGTGCCATTACCCACAATATTAATTTGAGCTCCTGACAAACTAGCAAATTGATGCAAATCCTCAATGGTCCAACCTGTCATATCAGGGCATTTAATTTGACCAGAAGTCAAAACAAAGATTCTGTCTCCAGATTCTATCTTCTCTCCGGCTTTAATTCCCTGTTCAATAACCTTACTTCCTGTACCTAATCTATAGAAGTTAAGACCTAATCCTTTAGCCTTATTCTTTGCCTTGGACAAACTAGAATTCTTAAGGTTAGGTACTTTAACAATATTAGTAGAAGAAGCACGATCATTCTTTGACATGATAATTATTCTATTCATAACCGGCTTAAAGATAGAACTAAGAATTTTTTCTGCCGGAATTGTCATTCGACGAGGTTGTTTCATTGTTAAGTACAAACAATATCGAGGATTATTAGTTGGGGTAATTCCAACTACTGAGAAAATATAGTTGCTATCGCCTTTCAAATAGCCTCCACCTTTTGGATTGGCTATTTGGGCCGTACCTGTTTTAACAGCTATGCTTTTTCCATTCATATGATAAGAATAACCTGTTCCGACTTGCTTATTTAAAACTCGCTTCATATTTTCAACTAAAAGTTTACGAGTCTTTTTATTATAAACAGGCTTTCCAACTTTCTTAACTTGATAGCCTTTCACAACTTTATCATCAGAATTAGTAATCTTATCAACAAATTGTGGTTTAACCATCTGGCCATTATTACCTAAAGAACTAAATGCTTGCATCATCTGCATTACATTGACATTTACGCCTTGACCAAAACTAGTAACTGCTTGATCTGTTGATGTCTTAAAGGAAATGAGACCAGGTTGTTCTCCAGGCAAAGTTACGTCCGTTTTCTTACCAATTCTAAAGCGATTTAAATATTTATGCCAAGTTTTCGAGCCCATCTGTTGTTCAATATGAACAAATCCAGTATTACTTGAACGTGGAAACGCTTGTGAAAATGGAATGCTTCCCCAGCCAGAGGTTTGCCAGTCATGAATGGTAGCTCCTCCTACAGTTACTGCTCCAGAGTTATAGTAGGCATTCGGATTGTAACTGCCACTATTAATAGCCGCAGCAAGAGTTAATATCTTAAAGACTGACCCAGGTTCATATGTATCCTGAACTAAAATGTCACGATATGATTTTGTTAAGCCTTTTTTAGTTTGCGGATTAAAAGTAGGCCGTTGAGAAGCAGCTAAAATTTTACCAGTTTTCATATCTTCAACGACAGCCGTTAAACTAACAGGATCATATTTTTCTTGAACATCCGTTAATCGCTCTTCTAAAAAGCTTTGCAGTTGCGAATCTAAAGTTAAATAAAGGTTGTTGCCGTTTTCAACCGGTTTATAAGTTTGAGATTTATTTGGAAGCTGGTTTTCCGATGCATCGACTGCAGAAATACGATATCCGTCTTTTCCAGACAAAGTATCATTAAACCATGCTTCCAATCCCATTGTTCCTACTAAATTTGGAGAACCTGTCTTTTTATTGTATATCGGTTGTGCTAATCCTACAGTATGAGAAGCAAACACTCCATTAGGATAAAGTCTTGACGGTGTTTCAATAAATTTAATCCCTGGCAACTTCATGGCATCAATCTTATTTTTTTGATCTTTAGTTAATCCACTACCAGCGCTGCCAAATTGAACTTGGAATACTTTCTGCTTTGGGGATAAATATTTTAAAATTTTCTCTTCAGATAAAGGCAAGACCTTTGCAAGATCTCTGGCCGTTTTATCCTTATTTACTACATACTCCGGCTTGTTTTTATAATTTATAGATGATTTATCAAGAATTGCATAAACAGTATATAAATGCGAATCTTCTGCAATGGCTAAGCCATTTCGATCATAAATACTGCCACGAGTTGCTTTTAAAACTTGATTTCGATGATACAATTGCTCAGTTCTTTTAGATAAATCTTGACCAGCAACTGTTTTTGAAATCCCTATATATAAAAATCTACCCATAAATACAAGAAAAACCAAAGCCACGGCTAGCTGGAGAAATCTCCCCACCGTAAAGCGGTAGCCGTGGGCTTTGGATTTTTGTAATTTTAAATTGCTATTTTTCTTTTTCATTAGCGAATTGTCCTAATGTTTTTTTCAATTAACGTTAGACCTTTAGCACGAGCAATTTTATTCAAACGAGCACTAGAAGAAAGCTCACCGATTTGTTGACGCAAATCGATATTGCTGTTTTCTATCTTAGTAATTTCTTGTTGAACGTTTGAAAGCTGATGTTGTGCTGATGTTGCAGAAATACTAGAAGAAACCAAGAAAGTCATCATACCAAGAGTAATAATACTTCCAAGAATAACTAAAGTTCTTTCTAATCCGGTCCAACGGACTTGACGTGGATTGGGCGCAATTCGCCGCTTTCTTCCAACTTCAACTTGTTTGTTGGGTTCAAATTCTATTCTTCTTGCAGAACTATCAGCCATACCATTTTCCTCTTTAAATCTTCTCTGCAACCCTTAATTTTGCACTGTGTGAGCGGTTGTTGTTTTCCAGCTCTGAAGCAGAAGCCGTAATTGGCTTACGATTTACCAATCTAAGCGTAGGTTTTAATCCTTCTGGAATCATTGGCATTCCTCTAGGAACTTCTACTTCAGAATATTTTTTAAAAATCTTTTTAACGATTTTGTCTTCATCTGACTGGAACGTAATCACACTAATTCGGCCACCCGGTCGAAGCACTTTGATTGCTTCTTCAAGAGATGCTTGAAGAACATCAAGTTCATGATTAACGGCAACCCGCAAAGCTTGAAAGCTCTTCTTTGCAGGATGTCCACCAGTCCTTCGTGCATAAGCAGGGATTGCATCTTTTATAATATCAACTAATTCAAATGTAGTTTCAATCGGTTTTTCCCTACGTCTTTCAACAATTCTGCGAGCAATCTGACGAGAAAACTTTTCATCGCCATATTTATACAAAATATTTGCAAGTTCTTTTTGACTGCTAGTATTAACTAATTCATAAGCATCAAGATCTTGACTTTGATCCATTCTCATATCAAGTCGTGCATTGTAGCGATAAGAAAAGCCACGATCCGCTTGATCAAATTGAGGAGACGAAACACCCAAGTCGTAATATATTCCATCTATACCATCTGTATAGCCCAGCTCAACCAGATCTCTTTCCAAATGGCTAAAGTTGTCATGTACCAGTTTTAGCTTTGGATTGCTATCGTCTCGTAATAAATCAGCGAAGTTTAACTTCGCTGCCTTTATTGCATATTCATCTTGGTCAAAACCTATCAATGTACCTGAGTCAATTTTACTAAGCAAATACTTAGCATGTCCGCCACCGCCAAAAGTAGCATCTACATAAAGACCATCATTTTTAGGTTCTAAATTATTTATAGTTTCGTGTAAGAGTACACTGGTGTGTTTGAATTTCATATTTTTATAGTTCAATGTCGTCCAAATTCTCTGCGATATCATCATAGCTTTGGTTAGCTTCATTAGTGAAGTTATCCCAACGTTCTTGTGACCAAATTTCAATTCGGTTAGAAACACCTACGATAACACATTCTTTTGTAAGCTCGGCATGCTTTTTTAATGTCGTGGTCAGATTAACACGCCCTTGCTTGTCGAACTCGCTTTCCATCGCACCAGAGTAAAACAAGCGCATAAAACTACGCACGTTTCTCTTAGTCAACGGAAGTTTCGCTAACTTGGCCTCAATTTCGTGCCACGTTTCCATTGTGTAACCGAAAATGCAGCCTTCCATTCCTCTAGTGAATACCATTTTTTCACCAATCTGATTTCTCAGCTTAGCCGGTATAATCAAGCGACCTTTACTGTCCAAATTGTGGTGATATTCACCCATGAACATGGTCTAGCCCCCTTCCATTGAATAATTTACCACAATTCACCACTTCCTACCACAACATGGAAGAAAAAAAACATTTTTTTATTAATTTTTAGTATTTTCAACAGTAAAAAATAAAAAATCCTCTCAGCCTTACGGCCAAAAGGATCATACGTTCTGAAAATGAGCTTTCACGCAATCATTAAACAAACTAAACCTACATACCACATCATTGAACAAACAGCTAAATATTTCCAAATTTTATGAATTGTTTTACCCAAAGAGATATTTTTATTTCGTACAGCAGATTCAACAGTAATAATTATTACCAAAATAAAGAAAAACAGTAATCCATATGGTAAAAAAGAAGGATTATCTTGACGATCTGTTATCATATTGCACACGGGCAAAAAGAAGAATGGCAACACATCATATCCATGAAATACTGCCTTAGGAAAGAATTTATTAATCATTAAATCTAAAATCAAACCAATAACGGGAAGCAAAAAAATAAAAAGCATTGTTGTTCCTCCTACTTTTTTATTCTACCCTTTTCTTCAATTGAAAAAAACTATTAATAAGAATAAAATATTTATTCAGTAGGAGGTATCCCATGGCACGTAAAAGAAAGAAAAAATCAGGTTTTCAAAAATTAACTATTGTTATGGCTTGGTTAATGGCCGTTATAACTTTAGCCGCTGTTGTAGCTGGAGCTGTTCAATCAATGGCTGCTGCTGGCTGGTTCTAAAACAAATAAAAAAGAAAAGCTTTAGGAATTTCCTAAAGCTTTCTTTTTTATCTATAAGCTCTTAAATCAATCAAAAATGGATAGTTTTCTGCCAAATTACCCCATATCCAATAAGTAATCGAAAAGAAAATAATTGTCCAACATGCATTTACCGCAAGACTAATTAACATTATCTTAATCGAGACGGAAATAATGCCGACCATAGTCAGAATAGCCCACGAATAAATATCTAATATAGTCACGCCAATAATTACAACAATTAACCTTGACCAAAATATTTCTGGCAGAAACCTTGCTACCCTTTGACATGCCCAACAGGACACTGGAAAGAACACAGTATAAACACCGATAATTCCTAAAGTAGAAATATCAGCTACTATTCCTGCACCAAGCGCAAGCCAAATTTCATTAGGATTAGTATCATCAAATAAACCTATTAACATAATACCTATAGGCAAAATCCAAGTTGATGCACCGTATGCTCCTATATTCATAAACTGATGCAAATAAAATGCCAATGTACCATCAAGAATTAAGGCTACAAATAATGCTATGGCAAGTACCCATTTGCGAAAAACGCGCATTAATTTGCCACCTTTCTCTTAATGACAGTGACAACAGACGGATCATTAATTTCTCCGGCAGGATTTATTTTAATTAAATCTGATAAACCAAAGGAATCACGGGTAGTTTTAGAAACTGTTCCCACTAATAATCCTTTTGGTGAATTACCGCCCATTCCGCTTGTATATACTTTAGTACCTTGTTTTAATTTTCTACTATCAACAACTTGCGTAAATGCTAAATTATTATCAGAATTTACAGTAATAATTCCGTGAACACTTTTACCATTTGAAGCTGTTGCTTGAACTGCGAATCTATTGGCTGATTTATCAGTCGTAGTAATCAATTCAACCTTAGATGAAGCAGCATTCACCTCAATAATACGGCCAATAACTCCTCCACCACACATAACAGCTTGATTCTTTTGAACTCCCGCTGAAGAGCCTTTATTAATTACTAATAAATCTGACCAAGTATCTGATGATCTAGAAATAACTGATGCATTAATTAGATCATACCCTGTTAGAGTGTCCTTTAATTTTAATGCTGATCGCAATTGTTTATTTTCAGCTTCAAGAGCCTGATTTCTTGCCTTAGTTTGTCCTAAATTTGTTACCTGACTTTTTAAATGGTTATTTTCAGTTTGGGTATTTAAAATATCATTAACATTATTTAAACCGCCAGAAATCCAACCTACTGGAATATCAACGATTCTTGAACCCACAGCAACAACATCATTGCCAAAACTTTGAACTAATAATGGCGTATTACGCTTGTTTCGTAAATTAACACTGCCACCTAGTATTACTAAAATAAGAAATATAACAATAAATGTAGTTAATAATTTTTTATTTTGTAGAAATTTCTTCATACGAAATTTATCCTATAGAAAAACCGGCTTTAGCCGGTTTGATTAATTAATTACGACTTCTACGCATTACTTCGATATTCTTAAGTGACTCGCCAGTACCAATTGCTACACAATCAAGTGGATCTTGAGCAATAAACACTGGTACTTTAGTAGCTTCAGAAATAACTGCTGGTAAGTTCTTAAGAAGAGCTCCACCACCGGTTAAAACGATACCATGATCAATTACATCAGCAGCAATTTCTGGTGAAGTTTGTTCCAAAGTTTCCTTAATAGCCACAATGATATCTTGTACTACATCTTGAATAGCCTTAGCAACATCTTCAGCTTCAATATCAACTGATTTTGGTAAACCAGTTACCAAGTCACGACCACGAATATTCATTGATTCAATTTCTTTTGCTTTTTCTACTGAAGCTGAACCGATTTGAATCTTAACATCTTCGGCAGTTCTTTCACCAATTAATAAATTGAATTTTGAGTGAACATAATTAATGATGCCAATGTTGAATTTGTCGCCAGCTTGACGAATTGAAGTTGATGATACAATACCACCCAATGAAATAGTAGCAACATCAGTAGTACCGCCACCAATATCAACAACCATTGAACCTGTTGGGTCCATTACTGGAAGACCTGCACCAATAGCTGCAGCAAATGGTTCTTCAATAACAAATGCTTCACGAGCACCAGCAACACGCGCTGCATCAATAACGGCACGCTTTTCAACTTCAGTAACGCCTGATGGTACACAAATCATTACTGATGGCTTAGAATTACCAACTGTTTTTTCCATAAAGTACTTAAGCATAGCTGCAGTTGTATCGTAATCTGCAATTACACCATCTTTCATAGGACGGATAGCACGGATAGAACCTGGAGTTCTACCGATCATTTCCTTAGCTTCTGAACCCACAGCGATAACTTCACCACTTTGAGTATTCTTAGCTACAACGGAAGGTTCTCTTAAAACAATTCCTTTACCTTCCATGTATACAAGTGTGTTGGCAGTACCTAAATCAATACCAATATTTTTTGAACCTAATCCAAACACGAAAATCTCTCCTTAATTGTTGCGGTCTTTAAATCTTGAATAATTATAGCATAAACTAGCAATAAAACAGATTTTCGCGAAAATTTTAAAGAATTTAAAACAATTCATTTTCCTTCATGCTTAAATAATGACCTTTTCCTACAATAAAATGATCTAAAAAATCAATTTTCATCATATTAGCAGCTTCTTGCAACTGCTTAGTCATTTTAAAATCACTATGTGAAGGAATTAATTTCCCACTTGGATGATTATGCGCAACAATAATTGCCGAACAATTATATACAACTGCCCATCTAAAGATATCACGTGGATGAGCAATTGATCTGTCTAGTGTACCTTGAGAAATCTTTTTTTCCGCAATAATTTTATTACCATTATCAAGATAAAGAGCCCAAAATTCTTCTTGTTTACGGCCTATTAATTTATCTGATAAATAGCTTCCAACTTCTTTACTTGAAGTTAAGATAGCATCCCTTTTTGATTCCGATAATCTAATTCTATCAACTAATTCTTCAATAGTTATTGCCATTTCATCAACACTATTTGGACCTGATGCATATGTTAGCAAATCCTCAAAAGAATTGATCTTTAATTCTCTTAACTTATTCTTTAGTTCAAAAAATTGATGAACACCATTGTCCTCTAATTGGTCAAAAAGTTGAATTAACAATTCCATATCTGTATGTACTTCATAATGATGTGATTTATAAAATTTCATTGAAAAACCCCCTCATTATTAAGTACGCAAAAAAGGGCTAAATTTTTTTGAGAAATTCAAAAAAACTTTCACAGATCATTGTAGCATTTTCTTTATCCTTAGGTGTAGGGGCAATAAGATCTGGAATCATAACTACTTTAATCCCCGCATTTTTTGCTGCCTGAACACCTGTTGAAGAATCTTCAAACACTAACAAATTTTCTTTAGGAATATTTATTTTTTTAGCAGCAGCTAAATATATATCTGGTGCTGGCTTTGCTTTAATCTTCCCTTTTTGAACATCTAAATAGCTCAAATGAAAATCAAAATAATTTCGAATCCCCGTTGTCCACATTGCATGTTCAACAACGTTTTCATAATTACTTGAAGCAATTGCCATATGTAGTCCTAAATCCTGAAATTTATCTAAGGCTGCTTGAACACCTGGTTGCAACTTCAATTTACCTTGATCAGTCCATTCCCATACAAGGTCATCTGTCCTCTTAATAAACTGATCACGGTCTTCATCTGTCTTAAAATACTTATTATAAAAATCCTGCATTTCTTTAACTGTTGCACCAGTAAGTTTTAAATAAGAATCTTTAGGCGTACCAAGTTTTTCTTCTTCTGCCGCTTGAATGTTTGCATCCCAATAAAGCTTTTCAGAATTGACAAGCAAACCATCCAGATCAAATAAAACTCCTTGAATATCTTCTTGAATACCTTGAACTTTCATTAATGTTCCTCCATATTCAAAATTGCACCAACTAAATAAAATGATCCCGTTACTAATAAAATATCGTTAACATTTAAATCATTTTTCAAATTTTTATATGCCACTTGATAATCTTCCGCATAATTATACTTTTCACGTACTTCTATCGGAAAATCAGCCAATTTAGCAGCTCGAGGATATGGAATAGTTGTCAAAGTAATTTGATCACTCTCATTAAATAAAGAAAAGACTTGATCTAAATCTTTATCTTTCATCATCGTAATTAGAACTTTAACTTTTCCACCTAAAATTTTATTTTGCTTATGAACAAACTCAAGTAAGTTTTTCATTGCCTGAATATTATGTGCACCATCTAAAACAATATCCGGATGCTTCTGAACTAATTGATAACGTCCTGGAATTTGTGTTGCATTAATAGCTTGCTGAATTTTTTTATCCGATAAATCAACTTTTAAAAGATAAAATGCTGTTAAAGCAATTGCAATATCATAGCTCTCAACTTGTGGTCTTTTATCAAAAAGAATTTCTTTATCAAAATAACGATATTCAATCTGCTGTTCATCTGTTACTTGATAATCTCTATTTAATAAATAGACTTTCGACTGCTCTTTACCCGATTTTTTTTCGAGAATTGATAATACCTTATCAGGAATATTGCCCAAAACAACCGGACGATTATGTTTGATAATGCCACTTTTTTCTTTAGCAATATCTTGAATTGTAGGACCAATAATTTTTTCATGATCCAAACCAATTGTAGTAATTACACTTACTTCCGGCGTAATTACATTAGTCTTATCATGTTCTCCACCAATACCCACTTCAATTACTGCATAATCACATTTTTGCTTAGCAAAATAAAGAAAAGCCATGACAGTTTCATATTCAAATGTAACTAATGAAAAATTCGGATCAGAAAGACGAAGCTTTATAATTGCATTCTCTACTTCATTAGCAACGGTAACTAAATCATTATCAGGTATATTATTACCATTTAATTGTATTCGTTCATTAAATTTATTAATGTACGGTGACACGAAAAGGCCAGTCTTTTGACCAGCCTTTTTGAGTAAATTGCTTAAATAATAAGTAGTAGAGCCTTTTCCATTAGTGCCTGTTACATGAATAGTCTTTACTTTATTCTGCGGATTATCTAAAACATCCAAAACTCTCTTAATATAAGAAAGATCATTTTTAGGATGTAAATTAGGCAAGGAATAGATGTGATCGATTACATCTTCAGCATCTTTAAACTTCACGCTACTTACTTTCCTTCAATTCTTGAATTCTTTCACGAACACCTGCAAGTTGGCTTTCGTAATCTGCTTTCTTTTCCTTTTCTTTGTTAATAACTGCTTCAGGAGCATGAGCAACAAAGCCTTGGTTAGAAAGTTTCTTAGTTGCGCGTTCAACTTCACCTTCAAGACGTTTTTCTTCTTTTTCCATCTTCTTCAATTCGTCATCAACATTGACTAATTCAGTAAGTGGAACAAAGACTTGAGCACCCGGAACAACCGCAGTCTTAGCAAGTTTAGGAGCTTCGATATCTGAAGCAACTTCAAGCTTCTTTGGATGCAAGAAGTTTTCTACGTAATCAGCATTATCATTCAAGATATGCTTGTTCTTTTCATCATCTAATTGAATCATAATATCAATTTGTGATGACATTGGAGCATTAACTTCCATACGAATATTACGTACAGCTTTAATAACTTCAATTAAGAATGCCATATCTTCATCTGCTTGCTTATTTTCAAATTCTTTATGAGTTACTGGATACTTAGCAACCATAATTGACTTACCTTCATGAGGCATTGAAAGCCATAACTTTTCAGTTACAAATGGCATAATTGGGTGCATCAAACGCAAAATTTGATCAAGAATCCAAACTAAGTTTTCTTGCTTTCTTGCCTTTAATTCTTCATCATCACCGTTTAAAGCAACCTTAGAAATTTCAATGTACCAATCACAGAAGTCATTCCAAATAAAGTTGTAAAGTTCACGACCAGCTTCACCAAATTTGTATTCATCAAATAAACGGTTAACTTCACCAACAACATGGTTCAAACGATCGAAAATCCAACTATCTGCTAAATCAAACTTGGTAGTATCTGGCATATGAGCAGGCTTGGCATCTTCTGGCAAATTCATAATTACGAAACGAGAAGCATTCCAAATCTTGTTAATAAAGTTCCAAGCAGCAGAAAGCTTCTTTGGATCATAACGAGTATCTTGACCAGGAGCTGTACCGTTAAGAAGGAACCATCTAAGAGCATCAGCACCATACTTATTAACAACGTCCATTGGGTCAACACCGTTACCAAGTGATTTAGACATCTTACGGCCCTCTGGATCACGCATCAAACCATGCAAAACAACATCCTTAAATGGACGTTCCTTAGTAAAGTGCAAACTTTGGAAAATCATTCTAGATACCCAGAAGAAAATAATATCGTAACCAGTTACTAATGCATTAGTTGGGAAGTAACGCTTAAAGTCTTCTGAATTAGCATCTGGCCAGCCAAGAGTTGAAAATGGCCATAAAGCACTTGAGAACCAAGTATCAAGAACATCTGGATCTTGTTCCCAGTTTTCAATATCCTTTGGTGCTTCTTCGCCTACGTAAGTTTCACCAGTTTCTTTATTGTACCAAGCTGGAATACGGTGGCCCCACCATAATTGACGTGAAATACACCAATCATGAACATCTTCCATCCAGTGATTTAAAGTACCTTCAAATCTTTCTGGAACAAAGTTAACCTTACCATCAGTCTTTTGATTTTCAAGAACTTTATCAGCAAGTGGCTTCATCTTAACGAACCATTGCTTAGAAAGTCGAGGTTCAACTTGAACGCCTGAACGTTCTGAGTGACCTACTGAGTGAACGATTGGTTCAATCTTAATTAAATAGCCTTCACTCTTAAGATCCTTAACCAATTCATCACGACATTCAAAACGATCCATACCGGCATATTTGCCACATTCTTCGTTCATAGTTCCGTCATCATTCATAACATTGATTCTCTTCAAGTTATGACGGTTACCTACTTGGAAGTCATTAGGATCGTGAGCAGGGGTAATCTTAACAAGTCCTGTACCGAATTCTGGATCAACATGTTGATCTTCAATAATTGGAATATGACGACCAACTAATGGCAAGACTAATTCTTTACCAACAATATCCTTATATCTTTCATCGCCAGGTGCAACAGCAACTGCAGTATCACCAAACATTGTTTCTGGACGAGTAGTTGCAATTTCTACAAAGCCAGAACCATCTGCAAATGGATACTTAATGTGGTAAAAAGCACCCTTATCGTCTTTGTGAATTACTTCGATATCACTAAGAGCAGTTTCAAGCTTAGGATCCCAGTTAATAATGTATTCACCACGGTAAATAAGACCTTCATTATAAAGTTGTACGAAGACTTTCTTTACAGCCTTTGAAAGACCTTTATCAAGAGTAAATCTTTCACGTGAATAATCAAGAGAAAGACCCATCTTAGCCCATTGGCCTTTAATGATGCTTGCGTATTCATCTTTCCAGTCCCAAACTTGCTTTAAGAACTTTTCACGTCCTAATTGGTGACGATCCTTACCTTCTTCACGAAGACGAGCTTCAACCTTGGCTTGAGTTGCAATACCAGCGTGGTCCATACCTGGAAGGTAAAGAGTGTCATAACCTTGCATACGCTTTAAACGAATTAAAGTATCTTGAATTGCTGTATCCCAAGCATGACCTAAGTGAAGCTTACCAGTGACATTTGGTGGTGGGATAACAATTGAAAATGGGTGAGCTTTTTTATCACCAGATGGCTTAAATAAATCTTCATCAAGCCATTTTTGATATCTGCCTTTTTCAACCTCATTAGGGTTGTATTTAGGTGCTAAATCTGTCATTAAATAATTCCTCCAATAAAAAAGTCCTAGACAAAATTGTCTAGGACGATTTACTAAACCGCGGTACCACCTACGTTAAGTATATAAATACTTCTCTTATAAGCGATAACGGCGCTGAAGTGTCCGGATTAACCTACTTTATTTCAGTTAATCAGCTAATCAAGCTACAAATCAACTTTCGGCCTCTCAGCTGTCTGGCTTTTCTCTGTTAATAAAGTCGATACCTCTTGATCATTGCTGTTGATTTTGATTATAGCATGAAATGTTTTAGGAAAAAAGTTTAATTATTTTATCTTCTCAATTTCATTTAAACTTAGTTCTTTATATTGGCCACGTTTTAAATCGGCAGGAAGACTTAAATTTCCCATTACAATTCTTTCAAGTTCAACAACCTTCATCCCTACCGCACCAAACATACGCTTAATTTGATGATACTTTCCTTCGCTAATTTTTATCTCAATTTTTGAAGTATCATTCTCTACATCTTGAGACAAAATTTTTAGTTCAGCTGGTTTTAACTTAGTTCCGTCACCAAGGGTCATCCCCTTTGCAAACTGCTTTATAGTATCTTCATTAGCAATACCCGCAATATCGGCACGGTAAATTTTATTTACGTGTTTATTAGGAGCCAAAAGTTCATGATTAAGCTGTCCATCATTTGTAAGCAGCAAAAGGCCTGTTGTATCTTTATCAAGTCTACCTACAGGAACAATTCCTTTATACTTATCTTTATTTTGTAACAAAGAAATTACTGTTTGCTGACTTCGATCTTCAGTTGCCGACAAAACACCTTTAGGCTTATTCATCAAAAAATAATGGTATTTTTGATACGTTACTTCTTGATCTCCCACCATAATCTGATCTTTTTCTGTTACTTTTTCTTTTGGTGTTTTTACAACTTTACCATTAATTGTTACTACACCATCTTTTATTAATTTATGAACTTCTTTCCGTGAGCCAACATTCATATTAGCCAAATATTTATCAATTCGCATTTTTTAACCTATCTTTCTTCATTAAAAATAAGTATATCATGCAAAAAAGCGCCAGAAGATTTCTCTTCTAGCGTTTTTTGATTTTTTATAATAAATCAGCATCTTCTTGAGCCTTATCATCCAAGAAAGTTTGGTTTGGATAAATTGGCGTAATATTAATTCCTGCCATAGCTCTTTCAATTAAGCCTTCTGCATCAAGACGATCTTCGTATTCACGAGCTTTATCTAACTTTGGCTTAGTCTTAGGACGTGGTGGAGCAAAAATAGTACAACAATCTTCAAATGGTTGAATTGAAAGATCAAAAGTACCAATTTCTTCTGCACGTTCAATAATTTCTGTCTTATCCATTGTAGCAACAGGACGAATAACTGGAGTTGTAGTTACATCATTAATTGCAACCATAGATTCCAAAGTTTGAGAAGCTACCTGACCAACAGATTCACCATTGAAAATTGCCAAACCGCCACGTTGCTCACGAATACGATCAGCTAATTGAAGCATAAAACGACGTTGAACAGTCATCAAATATCCTTCAGGAATCTTTTCTTTGATAGTTTCTTGAATTTCCGCAAATGGAACAGCAATGAAATTAATTTTGCCACAGAAATTAGCTAAAATTCCTGTTAATTCCTTAGCCTTAGCTAAAGCTTTTTCAGTAGTATAAGGAGGACTAAAGAAGTGAACCATTTCAATTTCTACCCCACGCTTCATTGCAAGGTATGAAGCTACAGGTGAATCAATTCCACCTGAAAGCATCATTACAGCCTTACCAGCAGTACCTACGGGCATGCCGCCAATACCATGGAGCAATTGGTTAGAAATGTAAACAGCATCTTGACGAACTTCAATTCTAAGTACCAAATCTGGATGCTTCATTTCCGCCTTTAAGTTGTCCATACGGTCGAATAAGTAGTCACCAACCATATTATTAATCTGATTAGTATCATATTCGAATTGGTGGTCACTACGCTTAGTATTAACTTTAAAAGTCATGCCATCCTTAAAGGTAGCTTGCATAAGTTCTAAAGAAGTTTTTTCAATATCTTCTAAAGTTTTTGGAACTTTAATAGCAGGTGAATAAGTTTGAATACCAAAAACTTTTTTCAAGCGCTTATCAATTTCTTCAAAAGGTGCATCATTTAAAACAATGTGCATTCTATCATGTCGCGGATGAATTTCAATTTCAGGGAAGTCATTTAAAACACGCGTAACATTACCAGCCAAACGGCCAATAAAATCTTTACGGTTTTTTCCCTTAGTTGATAATTCACCATAGCGAATCATAACTTCAGTATATTTAACCATTAATTTTCTCCTAAGTGATTAATTTTAGCAAAGTGATCATAAATCTTGTCAAAGACCTTGATAAATTGATCAGCTTCTTCCATAGTATTGCTTTCATCGAAGCTTAAACGAATAGCACTTGTTGCTATCTTATCTTCAACACGCATTGATACTAACGTACTTGCTTCATCAGCAGTCTTAGAAGCACACGCAGAAGTAGTTGAAACATAAATATCTTGATCTTCTAAAGTATGAACTAAAGTTTCACCACGAATACCCTCTAATGCAAAACAAAGAATATGTGGTGCAAAGCCTTCACTAAGTGGTGAAAAAATATCAATGCCAGGTTTATCTTTAATATGATTAACAATCTTGGCTTTAATTGCTTCTTCACGATTAGCTTTTTCAGCTTCATCATCTAATAATAAACGAATAGCCTTAGCCATACCAGCAATAGCAGGTAAATTTTCAGTTCCTGAACGCAAGCCTTTTTCTTGTCCACCACCATCATGAAGTGGACTTAACATCTTGCCTTCTTTTTTATATAAAACACCAATGCCACGTGGAGCATGGAATTTATGCGCAGATAAGCTCATTAAATCCACTCTTGGTGTAAATACCTTATCCCAAATATTTTTACCCAATGCTTGAACATCATCAACATGAAATTGAATCGTTGGGTAATTTTCAAGCAAATCACTAATTTCTTCAATTGGCTGAATTGTTCCGATCTCGTTGTTAACACCCATAATTGAAACAAGAGTCGTATCTGAATCAATTGCGTTTCTTAAGTCATTAACGCTTACGCGACCTTCCTTATCAACAGGAAGACGCGTTACGCGATAACCTAAATTTTCCAAACTATTAAAAGCATTAGCAACAGATGCATGTTCAACACTTGACGTAATAATATGCTTGCCAAATTCGCGCTTTTGAATTGCTGTTCCTTTAATTGCCGTGTTATTCGACTCAGTACCACCTGAAGTAAAGAAAATTTCATGTGGCTTTGTTCCTAACAAATCTGCAATCTGCTTACGAGAAGCTTCAAGCAATTGATGAGAGCGATCCCCCATCTTGTGTAAACTAGATGGATTGCCCCAAATGTTTGTTGCCACTTTATCATATGTAGCCAAAACGCCTGGATCAATCTTGGTTGTTGCACTATTATCAAAATAAATCACAATAACTACTCCTCTAAAAAAACGGTCAATTAAATTGACCGTTAAATACTTATAAATTGTAACCTAATTATTACCAAGCTTCAATTATTTGTTATTCTTCTCAGAGTAATATGAATTTTCAATTCTTTGATATGAACCAGGTTCAACTTTTTCAATAGCAGTTGCAATCACATCCAAAGCTTCTTTGTAATTATAATCATACTGATATAGCCTTGTTGCCTTTTCTTGGGCTTTTTTAATTGCTTCTTTTTCTGCATATCTATTTGAATATTGAACTGTTAATTCAACTAAATTAGCAGAATTTATAATATCATCTGCCTCACGTTTAAGCCGTTCTACATCATCAGAAATTTGAATTAGTTCATCGGAAATTTTTTCCATATTAATGCGAACTCTACTCAATTCCTCACTAACATGACCAATTTCATTAACAACTAAAGTATACATTTGAACAAAGCTTTCAGGGTCACCCGGCAATTTGCGACGTTGCAAGCGACGGTAAACCAGTGATACTTCCTGCTTAAATTGCTTAATTGAATCATTGGCAACATTTTCAGAATCATACAATCCATCCACATCTTCAGCCATTGTTTTTTGCTCATCATCAATTTGACGAATTCGATCAAGCATAGCTAGCCATGAATCTTGAATTTCTGAATAAACACCCTTGCCGTCTGCAATGTTTTGGGTGTCAACTGTATATTGACGATTCATGTCATTAACTTCTTGTTCAAGCTTACGGCTTTCTGCCAATTCACCGTGTGTCAATTCATAGCTTTCATCAATATGACGTAATTTTTCAACTAATTTTTTTGAAGCAATTTGCTGATGCGAAATCAAAGCCAACATCTTACTTTGGTTTTTTTCGACAAATGGACGTGCTTTATATTCCTTAGCTAAAACATTGTATAAATCATCAATATCCTTAGCAATTTCTTTATTGCTTTCGCCTAATTTATCAACTTTTAAATCTGCTAATAAACCTCGAGCTTTTTCAATTTTATCGTGAATCTTTTTGATTTGTCCTAAAATATCAGCATCTGCAAAATAAAATTTCTTTGAAATCATTTCTTTATATGCAGCCGATAATTCACGAAGTTGATCTTGAAATACCGTATCTAGTTGATGCTGTGCTTCTTTTATCTTAGGTAATTGTTCCTTTAAAGACGTTAAGTCCATTTTTATCTTTGTAAGAACACGCTTAGCCTCAACATGATCACCTTGTGAAGACAAGTTTTTAGCTTCATCAAAATCACTTTCCATTGCCGTCAGTTCATTTTCAATTTGATCAAGTGCTGAGCCATAATCAAAAGAATCCGCTAAGATCATTTTTCTTGTAGCACGATAAGACTTAATTAAAGCATCATACTGAATTTGATTCTCACGATTTGACTCAAGAAGATCAGTAAACACATCCTTAGTATTTTTAGCATCTTCTAAAGTTGGCTTAATTATTTCTTGCGCCTTCTTGATATTTTTTCTAGCCTTAAAAATATGATAGGACGTATTCTTTTCTGCAGCTTCATCAATTAAATGCTGAACTTCTGGAATTTTTTGGGTCATTGCTTCTTGATATGATTTGCGCCACGTATTTAAAGTTGTTAAGCTTTCGCCTGCTAAATCCATTTTATCTAGTCGCGCAATATCTTGCTCAAGATGCATTTTTTCAATCTTATCCATTGTATCATCAATCGCTTCAATCTCACGAAGTTGTCGTCGATTCGAAATCAACATAAATGCGATGATAAGGATAATTAAAATAATGATTGCGATAACAATTATAGTTTGAACTGATGACATTATTTAATCCTCCAAAACTAACATAATTATACCAAACGATTGAAAAAAGCGGGATAAAAGCTTCCTTTTTCTTGATTTATTCTTAACCACTTTATATAATAGTGTTCGTGTAAAATATTTGCAGCTATAAGTGACAAGAACGTCAACATCTTAATACGCTTTTGAGTGAACGAGTAGCCCACGCTGCAACGGGTGAAAATGAAAATTAAGATGCACGAATGTTGAACTTATTTGTAATATTTTACTCCAAAAATTATTATAAGATTTTATTGGAGGATTTTTATGTCAAGATATACAGGTCCAAGTTGGAAACGTTCTAGAAGATTAGGTATCTCGCTTTCAGGTACTGGTAAGGAAATCGCACGTCGTAACTACGCTCCAGGTCAACACGGTCCTAACAACCGTGGCCGTTTGTCAGAATACGGTGAACAATTGCACGAAAAGCAAAAGTTACGTTGGATGTACGGTTTGAACGAACGTCAATTTAGAACCATGTTTACTCGTGCCGGTAAGATTCGTGAAGGCGAACACGGTACTAACTTCATGATTTTACTTGAACGTCGTTTGGACAACATCGTTTACCGTCTTGGTTTAGCTACTACTAGAGAACAAGCAAGACAATTGGTAAACCACGGTCACATCACTGTTGATGGCAAGCGTGTTGATATTCCTTCATACGAAGTTAAAGTTGGTCAAACTATTGGCTTGAAGGAAAAGTCAAAGAACTTGCAACAAGTTAAGGATGCTCTTGAAGCAGTTACTGCTCGTCCATCATACGTTACTTTCGATGATAACAAGATGGAAGGTAGCCTTGTTCGTTTACCAGAACGTGACGAAATGGATCCTAACGTTAACGAAGCTCTTGTTGTTGAATGGTACAACAAGTTACTTTAATACTTGGATTACATTCCTCAAAAACCTTTCCCCTATGGGAAAGGTTTTTTTCTTGCTATAATTTATGCAGAGGTGAAAAAATGACAGAAGACTTAAGTAAAAGAGTTGAACAAGCAGCTCAGGGAATTACTCCCCAAACTAAACCAGATGAACGAAGAAAATTTTTAGGTTCTTTACGTGAACGAGTTCTAGTTAGAATGAACAACAATGAGGTTAAAGATCCACAATTGACCTCATTGTTTTTACAACATATTGATGATTACAAAGGTTACACTGTTTTAATTAATGGCAACATTGAAGACAACAGTTTCTTAGGCAAAGTGGAAAGTTTGTGCAGTCAAAAACAAATTAATTTTACTTTAGTAAACAACGAAACTGCTAAAACTGGTCCCGAGGATACTGCTGTTCTTGTTGTAGCGAAAGATGCTATTAATAAAATGCGTATTGAGATTGGCCAAGTATATGCGCCAGAAATGCCTAAAGAAGAATTGAATATATCTAAAGAAAAGAAAGGCAGTTTTTGGCATAGACTTTTCCATGGAGATCATTAATGAAACCCTTAGCTTACCGCATGCGACCTAAAAATCTTGATGAAGTTGTAGGCCAACAACATCTTATTGGACCTGGTAAAATCATTCGCAGAATGGTTGAAGCCAAACTTCTTTCATCCATGATTCTATATGGTCCTCCCGGAATTGGGAAAACAAGTATTGCAAGTGCCATTGCCGGTTCTACAAAATACGCTTTTCGAAAATTAAACGCTGCTACAGATAGTAAGAAACAATTACAACAAGTAGCCGAAGAAGGCAAAATGAGTGGTACTGTTATTTTGCTTTTAGATGAAATTCATCGTTTAGATAAAACTAAGCAGGACTTCCTTTTACCTCTGCTTGAATCTGGACAAATCATTTTAATAGGCGCTACTACTGAAAATCCTTATATTTCTATCTCCCCTGCTATTCGATCAAGATGTCAAATCTTTGAATTAAAACCTTTATCAATTGATGATGCAGGTAAAGCAATTGATCGTGCTCTAAGTGATAAAAATAATGGCCTAGGCAAATACAATGCATCTTTATCTCCTGCCGCAAAAAGTTTATTACTTGAAAAAGGCAATGGAGATTTACGAGCAACGCTTAACGGTCTAGAGCTTGCCGTTCGTTCGACAAAACAAGAATTAAAAGAAGCCGGTAAAGATGATGGTTCATTTACTATTACTCAAAAAGAAATGGCGGATTCTATTCAGATAAAAAGCCAAAATTTCGATGCTAATGGTGATGGACACTATGATCTAATCTCAGCTTTTCAAAAATCAATTCGTGGTTCAGACACGGATGCTGCATTACATTATTTAGCTCGTTTGGTAGAATCAGGCGATCTTATTTCGATTTGTCGAAGATTAACTGTAATTGCCTATGAAGATATCGGCTTAGCCAATCCTGCTGCTGCACAACATGCTTTCATTGCTATTCAAGCAGCACAGACTTTAGGATTTCCAGAAGCCAGAATTCCTTTAGCTAACGCCGTGATTGAACTATGCTTATCGCCCAAAAGCAACAGCGCAATGTCAGCTATTGATGCTGCTATTTCAGACGTTGAAAATAAAAATATTGATTCAATTCCAGATAATCTCAAAGATGCACATTACAAAGGCGCTAAAAAACTAGGCCATGGCACTAATTATGTATATCCACATGATTTTTCTGGAGATTGGGTCGCTCAACAATATTTGCCCGATAATTTAATCGGTGCTCAATATTTTAATCCAAAAGGCAATTCTAAAATTGAAAAAGGGCTAAAAAATCAATATCAAATTTTGCGAAAAATGCAAGCAGAAAGACTTATGAAAAAGCCTATAAACAAATGATGTAACCTCTTTCAATATGCTTGACATTTTTCTATAGATCACGTAATATAATATGTGATCTGAGTTGATCGACAAGCTTAAATGTATAAAGTTGACCGATCAAACTATAAGACGTGGGAGTTAGTAAATAACTACCGAATCGGAATACTGACATGCTCAGGATCCATATTCGCTGCGATACTAACTCAAATATTGAACATTGCGGGTTCAACAAGCGTCATTATGCTATGTTCAGTCAACTCAGATTTTTATTTTGAATTTAAAGGAACGGTCGTGTTGACCGCTCTTTTTTTATAGGGAGATTATTGAATGGTTATTAAAATAGTAATGTCAATTTTCATTATTGTAATGATTTTAACAGCATGGTATTTATGGCATCGACGTGGTGGAACATTTTTAATCTACGACGTTGGTGGAGACCCACGTCTAGCTACTATTTTAAAATGGACATCAATTGCCCTCATCATTGAAAGTGTAATTGGAATTATAATTTTATTCTTTACTAATAAATACTTAAATCTAATCACTTTGATTTTAGGGTCTTTAACCATTCTAATTTTTAGCTTATTAATTAATCAAAAGAATGAATAACGTAGAGACAGTTTTTTGGTAAAATAATCTTAGAAAGTAGGAAGAGGTGCTTATATTATGCTTTCACAATACCAACATATTCAAGTTTCAGTTGATGGTTCAAAAGAAGCTGATTTAGCTTTCAGTAAGGCAGCCGCAATTGCAAAACGTAATCATGCAAGTTTAGATATTTTGCACGTTATTGATACTCGTTCATTCCAAAATGTTTCAAGTTTTGATTCTGCTATGGTTGAACAAGTTTCTAGCGATGCTAAAAAACGAATGGAAGAATACTCTGACAGAGCTAAAAAAGCAGGTATTTCTGAAGTTCACTACTCTATTGAATTTGGTTCACCTAAGACAATTATTGCTCATGATTTTCCATCTAAGCATAACATTGATTTAATTGTCGTTGGTGCTACGGGCTTAAATGCCGTTGAACGTCTACTTATTGGTAGTGTAACTGAATACGTTACTAGAACTGCAAATTGTGACGTAATTGTATGTCGTACTAAAGAAGTAGAGGATGCTTTATCCGCTGAATAAACTTCATATAATAAAATAAAAAGGATTCAAGTTTTTTATCAACTTGAATCCTTTTTATTTTATTTAGAAATCGCCAGCTGTACTGAACATATAATCTCGATTATGAAACTTCATTGACAAGACCATACCTATACCAATCATATTTCCAATCAAAGCTGAACCACCTTGAGAAATAAAAGGTAACGGGATACCTGTTAATGGCAACAAATCAATACTCATACCAATATTTTCAAACACGTGGAATAAAATCATCATAATTACACCTGTAGAAATATATGAGTAAAATGCATTTCTAGTATCAAAAGTAATTTTCACCATTTGAATAATCAAATATAAGTAAATTAAAATTACTCCAACACTACCAACAAATCCAAAGGTTTCACCAATAACAGAATATACCATATCGGAACCACGAACAGGTACATAAACACTGATTTTTCCAAAACCATTTCCAAATATCTGTCCTGAACCAATCGCCTGCATACTTTGCCATAACTGGTATGCACTACTATCCGTACTTGTTGATGGACTTAACCATGAGTCAATACGAGCAAATTGATATGCCTTGAAGAAATGACTTAAAAATTGTCGTCCCTGTGTAGTAACAACCATTAAAATTACACTTGTTGCTATAATTGCTACCACTATAAACGCGGGTATAATAATTTTCCAACTTATTCCTGATACTAAAATTACGCCTCCAACAATAGCGAAGAAAACTAACATAGTACCAAAGTCATTCTGTAATTTTAAAAGAACAGCAACGGGTAATAACCATCCAATTATTTTTCCAATCAACAACCAATCATTATGGAGCGTATGCTCATAAACCTGATTATGATCGTGAACAACCCTTGCCAACATTAAAATAAACGCTGGCTTCATAATTTCAGATGGCTGAAATGTTAATGGACCTAATTTAAACCAACTTTTTGCCCCTGTATCTACATAAACACTTCTGTTATACAAAAACAATACGGCTATCAATAAAATGATACCTAATGCATATACATATGGGGCCAACTTGAATAACTGATCGGCATCAAATTGCATTACAAATACAACTATCCCAATAGAAATCAAATACCAAATTGCTTGCATTAAAACAGCTTTAGTTGGTGTACCCATGTGGCTAGGATCATTAACAGCAGCGACATAAATTGAATAAAGCCAATCAAGGCCAACAAAACTACTGGAATAACAACATTCCAAGCAATTCGATCAATTAAACTTGTTTTATTTTCTACTTTTGCCATTAAACCACTACTTAATTAAATACTATTTTTCATGTAATGCGAAGTATGAAAGTAAGTCATTGATACTGCTTTCTAAGCTTTTGGCAAATAAAACATTACTTGTTTTAGTTGTAGTAGCACGGTAACGACCATCCACCTTTTCAATCAAACCAATTGATTTTTTATTAGGAATGATTACTTCCCAAGTTGGAATACTCTTACCTTTAAGCTCATTTACTTCAACATCGATGTTTTCCATTTTTTTTGACATAATTTCTCCTACTTATTCTCTGGATGAAACTTTTTTGCTATTATTGGATCTTCATACTTTTCAGGATGTGGATTCCTAAAAATTGTAAATTTATCCGGAACTGGATCAACTCCCCCTCGAACAAAGGGATTGCATCTCAATATTCGAAATATTCCCATTATCAAACCTAAAATTGGGCCATGCTTTTTCAACGCATCAATCATATAGCTTGAACAAGTTGGATAATATCGACAACTTGGTGGAAATAGTGGCGATATCAATTCTTGATAAATTCGCACTATGAAAATCATAATTTTACGCAAAGTGAAACCCTCACTTTTTAATGACGTTGGTGCTTTTCAATATTTTTAAGCAATGTACCTGTTCCCAATGCAACTGCTTCTAATGGATGATCAGCTGTTAATACTGGTACTTGTAAGTAATATGAAATTAACTTATCAAAATTCTTTAAAAGTGCACCACCACCAGTAAGCATGATACCGCGATCAATAATATCAGCTGAAAGCTCAGGAGGAGTAGTCTCCAAAACTTCCTTAGTAGTTGCTACAATTGACATCAATCCATCTTGTAAAGCTTCATAAATTTCAGGTGCAGTAACAGTTGTCTGCTTTGGCAATCCATCGACTACATCTCGTCCTCTAACTGTAATTGAAGCGTCCTTATCCGGTTCAAAAGCACTACCAATTTCAATTTTAATTTCTTCAGCAGTACGAGAGCCAATTAATAAATTATGCTTATTTTTAATATAAGCAATAACAGCTTGGTTCATCTTGTCACCAGCATAACGTAAAGAACGTGAAGTAACAATTTCACCCATTGATAAAACCGCAATATCAGTAGTTCCACCACCAATATCGATTACCATATTACCTTGTGGTTTAAAAATATCTAATCCAGCCCCTACAGCAGCTACTTTAGGTTCAAAATCAAGATATACATTTCCACCACCAGATTTTTCTGCAGCCTGAATTATTGCCTTTTGTTCGATTGATGTAACACCAGTAGGTGCACAAATTAAAATGTTAGGTTTAGACATAAATCCCTTAACATTTAATTTTTCAATAAAATATGACAACATTTCTTCAGTAACATCAAAATCGGCAATAACCCCATTCTTTAATGGGCGAATAACACGAATATTGCCAGGGGTTCTACCAACCATTTCATAAGCTTCTGAACCTACTGCAACAACTTTATTAGTATTAGTATTTACAGCAACAACAGAAGGCTCATTTAACACAATACCTTTTCCAGAGACATTGATAAGCACATTTGCTGTCCCTAAATCAATTCCTATATCTCTTGCCACGATAACCCTCCATAATTATTCATGCTTCATTTTACCATAAAAAGATAGAGTATTCCTCTTCTATCACTGTTTTAACCATTCTTTAAAAGAAATTGCTAAGTTGCAAAGAAGCATCAATAAAACTTATAAAAAAAACTTCCAACTAAATATCCAAGTCCGATTGCTGCAAAAAGAAGAAAAATTTGTGCCTCGAAAGTTTTTCCTTTACGAATAATTTTTTCAACTTGAATAGCCTTCATTACTTGAAAAGATAATGCTATGCAAATCAAATAAATAATTATACTAATTACTGCATGTATACCTATTTGGACCATTAAACATTCTTTCTAAAAATCAAAAGAAAAGCGGATGCTAATATCCGCATCCGCTTTCTTATTCAATGTATTACTTACGTGAATTGTAAACACTGATTCTGTTAGTAGCACGCTTCAAAGCAATTTCAGCTCTTTCAAATGAACGAGTATCATGCTTTTCACGAGCTTCCTTCATATGCTGCTCAGCACGCTTCTTAGCAGCTTCAGCACGAGAAACATCAATGTTTCTAGCACGTTCAGCACTATCCGCAATAACTGTTGCAGTATTATTTGAGAATTCGATATAACCACCGTTAACAGCAATATGGTCTACTTTATTTGACATCTCACGACTACGTTTTACTTTAACATCACCAATTGAAAGTGGCGTTAAAATAGGAGTGTGATTATACATGATAGCACGTTGACCATCAACTGCTCTCATGTCAATAATGCTACTACGGTGTGAATAAATCAATCCGTCGGGAGTTACAACATTAACTCTAAAAAGTTTTTCTGGATCTGCCATCTGACATCACCCTACTTTTCTAGCAATGCTTTAGCTTCTGGATCACTTGGTGTGACACCCATTTCTTGTGCCTTCTTCAAGACATCTTCAATTGGTCCAACACCACGGAAAGCATCTTCTGGAAGATCATCAAGGTGACCATCCAAAATCAACTTAAAGCCCTTGATAGTTTCCTTAATTGGAACATATGAACCAGGTACACCAGTAAATTGTTCAGCAACAAAGAAGTTTTGTGATAAGAAGAATTGAACTTTACGAGCACGTGCAACGATCAATTTTTCTTCATCTGACAATTCATCCATACCTAAAACAGAAATAATATCTTGCAATTCGTGATAACGTTGAAGAACGTGTTGTACACGCGTTGCAGTTTCATAGTGATCATTACCAACAACTTCTGGATCCAAAGCACTTGATGAAGATTCAAGTGGGTCTACAGCTGGATAAATACCTTGTTCAACAAGGCTACGTTCCAAGTTAGTAGTAGCATCCAAGTGTGCAAAAGTAGTTGCTGGAGCTGGGTCGGTATAGTCGTCGGCAGGAACATAAACGGCTTGAATAGACGTAATAGAACCCTTCTTAGTAGAAGTAATTCTTTCCTGTAATTGACCCATTTCTGTTGCCAATGTTGGTTGGTAACCAACGGCACTTGGCATACGACCAAGCAAAGCAGAAACTTCTGAACCAGCCTGAGTAAATCTAAAGATGTTATCGATAAAGAGCAATACGTCTTGACCTTCAACATCTCTAAAGTATTCAGCAATAGTCAAACCAGTTAATGCAACACGCATTCTGGCACCAGGCGGCTCGTTCATCTGACCAAATACCATGGCAGTTTTACTTAAAACTCCTGAAGCTTTCATTTCGAAGTAAAGGTCGTTACCTTCACGAGTTCTTTCACCAACACCAGTAAATACGGAAATACCACCGTGTTCTTGAGCGATGTTGTGAATTAATTCCTGAATGATAGTGGTTTTACCAACACCTGCACCACCAAACAGACCAACCTTACCACCACGAACATAAGGTTCAAGCAAATCGATAACCTTAATACCAGTTTCCAAAATTTCACGACTTGTAGTCAATTCATCATATTTTGGAGCTGGTTTATGAATACCTTCACGTGGATGATCTTTTGGAAATTCTGGACCGTTATCAATAGGTTGACCCAAAACGTTGAACACACGTCCCAAGGTGTCTTCACCAACAGGAACTGAAATTGGGGCCCCCGTATCCTCGACTTTCATACCGCGTCGAAGACCATCGGTAGATTCCATGGAGATTGTTCTTAAAACACCATCTCCAAGCTCTAGTGTAACTTCCAAGACGATAGATTCATCTTCTGATTTAATTACACGAAGAGCGTTATTAATATCAGGTAGGTCTTTATCAAGTGGGAATTTAACATCGACAACTGGGCCGATTACTTGAACAATTTCACCTTCACTCAAATCATCTACCTCCTTTTCTCTTCTTTTACTCTAAGGCATTTGCACCACTGATAATTTCAGTAATTTCAGTAGTAATTTGTGCCTGTCTTGCACGGTTTAACTTAGTAGTTAAATTATCAACCAAATCATTAGCATTGTCAGTTGCACTTTGCATAGCTGTCATTGAACTAGCATGCTCAGCTGTTTTTGCATCCAAAATAGCTCCGTAAATAGTTGAACGAGCATATTGTGGAAGCAAACTTGTTAAAACAGTGTTAATGTCAGGCTTAATATCATATTCTAATTCTTGATGTGCTTCAGCTTCTTTAACACCAATATCAAGATCAACAATTGGCAACATTTTTTCAACACGGAATGCAGATGAAAGCGAGTTAACATGGTGAGTGTAACAAACATATAACTCATCATAAACACCATTCAAATACATTTTAATTGCTGTTGAAACGATTGGTAAAACTTCATCAAAGGTTGGAACATCTGAAATGCCAGCTTTTTCGTAAATAACATTAACGTTATTTTTCTTAAAGAACTGTGCACCTACTGAACCAACCGCTAAAACCTTAACATCCTTATTTTCGGCTTTTGAATCTTCAAAAAGACCCATCATATTCTTCAAAACTTGGCTATTATAAGAACCAACTAAGCCACGGTCACCAGTAATAACTAAATAACCAGTAGACTTAATTTCTTTACGTTCTTGAACCATATCGGAAGTAATACCTAAACCAAAAACATCAGCATAATCAAGTTTAGCAATATTCTTTTCGTCAACTGAAACATTTTCACCCTTTAAGTGATCAACAATTTGAGAACTCATAAGATGAGAAACTGTTTTTCGAATGTGATCGTTATATACTGTATAACCTTTATCACGTTTTTCAGTTTGACTTAATTTTGATGCCGAAACCATTCTCATAGCTTCAGTAATTTTACCAGTTTGTTTAACTGAAGCGATTTTTTTCTTCAACTCAAGTAAAGATGCAGGCATAATCTACCTCCTAATTCTTACTTGGTGAAAAACTATCATTAAATTCCTCAATAGCTGCTTGCAACTTCTTTTCGTCTGGTAATTCACCAGTTTCACGAATATGCTTAAGCAAGTCAGCGTGACTACTATCAAAGTTGTCGTAGATTTCACTTTCATAACGAGCAATATCTTCAACTGGAATTGAATCTAAGTAGCCATGAGTCAATGCATAAAGAATCAAAACTTGCTTTTCAACTGGAATTGGATCATGAAGTGGTTGCTTCAAAACTTCAACAGTTCTACGACCACGATTCAATTTAGCTTGTGTAGCTTGATCCAAATCACTACCGAATTGGGCAAAGCTTTCAAGTTCACGGTATGCAGCAAGGTCAGTACGCAAAGTACCTGCAACCTTCTTCATAGCCTTAATCTGTGCATTACCACCAACACGAGATACTGAGTTACCAGCATCAATGGCTGGACGAGTACCTGCAAAGAACAAATCACTTTGTAAGAAAATCTGTCCGTCAGTAATTGAAATTACGTTAGTTGGAATATATGCAGAAATGTCTCCCGCTTCGGTTTGGATAAATGGCAATGCAGTCATTGATCCTCCACCCAACTTATCGCTCAACTTAGCACTACGTTCAAGAAGACGTGAGTGCAAGTAGAAGACGTCACCTGGGTAGGCTTCACGACCAGGCGGACGACGGAGAAGTAAGGAAAGTTCACGATAAGCAACGGCTTGCTTAGACAAGTCATCGAATACGATTAATACATCCTTACCATTGTACATAAATTCTTCACCCATAGCAGTACCAGCATATGGTGCAATATAAAGCATTGGTGCTGGTTCACTTGGGCCGGCTTCAACAACGATAGTATAATCCATCGCACCGAAGCGTTTTAAAGTTTCAACTTGAGTTCTAACGGTTGATTCTTTTTGACCAACTGAAACGTAAATACAGATTACGTCTTTACCCTTTTGGTTCAAAATAGTATCAATAGCCAAACTAGTTTTACCTGTCTTACGGTCACCGATAATCAATTCACGCTGACCACGACCAATTGGTACTAAAGCATCGATAGCCTTAATACCAGTTTGAAGTGGTTCATCAACTGATTGACGGTCCATAACACCTGGAGCCTTAGCTTCAATAGGACGAGTCTTATCCGTCTTAATTTCACCTAAGCCATCAACTGGTTGGCCCAAAGGGTTAACAACTCTACCGATAAGTGCGTCACCAACAGGAACTCGCATAATTTGACCGGTTCTTTTAACTCGGTCACCTTCACGAATATCGTCAAAGTTACCTAAAATAATGATACCAACATCATTAGATTCAAGGTTTTGGGCAATACCGTAAGAGCCATTTTCAAATTCCAATAACTCATTAGACAAAACATTGTTAAGTCCGTGAGCTCGGGCGATACCATCACCTACGTAAGTTACAACACCAACTTCATTGACGTCGAGCTTATTATCGTAGTGTTCAAGTTGTTGCTTGATCAAAGAGCTAATTTCTTCCGCTTTAATGCTCAATGGTTTCACCTCTTTTAGTTTTCATCAATTAATTGCGCACGGATCTTTTTCAGCTTATTTTTAACTGAACCATCGATCACGCGATCTTTTACTTGTAAAATCACGCCGCCTAAAATACTTGGATCAACTTGATTCTCAAGACGCACAGCATTTAAATGATATTTCTTTGCAAAACTATCACCCAAACGCTTAAGTTGATCATCATCTAATTTCACTGCTGTAGTTGCAGTTCCGGATGCGATCGACTTTTCCTGATCATAAAAGTCATTGAAACGATCAATAATCGGAATTAAATAAGCAAATCGATCATATTCCAACAAAAGATTTAAAAATCCTTGGACTTCATCAGAAAAACTTTCTTCAATTACTGATAAAGTCTTTTTCTTTTCACCTTTATTTAAAATAGGATCACTTAAGACTCCAATGATGGCTGGATTAGCTTCTACAGCTTTTTTCAATTCAGCCAATTCTTCATGAACAGAATCTAAGACTTTCATGTCTTGCGCATAGCCGAACATAGCAGCGCCGTAACGTGCAGCTATTTCTTCTCTACTTAAAGCCATTAATCATTCAGCCCCTTAATAAATTGGTCGACTAAATCTTTTTGGTCTTCAGCAGATAAATTCTTAGCAATTACTTTTTCAGCAATGGCTACAGAAATGTCTGCAACTTGTCCACGTGCATCATTCAAAGCATCAGCCTTAGCTTGCTTAGCATCAGCTTCAGCCTTTTTACGAATGGATACAGCATCATTATTTGCATTCGCTACGATTTCGTCGCTTGCTTTTTGCGCATTAGTTTTTGCGTCAGAGAGAATTTTGGTTGCTTCTTTTCTTGAATCCTTCAAAGCTGCTTCACGTTCATTGACTAAAACTTCAGCCTTTTTACGATCACTAGCTGCAGAATCCAAGTCTTCAATAACTTTTTGCCGCCGTTTTTCCATCATTTCTGAGACAGGGCCCCAGGCATAATGCTTAACTAAAAGCAATAAGATGGCAAAAACAATAAGATACCAAATAGTATTACCTAGGTATATATGTGAGGCTGCAAATAATGTTTCTAAAGTCATTTACTGCCCTTCTCTCTTTCTCTATCCTAATTCTCGATATTAAAACTAAAAATTAAAGGAAGAGGATTAAGAAAGCAACAACAATAGCTAAGATAGGAACGGCTTCGATCAAACCAACACCAATAAACATTGTTGCTCTCAAGTTGCCGGCACTTTCAGGTTGACGAGCCATACATTCAATGGTCTTTGAAATAACCTTTCCGTTACCGAAGGAAGCAGCTAAGGCTGCTAAACCAGCTGCAATAGATGCAGCAAGATATTTAAATGCTTCTGACATAAAATAAACCTCCAAAAATTATTCTTTTGTAACTTTCTTTCCAATATAAACCATTGAAAGAGTTACAAATACATATGCCTGGATAGAGCCAATGAAGACAGAGAAACCTTGCCAAATCATGGCTAATGGAGCTGCTAATACTAATGTAACAGGACCGCCGCTCATAGCTAAACGATCACCCAATAAAGTTAGCAAAACTTCACCAGCATAAATATTCCCGTATAAACGCAAAGACAAGGTTAAAAAGTTGGTAAATTCTTCAATTATGTTAATTGGAAGTAAAAAGCCAACTGGAGCAGTATAATTCTTCAAATAACCGCCCACACCAAATTTTTGCACTCCAAACGTGAATGAGAGAAGCAAGGTCATCATTGCAAACGACATTGTCGCTACTGGATCTGCAGTTGGTGATTTAATAACCATCCAGTCACCCACTTTGACTTCTAAGAACATACCTAATTGGTTCATAAACCAAATAAATAGAAATAGAACAAATGCATAAAGTGAAAGGTGCTTTTGCGCATCTGGATCACTAACGTTATCTTTAACAATTCCGTTAGTGAAATCAAGCAAATACTCAATCACATTTTGTTTTTTATTTGGTCTCATTTCAACTTTCTTAGAAAGCCAAATGCAGACGAACAGTACTGCTAGTGCCATTAGCGTTGAGCCTAAGATCCCTACAAGATCAAATTTTAAGCCCAAGAACTCAAAAACAAATGATTTCTCCATTACTTCGTGACCTCCCTTCTTTGTGCTGAATAAAACTCGACACGCTTATCATCTTAACACCAAAAAAACTTTTTGTGAAAATTGTAAGCGCATTTAAGATTATTTTTTAATTTAAACTTACAGAAAAGGGAAAATTATTTTGTACCAAATAATCTGTCACCAGCATCTCCCAATCCTGGGAAAATGTAGCCATTATCAAGCAACTTTTCATCTTCTGAAGCAGCATAGATATCAACATCTGGATGTGCTTCTTGAATTGCCTTGACACCTTCTGGTGCTGCAACTAAAACAGCCAATTTAATTTCCTTAACGCCACGCTTCTTCAATGCGCTAATTGCGTCAATAGCTGAACCACCAGTTGCAAGCATTGGGTCAACAATTAAGCATTCACGTTCTGAAACGTCTTTTGGCATCTTGCAGAAGTATTCGTGTGGCTTTAAAGTCGTTTCATCACGGTACATACCAATGACACCAACTTTTGCAGAAGGTACCATTTCAAGAACACCATTAAGCATCCCCATACCAGCACGTAAAATTGGCACAATAGTCAATTTCTTACCGGCAATTTCCTTTTGGGTAGTTTTACCAACAGGAGTTTCAATTTCAACATCCTTAAGTGGTAAATCTCTAGTGATTTCATAGGTCATTAAACCACCAATTTCGCCAACAATTCTACGAAATTCGTTAGAACCTGTTTCTTTGCGACGAATAATTGTCAACTTGTGTTGGATCAATGGGTGATCTAAAACTACAAATTTTCCCATATTGCTACAGCCTCCTAAATATTAATTAAAGTAACATCATCATTATTTTATCAAAAAAGCAAAGGGTTTAAAGCCCTTTGCTTGTATTTATTTATTAAAATGATGTCCAGCAGCTGCTTTATTCAAACGATTCATATATGCCAAGCTTTCTTCACCATCATAAAAGCCTTGAACATAAATTTGTTTAATATTATCTTTATCGTCAAAATAGCGTAACCCGCCAAATAAATTATGATCCGCATCAACCAAATCATTACCCAAATTAAATTTATTTTCATCAGGCAAATCAATTTTAGCTAATTGATCCTTAAGTGCCATTACACCAATATTTTCGTTAAAATCAACCTTAGAGAAATCATTAACGTCATCAACAACTACTACAGGAGCACTTGGCGCATAATGACGATATTTCATTCCTGGTGCCTTTGGAATTTCTTTATCTGATACTTTACCAGTATTAATTAATACCTTTTCACCTAAAACTTCACTAAGTTCTTCAGGAGTGATTTCACCTGGACGAAGAACAATTGGAGTTTTAACAGAAAGATCAATAATTGTTGATTCAAGGCCAACACGTGTAGGACCACCATCAATAATTCCAGCAATTTTACCCTTTAAATCATGGTAAACGTGTTGGGCAGTAGTTGGACTAGGCTTAGTTGAAGTATTAGCCGATGGACCAACAATTGGATAACCTAATTTTGAAATCAAATTATGAGTAAGCTCATCATCTGGGCAACGAAATGCAACTGTATCAAGACCACCAGTAACTGCATCAGGAAGAGAACCAGGCTTAACGAACAATAAAATTGTCAATGGACCTGGCCAAAAATATTTGATTAATTTTTCTGCTCTTTCTGGAACTTCTTTCGCATAGCGACGCATCATTTCTTCATCAGAAACAGTTACAATCAAAGGATTATCACTTGGACGACCTTTAGCTGCATATACGCCTTTAACTGACTTTTCATTAGTTGCAATTGCGCCTAATCCATAAACAGTTTCGGTAGGAAAAGCAACTAATTCACCCTTTGCTAATAAATCAACTGCATCATCTAATTGATCTTTAGCAAAAATCTTTGTTTCCATTATTTTTGCCACCTTCCATGAACCATACGTGGCTTACCAGCCATATCTTTCTTAAATTCTATATCAAAATCAGGTAATTCTTTAGCAAATAATTCTTTTAATTGAGCTTCTTCACTAAATCCAAATTCCATGAAAAATTCTCCGTGACTATTTAAATGTTCACGAACTTGCTTAGCAAATTTTTCATAAAAACTAATACCATCTTTCCCACCAAATAAAGCTTCCTTAGGCTCATTATCAAGGACATTTTGATCCATATCCTTTTTTTCGCTTTCTTTAATATAAGGTGGATTAGAAATAATTTTATCGAACTTAGCAAGACCGATTAAACAATTAGCTTTACGTACTAAAGCATCGATATCGTATGTTAAAAGATTTTCTTCTGTCGTTCTTAAAGCAGTATCCGTAATATCAGAAACCGTGAACTTTAAATCCTTTAAGCCCATTTTTTCAGCTTCTTTAGCCAAAGCAACAGTAATACATCCCGATCCTGTTCCCAAATCAAGAATACTGTCACCATCATTTAAATGCTTTAAAGTCCATTCAACTAATTCTTCTGTTTCAAAACGCGGAATTAACACGCCACGTTGGACTTGAATTTTATAACCAAGGAACCATGCATAACCAAGAATATATTGCGGAGAAACACCCTTAGCAAGCTTTTTAATGTCTTTATTTGCTTGCTTAACTTGATCATCTGTCAAAACCATATCTTGCTTCAATTCAAATTCGCTTGGAGTTAGATTAAGACGCTCTGACAATACATAATCAATATCCTCTGGCAAAGTATTTTCAGCAGTTTCTCCCGCTTTAATTCGGATTTCTTTTAAAGTTTTAGGCATTTTGATCAGCTAACTCCTCTAATTGCTTAGTTTGGTTGTAAAGAATAAGTGCATCAATTATTTCTTCAAGTTCACCATTCATTACACGATCAAGTTTGTTAATAGTTAAACCAATACGGTGATCAGTAACACGGTTTTGAGGATAGTTGTAAGTTCTAATTCTTTCAGAACGGTCACCAGTACCTACAGCATTTTTACGCTTAGCATCATATTTATCACGGTTTTGACTTTCATAGTAATCATAAACACGTGACTTCAAAATTTGCATAGCCTTTTCACGGTTTTGTTGTTGACTACGTTGATCCTGCATTGCAACTACAATACCTGTTGGAAGGTGAGTCATACGAACCGCACTGGAAGTCTTGTTAATGTGCTGACCACCGGCACCACTTGAACGATAAACATCGACACGAATATCTTTAGGATCAATATCAATATCAACTTGTTCATATTCAGGCATAACTGCAACTGTAGCAGTTGAAGTATGAACACGACCTTGGGATTCAGTTACTGGGATTCTTTGAACACGGTGGGCACCATTTTCATACTTAAGTTTTGAGTAAACCTTATCACCAGTAATCATAATAGCCACACGCTTGTAACCGCCGACTTCAGTTGGTTCTGAATCAACCATTGAAACATTCCACCTTGACGTTCAGCATACTTTTCATACATTCTAAGCAAATCACCAGCAAATAATGAAGCTTCATCACCACCGGCAGCACCACGAATTTCCATGATAATATCTTTATCATCGTTAGGGTCTTTTGGAAGCATCAAAATCTTAATTTGATCTTCAAGTTCAGGAAGTTCTTTTTCAAGTTCATTATTTTCTTCCTTAGCCATTTCGACTATATCAGGATCAGATTCACTAGAAATAATTTCTTTATTATCGTTAATTTCTTTTTGATTTTCTTTATATTTCTTATACTTTTGAACCACTTCACGAAGATCGGCTTCTTCTTTTGAAATCTCCATGTAGCGCTTAGTATCATTAATAACTTCTGGGTCAGCCATCATTTCTTGAAGTTCTTCGTAGTGAGCAACAAGGCCTTCCAATTGCGCCATAACTTTATCCATAAAAATAACTCCTTTTTTATTAAAAACTATTTTCTATTCTTATCAGGATGGAAATAGTGAAAACGACAAACGGGGTAATAACTTTCGTCTCCGCCAATTTGGACTTGCTCGCCTTCATAAACAGGACGTCCATTATTAATTCTCAAATTCATAGTTGCTTTATGACCACAATAATGACAAATTGTTTTCATCTCTTCAATTTTATCAGCATAGATCAATAAATTCTCGCTGCCTTCAAATAAATGATTTTGAAAATCATTTTTTAAGCCGAAGGCCATGACCGGAATATTCAACTCATCAACAATTTTAGCGCATTCTAAAACATGATGCTTTCTTAAAAACTGTGCTTCATCAATTAAAACACAAGCAATCTTGCCAGCGCCATCAGCCACATCTTTTTGACTATTTTTTTCAACATAATCAAAAAGATTCATCTGATCATCAACTGGAATGGCTTTTCGATGCAAGCCAATTCTTGAAGCAACTGTTCCTACTCCGCTTCGATTATCAAGTCCACTAGTCATTAATGCAATTTTTCGTCCTTGAGCTTCATAATTATGAGCCACTTTAAGGATTTCAATAGTCTTTCCACTACTCATTGCACCATATCTGAAAAATAACTGCGCCATTGCGACTCCCCTTTATTCAAATATCCGATTATATAGTATAGATTAAAAATCAAATTTATGCATTGAAAGAAACGTAAAAACCTCGTTTTAAATCCATCGATATGCTATAGTAAAAATTAGTTTTAAGAGTGAGGGATTATACATGAATCTAAAATCAGGCATAGCAAAAATTGCTGGTAAATCTTCATATTGGTTCTTGCATAATGTTTTAAAAGGTGGCACAAGCTTTCCTGGCAAACTTGCAATGAAGATTGATCCAGAAGTGTTGAATTCATTAGCTAAGGGATACGAAACAATCATTGTTACTGGTACTAACGGTAAGACAATGACAACAGCCTTAATTGTTGAAGCATTAAGAAAAAAGTATGGTGACGTTTTAACTAATCCATCTGGTTCTAACATGCAACAAGGTATTGTTACCGCATTTCTTGCTCACAAGCATAAGCACAGCACAAGAAAAATTGCTGTTTTGGAAGTTGATGAAGCCAATGTAAAAATGGTTACCCAGCTTCTTCATCCTAAGACTTTTGTTTTAACTAACATTTTCCGTGACCAAATGGATCGCTACGGTGAAATTTACACAACCTATGAAAAGATTGTTAACGGAATAAAATTGGCTCCTGATGCTAAAATTATCGCTAATGGTGATGCAAGCATTTTTTCATCCGTTGAATTACCTAACGAAAAAGTATTTTATGGTTTCAAATTGCCAAATGATAAGGTAGAAAATGACTTCAAAGCTCCTGTTAACACGGATGGCGTTCTTTGTCCTAAATGTGATCACATTTTACACTATCACGAAAGAATCTATGCAAACTTAGGGGACTTCTTCTGCCCTAATTGTGGTTATCACAGACCTGAATTGAAGTACACTGTAAACGAAATTATTGATCAAACACCAAATGGCCTTAAATTTAAGATGGGTAAAAAAGATTACTCAATCAATATTGGTGGTACTTACAATATTTATAATGCATTAACTGCTTATTCAGTTGCCAGAGAATATGGCTTAAGTGATGAGGAAGTCGCTCAGGCCTTTGCTGAAAATAAGCGTATCTTTGGTCGTCAAGAAATGATCAAATATGCCGACAAAGAGATTGATTTGATTTTAGTTAAAAATCCTGTTGGTTTAGACGAAGTTTTACATATGTTAAATACTGAAAAAGATGATTATTCTTTAGTAACTTTGCTTAATGCCAACCATGCCGATGGTATTGATACTTCTTGGATTTGGGATGCTGACTTTGAAGGATTAAACAGAGATAAAATTAAAAAGACCCTTGTCGGCGGTCAAAGATGGCACGATATGGGCTTTAGATTAGAAATTGCTGGTTTTGAACCTGGCAGTATGCTTACAAATCCTGATGATGATAGTTTAATTGAAGAAATTAAGAAACTGCCAACTAAAAAAGTTTACATTCTTTCAACTTATACAGCAATGCTCGCTTTACGTAAGGCAATGGCTGAAAAGAAAATTATTAAGGCAGGTATGTAAAAAAGATCTGGAAAAATCCAGATCTTTTTTAGTCTTCATTTAAATATGAAACCGATCTTTTTACTTCAACTTTCGTTCCGGCAAATTTCTGCTTGATCGTTAACGATACATCATTAACTGCCTTAATCTTATGTTTAGGAAAATCAACTTCAATATGTTTTAGTTTGATACTTGCCATCTTCAACTATCCTTTCCATAAAAAAGCGTCCCTAGAAGTAAAATTTATACTTCCAGGGACGCTTCTTGCGTGTTACCACCCTTTTTTATCTATTGCTCACGCAATAAACCTCACTAACTACTAACATAGCCGGCATTGATAACGCTTGCCAATTTGTAATTAGCTAACTCTCACTAATTATGACCATTTCCAGCCCATATTCACTAAGTCTCTGTTGACTGACTTTCACCCAACGTCAGCTCTCTGTACAACATCCTCTTTAGTTACTCTGCTGTTCAAGATCGTAAAATATTAACTTATTATCTTTTTTATTCAACGACATTTCTATTGAATGGGTCATCTGAAACGCCTTCATTTAAAATCTTCTTGCACCATTCCTTAGCAGAAAAGAGTGAATGATCACGATAATTACCACAAGTCTTTATAGTAGTTCCGGGTACATCTTTCCATTCAATATTATCTCTAATTTCTTCTAAACTAGACTTCAGTGCCTTAGCAACTTCTGTTGTACTTGGCGTTCCCCAAACTAAAAGGTGAAAGCCTGTACGACACCCAAATGGTGAACAGTCAATATAACCATCAATGCGATCACGAAGCAAACTTGCTAATAAGTGTTCAACTGTGTGCAATCCACCAGTTGGAATAGCATTTTCATTTGGTTGAACTAAACGCAAGTCAAAGTTAGAAATTTGATCGCCCTTCTTGCCTTGTTCAACTGTAATTAACCGAACGTAAGGTGCCTTAACTTTAGTATGATCTAATGTAAAACTTTCAACTTTTCCCATAATGAATTTATCCTTTATTTAAAATATGTTTAACTATTCTATTTCCAAATACTATTAGCGGTTGATTCAACCAACTTGATTTTTGCCCATTCTTGGTCTTCGCTTAATTGATTACCTTCTTCGGTTGAGGCAAATCCACATTGAGTACTTAAAGCTAGGTGATCTAAATCATGATATTCACTTGCCTTTTTTACTTTCTGCTCCAGGTCAGCCGCTTTTTCTAAATCGGGTCTCTTACTAGTAACTAGGCCTAAGACTACTTCTTTATCAGCCGGAACCTTGGCTAATGGTTCAAAACCACCAGAACGTTCATCATCGAACTCTAGGTAAAAGGTATCGACATTTTCTTTAGCGAAAACATAGTCTGCTACCGGAGCATAGCCACCTTTGGCTGCCCAAGTTGAGTGATAATTACCACGACAAATATGGGTTGAGAGGCGCAAATCCTGAGGTAAATCTTGCAAGGCTTTATTGTTCAATTCAAGATACTTTTGTTCTAGATCTTCACGATTGAAACCTTGCTTAACCATTGTTGCCCAAAAATCATTGTCAACTACCATACCCCAAGTACAATCATCAATCTTAAGATCCCGACAGCCTGCTTTGTAAAGCGCAATAATCAAATCATGATAAGCTTGCTCAACATCCTTAAACAAATCGGCTTCATTTGGATAGTACTTCTTCACTGCAGCCACGTTTTCAGGTCCTCTGACAAGTTCAGCATAAAATTGGGCCGGCGCAGGAATACTTTGTCTTGCTACCACGTCAGCATCTTTAGTCAAGTTGCGTAAAAACTTGAAGGCCTCCAAATCTGGATGATCACCTGCAAAACGAATTTTACCGTTTACTTGTGCTGAATCGTTACGTGTTTCTTCATCATGGAACAGATAACCTTGTTTTTGTGTAGTATGGGAGATGCCATCAAAGCCCCAAAATGTATCAAGGTGCCAGTAGCTTCTTCTAAATTCCCCATCAGTTACTACTTTTAATCCCTGGTCAATTTCTTTCTTAACTAATTCCGCAATACATTGATTTTCTACTTCACGCAACTCATAAAGTGAGAGCTTGCCTGCAGCAAAATCTCTTCTAGCTTCTTTTAATTGAACTGGTCGTAAAAAACTACCGACGATATCATAATGTAAATTTTTCATATTATTATCTCCAAAATCAAAAATATTTTAAACTACGTTTTTTATTTAACAATTAACAGTCCAATAATAATGAGGACTAACCATGCTAAGATGCACATTCGTTTGAAGGCCGTCTTAAAGTCGATCTTGCTAATTGCCAAATGTTTATTTTCAATTCTTCCCATATGATTAATCCTCCTTTCCAATTGGTAAACAAAAAAGCGCCTCTAGAAAAGCATAATTTACTTTTCTAGGGACGCTATTAAACGTGTTACCACCCTTATTCAACTCTGCTTCACAACAAAGTCCTTACTAAGTACTCCTTCAACGGGATATACTCGAACGAGGTAACGATCGTTAAACGTAAATTGCTTACCAAATGGCTTGCTCTTTAGTCAGCTCCGAGACCATCTTCATCATCCTTAATAACATCGTCTTTCACCTAACACGACTCTCTGAAGAAATCTTGAATGATTACTCATCTCTTCTAAGCTTTCTTTAATTTTGTTGTAATTATACTATTACGATTAAAAGATGCTGTCAATATTTTTTTGCAATAAAATCAAATTTATTTTTCATTTTTTATTTAGGCAAAATAAAAATGCCTTAATACTGGGCTTTTGAAGCTTTCAGCATTAAGACATTTTCTCATCATTGGGATATTGGGGCTCGAACCCAAACATCCAGGAACCAGAAACCTGTGCCTTACCAATTTGGCTATATCCCACTAAAATCACCCGTACGAGAATTGAACTCGTAACTCCACCTTGAGAGGGTGGCGTCTTAACCATTTGACCAACGGGCAAACTTAACAGTGATAATTATGCTTGTTTCTTCTGGTCTTGTCAAGTTCTTTTCTTTATAATGAATTTTATTAAGGATGATATTATGATTGATTATTTAGCTACTCAAAATTTAATTGAATCTATGGTTACTTCTCGTGTAGTGCCAGGAGTTAATTACGCATTTATTAAAGGAAAACAAGTTTTCACATCAACAGTTGGCTTCGCTAGCATTTATCCTCAAATTACTCAGCTTAGCCCCTTTGCAGAATATGATTTAGCCAGTTTAACTAAAGTTCTTGCCACAGAAAATGTCTTGTTAAAATTATACGATCAAGGCAAGTTAAACTTTACCGAGCCACTCCATAAATTTATTCCTGAGTTTAAGGACGAACGAATTCGGCTGTTTCATTTGCTTACTCATACTAGCGGTATTCGAGGCTGGATCCCTAATCGCGACAAATTAGGACACGATGAACTTCTTGATGCAATTATTCACTTACCAGTTACCGATGAATTTAACACTAAAATGCGCTATGCAGACACAAATTTCATCTTGCTAGGTTTAGTAGTCAAAACCATCTTAGGAAGGCCTGTACAAGAAGAAGCGATGAAAGAAGTTATTGAACCTATGGGGCTCAAGCATACGACCTTTTATCCCAAACCTAGCGAGTGCGTTCCAACCGCTCTTGTTAACGGTGATGTTTTACAAGGCATGCCTCATGACCCTAAAGCTCGACAATTAACAAGTGATTGTGGCTCCGCAGGATTATTTTCATCTTTAGATGATTTAATCAAAATTAGCAAAGGCTATTTAGGGTTAGATAAAGATATTTTACCTTATAGTCAAAATACCGTTAGTTTATTATTCGATAACAAAAATCCAAGCAATGTTAAACCACGTTCATGGGGCTGGGACTTACGTTTTGATCCAAAGTATAATTATCCAATCATTCTTCATACGGGATTCACTGGAACCTTGATTATCTTAGATCGAATAAAGCAAAGCGGGCTTATTATGCTTACAAATCGCGTACATCCATCAGGACATAACCTAATCTTCTTGGCTTTACGTGAAAAAATTATTCAAAGCTTTATTGAAGAAAATTCAAAACAAAATTAAAAAGACGGCTGGTGTTCAGTCGTCTTTTTTCTCACCTATTTCAAACATTCACTTTTATTATAGTATATTTTTAGTGAAATGTACTAGTATTAAATTAATTATTTTTCTTATTTTCTAATTTAAACATTCGCCAATAAGAAATAAGAATGATTATGCTTAATAAGCTCGTAAAACCAAATGCAGCTTGACTACCTTGAGCGGTTAATTGTGCATATGAAGCCCCACCTTTACTTTGCCAAACAGCAATAATTGAAGCCATAATTGTTGTACCAACTGATCCAGCCAATTGCTGACTAGTTTGACATACAGCTGTTGCGTCTACTCTTAACGATTGAGGCTGACAGTTTAATGATTCAGCCATTGTATTGCTAAATGCCATTCTATGCCCCAACATTAAGAAACCATAGACTATAACAATTAATAATGAAGTTAAATGTAAACCAAATAGCCAAAATAATACGCAACTTATTGCTAACGTTGTTCCACCCAAAAATAATGGAAGTTTAGCACCTACATGATCATATATATTGCCAAATAATGGATTTAGTACTCCTGCAATGATACTACCGGGTAAGAGTATTAGACCACCTACCAAAGATGTTTGATGACCTACAATTTGGACATAATTTGGCAAGACAAAGCTTGTTCCAATATTAATAAATTGAAGTAAAAAGTACGCTATTGCTCCATAGACAAATGCCCTTTGCTTAAAAACCGCTAAATTAAGTAGCTTTTTTGTTGAATTTTTGGAAAGTTTAATAAAAATATATAAAAGCGTGATTGATAAAATCAAAAATACCCATAAATAAATATTTTTAAGACCATGACTTATTTGATTCAAGACTAATATTAAGCAAGTAAAAGCACCAGCCAAAACTATAAAACTTAGCCAATCAAAACCGTTTTTCTTTTGATCATGATATTTTCCAACTACGAATAAACCCGCAATAAACACAATAAGAGCAAAAACAGTTACTGTATAAAAGATTGCTCGCCAATTTATTGATTATATGCCGGAGAAAACACGGGATTTCAATCCCGTGATGAATCCGGCTTTTTCTTTAGTTTTTTTGCTTGTTCCCATCCTTTCTTGAACATATGTTTGATACAATATTACGAGAAGGAAGGAACAAATGTGCTGAAGGGAATCAAGTTAAGGCTCTATCCTAACAAAACCCAGCAAGACCAGCTTGAGCAGATGTTTGGCAATGATCGTTTTGTCTGGAACCAGATGCTGGCTATGATGAATGAGCGCTATCAGAATAATAAGGATTTGCCTTTTTTAGGCAAGTTTAAACTGAATTACCTGCTTAAGCCGCTTAAGAAAGAATATCCCTTTTTGAAAAACAGCGATTCTTCAAGTCTGCAGCTAGTTAATGAGTTTCTAACCCAGTCTTGAAAAAACTTCTTTCAAGATAAAAGCGGCAAAATTGGCAAGCCGCGCTTTCATTCGCGCAAGTATTTGAAGAAGTCTTATACTGGCAAGTCTATCATAAAAGTTGCTGGCAAGCGATACCTGAAGATCCCTAAGTTGGGTTATATTAAAACCAGTAAAACAGGGTTTTTGGAAGGTGCTAAAATCAAGCGTTATACGGTTGTGCTTGAACCAACGGGCAAATATTATCTGTCTCTGCAGGCAGAAGTGTCTGAGCCTCAAAAGCATCGCCTAACTGGCAAAAAGCCCAAAAGCTAAAAGCCAGATATCAAGCCAAAGTGGCTAATCAGCGTAAGAATTATCTTCATAAGCTAACAACTCATTTGGTCAAGCAGTATGATGTAATTGTTATTGAAGATTTGAAAACCAAGAATCTTCAACACAATCACTGCCTGGCCAAATCAATCGCCAATGCCTCATGGCGGACGTTCAGACAAATGCTGGAATATAAATGTAAATGGTACGGTAAAATACTAATTGCCGTAGATCCCAAAAACACCTCCAGAATTTGTTCAGAATGCGGCTATAACAGTGGCGCCAAGCCATTAGAAATTCGTGAATGGACTTGTCCTAAGTGTCAAGCTAGGCATGACCGGGATATTAACGCGGCAGTTAATATTCTGCATAAAGCAAAGCCAACTGGTCAGGGACTGGCCATGGTAAAGAGCTAAGTTCTGTGAGTTAGGTATTTGAGCAATCAATATAAGATCCTAAACACTACTTGGTGTTCCCAGAAACCCGGCACTTTAGTGCCGGTGTAGTTCATATAATAAGTAATTGCTCCACCAAAAACCGGTCCCAATGTAGGTGCCATAGCAATTATCAGGCCCGCGATTCCCATATACAATCCCCATTTTTTACGAGGTAAAATTTCAATAATCAAATTAAACATCAATGGAGTTGCTAAGCCAGCTCCTAAAGCTGAAATCAAACGACCAATTAATAAGATATAAAATGTGGGTGCTATAGCACTTATCAAGCTACCTACCATAAAACCCAAACAAGCACAAATAAACAATTGTCGAGCAGAAAATCGTTCATTCAAATACGACGAACAAATCATAATAATTGCTATCATTAATAAATAGCCTGTTGTAGTCCACTGAAGGATATCCAAACCAACATTTAACTGTTTCATTATTGTTAGAAAAGAAACATTCAAACTTGTTTCCGTTAAAATCCCAACAAAAGATATAAAGGCCGTGGATAGAACAGCTAAAATATTCTTGATTTTCTATTGCATAAGAACTCCAATCTATTTCAAACAAAAAGAGTAGAAACCAAAATAGTTTCTACTCTTTCTTTGATAACTGAGCATACGCGAATTAAAGACGTTTAGCTAAATCATCATGTAAATCTTCGTAACCTGGCTTGTTAAGAAGACCAAACATGTTACGCTTGTATTCTTCAACACCTGGTTGGTTGAATGGGTTAATACCATTCAAGTAACCAGAAATAGCAATAGCTAATTCGAAGAAGTAGATCATGTAACCCAAAGTGTGTTCAGTTTGATCTGGAATGTTAACAGTCATTACAGGAACACCACCATCAGTGTGAGCTAAAACAACACCTTCGTAAGCACGATCGTTTACGTAGTTCAAGCTCTTGCCTTCCAAGAAGTTAAGTTGATCCAAGTTCTTTTCATCGCCTGGAATTTCAACATCGTGGCGTGGGTTTTCAACACGGATAACAGTTTCGAATAAGTTACGTAAACCTTCTTGGATGTATTGACCAAGTGAGTGTAAATCAGTAGTAAAGTTAGCGCTTGATGGCCAAATACCCTTTTGGTCCTTACCTTCTGATTCACCCATTAATTGCTTGCACCATTCACCAAACATTCTAAGGTTTGGTTCGTAGTTTTCAACAATTTCAGTAGTGTAACCCTTACGGTAAAGAATGTTGCGAAGTGCAGCATATTGATATGGTGAGTTCTTGCTTACATCAGTATCAGTGTATTCTGCACGAGCATCTGCAGCACCCTTCATCAAAGCATCAATATCAGCACCAGCAGCTGCGATTGGAAGTAAACCTACAGCAGTAAGAACACTGTAACGACCACCAATATCATCTGGAACTACGAATTCTTCGTAACCTTCTGCGTCAGCTTCAGTCTTCAAAGCACCCTTAGCACGGTCAGTAGTTGCGTAAATTCTCTTAGCAGCTTCTTCCTTACCATACTTCTTTACTAACTTATCCTTAAAGATTCTGAATGCTACTGAAGGTTCAGTAGTAGTACCTGACTTAGAAATTACGTTAATGCTGAAGTCCTTGTCGCCAACCCATTCAATAAGGTCGTAAAGGTAAGAACCTGAAAGTGAGTTACCACAGAATACAACTGTTGGCATATCAGTCTTTTCCTTACCGTAGAAGTTGCTGTTCAAGAATTCAATTGCAGCTTGAGCGCCAAGGTAAGAACCACCAATACCAATACATACTAAAACTTCTGAATCGCTTTGGATCTTCTTAGCAGCTTTTTTAATACGTGCAAATTCATCCTTGTCGTAATCAACTGGCAAATCAAGCCAGCCACGGAAATCGCTACCTGCACCAGTGCCATCACGAAGTTCAGCATCTGCAGCATTTACCATAGCTTGCATTTCACTTAATTCATTTTCATGAACAAATGGAGTTAATTTACTACTATCAAAATTAATTAAACTCATAAATCTGCTTCCTAACTAAATAAAATTATTTATTTCACAAAACCATTTTAGCAATCTTACCAGCTGAATACCAGTGTCAACTCCAAAATTTAAAATTTATTTTTTATCCGCTTACTTAGTTGATACAATAAGTATCCGATAAACATACCAATGGTGTTAAAAAATACATCATCAATATCTGATACGCCCGTTCCTAATAAAAATTGTAAAGTTTCAATCAACATAGAAAAAAGCATCCCGCCAATAATAATTCTCCAAAAAGTCTGCTTTTTTGAAAAAACAATTGGTGATAAAAACCCCAGTGGCAAGAAACAAAGAATATTTCCAAAGCAATTATAGATAAAATCCACTCTGCTTTGAGCATAAAGCAATTTCCAAGTTTCCTTCATAAATACCAAATTAACATCACTCAATGGACGATGAAAATTGAAATTTAATTGCCACGGAAAATACGTATTTCTAAAAGTAGTAAGCATCAGAATTAAGATAATATAAAAAGCCAGCAGCCACACACTCATTTCAGATTTAATCGTGCGACGATGTCTAACTGCTAAAAGCCAAATTAATCTTAAAATTGCAAAAATCAAAAAATATAAAATAGTTTTATCAATTGCCATTAATGTTAATTTGATCAAAGCAAAGTGATTAATTCTCATTGCTAAATGATCTGCTAATAATTTATATAAGGGTCCTAAAAAAAGCATGCTAGCACTTATTCCTTTAATTATATCTTTCCATTAAATTATACCCATTTTTTATTCAATAAAATATTAAGAAAAAACTAACTCTGCTTATAACATTGTCTAAAATCATTTGAACATATAAAATTAATCTATATTAAGGAGGATTTCGTTTTGAATAAGAGAAATCTCATTGATTTTATCCAAACTCGCACTGGCTTTTTAACATTGCTGGTATTGCTTTTTTGGATTAAATACATTTTTGTTGCTTATTGTGATTTTAACCTGGGCTTATCTGACCCTTACCAGCACATAATTATGTGGCTCAGTCCTCTTCCAACTGCAATTTTATTTACAAGTATAGGCTTTTATTTCCCTAAGCCTATCGTATCTTATATTGGCATGCTGGTGATGGACTTTCTAAACACAGTCTTACTATTTGCAAATGTTTTATACTATCGCCAATTTTCAGATTTTTTAACAATAAAAACAATAATGAATACAGGAAAAGTAGCACCGGGACTTGGAAAAAGTGCTGTTTCCTTACTTCATCCAACTGATATTTTTATTTGGCTGGACCTGATTATAATTATTGCTTTATTAATTTTAAAAAAGATAAAAATTGACCAAAAATCTTATGGACTTTCAACGCCTTTTGCAATTACCTCTTTTGGAATGTTTTTGCTCGGCTTGAACATGTTCTTAGCAGAATCATCAAGACCGCGCCTTCTTCGCAACACTTTTGATCGTTCTTATGTAGTTAAATATTTAGGTTTAGATACATACACTGCATATGACGGAATTAAAAGTGCACAGAGCGTTCAAGTTACCAAAAATGCTAATGCTTCAGATTTAAATAAAATTCTAAATTATACGCAAAAGAATTATTCTGCGCCTAATTCAGCTATGTTTGGAAAAGAAAAAGGAAAAAATGTTATTATCATTCACCTTGAAAGTTTCCAACAATTTTTAATTAATCTAAAAGTAAATGGAAAAGAAGTTACCCCATTTCTAAATTCTATTTATAAAAATAAAAACACTGTAAGCTTTGATAATTTTTATCATCAAGTTGGCTTAGGTAGAACCAGTGACGCAGAAACCATGCTCGAAACTGGAACATACGGAATTTCTGATGGTTCATTGTTTACTTCATTAGGTTCAGAAAATACTTTCCAAGCAGCCCCACAAATTTTACGCCAAGATGGCTACACTTCCGCTGTCTTCCATGGTAATGTGGGTACTTTTTGGAATCGAAACGACGTTTACAAAAATTTAGGCTATAATTACTTCTTTGATCAAAACTACTTCAGTAATGCTCGAACAGATAAGATTGGTTACGGTTTAAAAGATAAGCTTCTATTTTCAGAAAGCGTAAAATATCTTGAACAAATGCAACAACCTTTCTATGCTAAGTTCATTACAGTTACAAACCATATTCCATTCTCGATGGATGCCGAAGATTTAGATCCCAACTTCAAAACTACCAATACTCGGGATACAACTATCAATAATTATTTCGAAACGGCACATTATTTAGATCAGGCCGTACGCGAATTCTTTACTTATCTTAAAAAAGCAGGTCTATATAAAAATACAATGATCGTAATTTATGGAGATCACTACGGATTAAGCAATTCAGAAAACGAAACTTTGGCTCCAATTATTGGTGAAAGCTCTGATACCTGGAACACCTATAATAATGTTCAAATGCAACGTGTACCATTTATGATTCATTCATCGAATTTAACAGGCGGTATAAACCATGAAGTTGCCGGTGAAATCGATGTTTTACCAACCTTGCTTCATCTTTTAGGAATTGATACTAAAGATTATGTAGAATTTGGTAATGACTTATTTTCACCTAACTACAAAAAATGGCTGGTCTTTAGAAACGGAACTATTGTAAGTGATAAATACATTATCGTAGGCGGAAAAGGAATTAAAGGAACAGTTTATGATCGAGCAAATGGTAAACAAATAATCAATTTTACGCCAATTGAGAAAAAAGAAATTGCTGAATTAAGCAAAAAAGCGAAAAAATCGCTTAAATATTCAGATTTATTAAATAACCATAACTTGCTTCGCTTCTATACTCCAGTAGGCTTTGTTCCTACTAATCCGAACCAATTTGATTATCTAACCAATTATCAGCAAATGATCCAATTAGAACAGCAACTTGGTAAAAGATCTACTTCTCTTTACAGTCAAAAACATAAATCTACTTCATCCTTGTATCAAACAGATGCTCCACAACTAAAGAATCGTAGAACTGAAATTACCCAAGTTCCTAAAAATGTGTTGGATAATAAATTAACTACAAAGAAATCTGATAAAGCAAAAAAA
>NZ_BALY01000003.1 GCF_000615445.1 Lactobacillus hamsteri DSM 5661 = JCM 6256 | reverse complement strand
TGGCTCACATTTGTGAGTCTTTTTTGTTACTCTTTTTTGGAAAATATATTTTTAAACTTTTTTCAAAAAAGGTATTGCAAAGTTGTATCCATCTGCTATAATAATAACTGTTCTGCGGAAGTAGTTCAGTGGTAGAACATCACCTTGCCATGGTGGGGGTCGCGGGTTCGAATCCCGTCTTCCGCTCCAGAATTTAAAAGGCTCGCCTCCGGGTGAGCTTTTTTTGTACTCGGGAAATAGCTCAGCTTGGTAGAGCGCTACGTTCGGGACGTAGAGGTCGCGCGTTCGAATCGCGTTTTCCCGATAAAAATAGTCTAGGCAATACCTAGGCTATTTTTTATGCCAATTAGTTTAAGTTATTTAAAAAATAGCTTGTGCTTACCAAAAATAAGTTAATTACTAGTTTAAAACAGTTGGGTTTGTTATAATGACTTAAAACTTGAAGGGAGCAGATTATGTCAGCTATTGCGAAATCCGATTATGAATTATTAGTTAAACAAGCTTATGCTCTAGTTGAAGGGGAAGATGACTGGATTGCCAATACGGCTAATTTATCTGCTCTTTTGTTCAATAGTTTGAATAATGTGAATTTTGCTGGAGTTTATCGAGTAAAAAATAATGAGCTGATTTTAGGACCTTTTCAAGGCAAGCCAGCTTGTGTACACATTTCTTTTGGAAAAGGAGTATGCGGTACGGCCGCTAAAACTGAAAAGACGCAAATTGTGAAAGACGTTCACCGATTTGCAGGTCATATTGCATGCGATAGTGATTCAAAATCAGAAATTGTTGTTCCTATTTTTAAAGAAAATAAGCTTTGGGGAGTATTTGATTTTGATTCAACAGTTTTAAATAATTTTGATGAAATTGATAATCACTATTTGACACAAGTTTCAGAAACAATATTTAACCATTAGGACATATTGGTTTACATTAACGATATAAACAATTAAAATATTGAACGTCAATTTTAAAGGGGTGTCTGTATGGAAAACTCTTATAGTAAAAGTGCTAATCAGGTTTTGGAAATTGCAAGAGAGCAAGCGCAGAATTTCCATCACCGTTTAATTGGAACAGAACATGTCTTGCTAGCTTTAGTAATTGAGTCAGATGGGGATGCAGGCAAGATTTTGCGAGCATGGAATTTAACCCCAACGGCGGTTCGTGAAGAAATTGAACGCTACACAGGTTATGGTTCAGCTGCTAATACTAGCTACATGGAAATTTCTCCACGTCTAAATTTAGTTTTAGACTATGCTAAAAGATCTGCGGATCAAATGGGATATCATGAAATTCAAACAAGTCATATTTTGCTTGGATTAGTGGCTAGTGAACAAGTTTTATCTTCAATGATTTTGAAAAACTTGAATGTAGATATTAATCAATTGCGAGATGATGTTGAGCAAGAACTTAATCAAAAACAAAGCTTTGGTGATTCGTCCAATTGGTTGACCGGTGATTCAAATATTGGTACAACTAACGGAACTGCTTCAAACAAGAAAAAGAAGAGTACTACACCAAATTTGGATAAAGTTGCAATTAATTTAAATGAACGTGTCCGTGAAGGTGCGATTGATCCTGTTGTGGGCAGAAAAGCAGAAATTGCTCGTGTGATTCAAATTCTTTCTCGTCGTACAAAGAACAATCCAATTCTAATTGGTGAACCAGGAGTTGGTAAAACTGCTGTTGCTGAAGGAATTGCTACCGCAATCGTTAGAAAAGATGTTCCTCATGATTTACTTGATAAACGCGTAATGTCTTTAAACTTAGCAAATTTAGTTGCTGGTACAAAGTATCGTGGTGAATTTGAAAATAGGATGAAGAATATCCTTAAAGAAGTAGCGAAAGACGGAAAAGTTATTTTATTTGTCGATGAAATGCATACTTTGATCGGTGCGGGTGGTGCTGAAGGTGCGATTGATGCTTCAAATATTTTGAAGCCCGCACTTGCCCGTGGCGATGTTCAAATGATTGGTGCAACAACTTTTGATGAATATCAAAAATATATTGAAAAAGATAAAGCATTGGCTCGTCGTTTCCAACAAGTTCGTTTAGAAGAACCTTCTAAAGAGGCAACAATTAAGATCTTGGAAGCTTGAAGCCAAAGTATGAAAAATTCCATCATGTAACTATTTCTGATGAAAGCATTAGGGATGCCGTTGATTTGTCAACACGCTACATTGCAGATCGCTATTTGCCAGATAAGGCAATCGATTTGATCGATGAGGCTAGTGCGGCTGTTAAGATTAAAAATAATGTTGGCTCTAATAACCGTTTGATTCAACTTGATGAGCAATTAAAAAAGGTTATCGAACAAAAAAATGAAGCTGCGGCTGGTCAAAATTTTGTGGAAGCTGCTAAGTTGCAGGATAAGCAAAATAGTTTGAAAGCAATGCACGAACAATTATTAGATGATTTAACAGAAAAAGTTAGTTCAAACGCTGTAGTTAATTCAGAAGATATTGCCAAAGTTGTTTCTTCATGGACTGGCGTACCAGTAACGCAAATGAAGAAAAATGAAACGCATAAATTATCGCATCTTGAAGGTATCTTGCATGAACGCGTAATTGGCCAAGATAAGGCTGTCGAAGCTGTTGCTCGTGCAATTCGTCGTAGTCGAAGCGGAATTAAAGATGAACGTCGACCAATTGGTTCTTTCTTATTCTTGGGGCCAACAGGTGTTGGTAAGACTGAACTTGCTAAATCAGTTGCCGCAGCAATGTTTGGCTCAGAAGATAATATCATTCGAATTGATATGTCTGAATACATGGATCAGGTTGCCAGCAGCAAATTAATTGGTTCAGCTCCTGGATATGTGGGATATGAAGAAGGCGGCCAGCTTTCAGAACAAGTTCGTCGTCATCCATATTCAGTGGTTTTGCTTGATGAAGTTGAAAAGGCGCATCCAGATGTCTTTAACTTGCTTTTACAAGTTTTAGATGAAGGATTCTTAACTGATTCTAAGGGTAGAAAAGTCGACTTTAGAAATACAATTATTATTATGACTTCTAACTTAGGTTCACGTAGCTTGTTTGAAACTAAGGCAGTTGGGTTTAATGCCGACAATGAAAGCCAGGCCAAGATGCGTGCTGAGAAAGTTAAGCAGGCCCTTAAGCAATTCTTCCGTCCGGAGTTTCTTAACAGAGTGGATGAAACAATTATTTTTGAAGAGCTTAACAAGAAGCAACTTCGTCAAATCGTTACTTTGTTAACGCACAAGTTAGTAGTTCGCTTAAATAAGAGGGGCATTGACTTGAAGATCTCTAGAGCTGCTTTGGACAAGATTGCTGAAGATGGCTATGATCCAGAAAATGGTGCTCGTCCACTTAGAAGAGCAATTCAAAATGATATTGAAAATAAGATTGCTGAAATGCTTATTGATGGCGAACTTATTTCAGGTGATACTTTGAAAATTGGTGCTAGCCATGGCAAGCTTAGATTTGATGTTGCAAAGCCAAAAGAAAAGGTTGCTAACTAGTTGTTGTATTTGACAAAATTGCAAATCTACGGTATATTAGTTGCTGATTTAAAAGGCTGAATTTCAGGATTTTGCTGATCTATTGTCCAGCAAAATGATAAAGACAAAAACGACACTGAGTTGTTTTTGTCTTTTTTATGCCTAAAATTCGAGTTTTTTTAATTTGTAACAGAATTGTAATATTTGCTTTCTCTAACAGAAAGGATGTTTTTCCTTGTTAAACGGACACGTAGTGAATTACGGTAAGCATCGTACAAGACGTAGTTTCTCAAAGATTAAAGAAGTTTTGAAATTACCTAACTTGACCGATGTTCAAACCCAATCATATAAGTGGTTTCTCGACAAAGGTATCAAAGAAGTTTTTGATGACATTATGCCAATCAGCGACTTCTCTGGTAAGCTTTCATTAGAATACGTTGGCTACAAGCTTCAAAAGCCTAAGTACAGCGTTGATGAAGCTCGTGATCATGATGCAACTTATGCTGCACCAATGCACGTAACTTTGAAGTTGACTAACCAAGAAACTGGCGAAATTAAGACTCAAGATGTCTTCTTTGGCGATTTACCATTAATGACCGAATCAGGTTCATTTATTGTTAACGGTGCTGAAAGAGTTATCGTTTCTCAATTGGTAAGATCTCCGGGTGTTTACTACTCAGGTGATTATGATAAGAATGGTCGTCAAATTTTTGGTACTACAGTTATTCCTAACCGTGGTGCTTGGCTTGAATACGAAACTGATGCTAAGAATGTTTCTTACGTACGTGTTGACCGTACTCGTAAGTTGCCATTATCAGTTTTGATTAGAGCTATGGGTATCGGCTCAGACAGCGATATTCTTGAAATGTTTGGTCAAAGTGACAGTTTACAATTTACTTTGGACAAAGATGTTCACAAGAATCCAGCTGACTCTCGCGTTGCTGAAGCTTTGAAGGATATTTACGAAAGATTACGCCCAGGTGAACCTAAGACTACTGATTCATCACGTTCACTTTTGTTTGCACGTTTCTTCGATCCTCGTCGTTATGATTTAGCTCCAGTAGGTCGTTACAAGATCAATAAGAAGCTTTCACTTAAGAACCGTTTGTACGGTCAAACTTTGGCTGAAACTTTAGCTGATCCAGATACTGGTGAAATCATTGCTAAGAAGGGTACTGTTGTTACTCATGAAGTAATGGATACTCTTGAAAAGTACCTTGATCGTGATGACTTTAAGATGGTAACTTATGAACCTTCAAAAGAAGGTGTGTTGCCAGATCCAATCACTGTACAAGAAATTAAGGTCTTCTCAAAGGTTGATCCAGAACGTGAAGTTAAGTTGATTTCTAACGGTCACATTGGTGATGACGTTAAGCATTTAACTCCAGCCGATGTTTTAGCATCAATTAACTACTTCTTCGTACTTCAAGATAAGATTGGTACTACTGATGATATCGATCACTTGGGTAACCGTCGTATTCGTCGTGTTGGCGAACTTCTTCAAAACCAATTTAGAATTGGTTTGGCAAGAATGGAACGTGTTGTTCGTGAAAGAATGTCAATCCAAGATCCATCAACTGTTACTCCACAACAATTGATCAACATTCGTCCAATTGTTGCAAGTATCAAGGAATTCTTTGGTTCATCACAACTTTCACAGTTCATGGACCAACACAACCCATTGGGTGAATTGACTCACAAGCGTCGTATGTCAGCTTTAGGACCTGGTGGTTTGACTCGTGACCGTGCTGGTTATGAAGTTCGTGACGTTCACTATACTCACTATGGTCGTTTATGTCCTATCGAAACGCCAGAAGGTCCTAACATTGGTTTGATTAACTCTTTGGCATCATACGCAATTATTAACAAGTATGGTTTCATTGAAACTCCATACCGTCGTGTTTCTTGGAAGACTCACAAGGTTACCGACAAGATTGACTACTTAACTGCTGATGTTGAAGATAACTACATTATTGCCGGTGCTAACACTCCATTAAATGAAGATGGTTCATTTAAGGAAGACATTATTTTGGCCCGTCATAAGGAAGACAACGTCGAAGTTTCTCCTGATAAGATTGACTACATGGATGTTATTCCTAAGCAAGTTGTTTCAGTTGCTTCTGCATGTATTCCATTCCTTGAAAACGATGACTCTAACCGTGCTTTGATGGGTGCCAACCAGCAACGTCAGGCTGCACCCTTGATCAATCCTCATGGTTCACTTGTTGGTACTGGTATGGAATATCGTGCTGCTCATGATTCTGGTGCCGCACTTTTGGCTCAAGCTGCTGGTACTGTTGAATATGTTGACGGTAACGAAGTTCGTATTAGACGTGAAGATGGCACTTTGGATAAGTACTACCTTGAAAAGTACCGTCGTTCTAACAACTCTAAGTCATACAACCAAACTCCTAATGTACAAAAGGGTGACATTGTTGAAGCAAGTGATGTTATTGCTAACGGCCCAACAATGGATCATGGTGAACTTGCTTTAGGTCAAAACCCATTGATTGCCTTCATGACTTGGAACATGTACAACTATGAAGATGCCATCATGCTTTCTGAACGTTTGGTTAAGGATGATGTATATACTTCAATCAGTATTGAAGATTATGAATCTGAAGCTCGTGACACTAAATTGGGTCCAGAAGAAATCACTCGAGAACTTCCTAACGTTGGTGAAGATGCTTTGAAGGATCTTGATGCTGATGGTATCGTTCGTGTTGGTGCCGAAGTTCATGATGGTGACATTCTTGTTGGTAAGGTTACTCCAAAGGGTGTAACTGAATTATCAGCTGAAGAAAGATTGCTTCATGCCATCTTTGGTGAAAAAGCTAGAGAAGTTCGTGATACTTCACTCCGTGTACCTCACGGTGGTGGCGGTATTGTCCAAGACGTTAAGGTTTATACTCGTGAAGCCGGCGATGAACTTTCACCAGGTGTTAACACAATGGTTCGTGTTTACATTGCACAAAAGAGAAAGATTCAAGTTGGTGACAAGATGTCTGGTCGTCACGGTAACAAGGGTACTGTTGCTGCGGTTGTTCCAGAAGAAGATATGCCTTACTTGCCAGATGGTACTCCAGTAGATATTTGTTTGAACCCAATGGGTGTTCCTTCACGTATGAACATCGGACAGCTTTTGGAATTGCACTTAGGTGCTGCTGCTCGTCAATTGGGTATCCACGTTGCTACTCCAGTATTTGATGGTGCTAACGAAGACGATGTTTGGGATACTGTTCGTGAAGCCGGCGTTGATAAAGACGGTAAGACTGTTGTTTATGATGGTCGTACCGGTGAACCATTCCACAACCGTGTGTCAGTTGGTGTTATGCACTACTTGAAGCTTACTCACATGGTTGACGATAAGATTCACGCACGTTCAATCGGGCCTTACTCATTAGTTACTCAACAGCCACTTGGTGGTAAAGCACAATTTGGTGGACAGCGTTTCGGTGAAATGGAAGTTTGGGCTCTTGAAGCTTATGGTGCAGCTTACACATTGCAAGAAATTTTGACTTACAAGTCAGATGACGTTGTTGGTCGTGTAAGAGCATATGAAGCTATTGTTAAGGGCGAAAGAATTCCTAAGCCAGGTGTTCCTGAATCATTCCGTGTTCTTGTTAAGGAATTGCAATCATTAGGATTGGATATTAGAGTTCTTGACATGGATCATCATGAAATTGAACTTCGTGATATGGATGATGACTCAAATGAACATTTGAATATTGATACTTTGTCACGTATGGCTGAAGAACAACAAAAGAAGAAGTTAGCCGTAGAAACTGATAAATCAGAAGATAAGGATAAGAAAGCTGAAGATAAACCTGAAGAAGCTCCAGTAGACGAATCCGACGATAAAGTTTCTAAATAGTAGGAGGTTAAACTTTTGATCGACGTAAATAAGTTTGAAAGTATGCAAATTGGTCTTGCATCACCTAACAAGATCAGAAGCTGGTCATATGGTGAAGTTAAGAAGCCAGAAACCATCAACTACCGTACTTTAAAGCCTGAAAAAGATGGCTTGTTTGATGAAAGAATTTTTGGACCAACTAAAGATTGGTCATGTGCTTGTGGTAAGTACAAAGGTGTTAGATATCGTGGTATTGTCTGTGATCGTTGTGGTGTTGAAGTTACTTCTTCAAAGGTAAGAAGAGAACGTATGGGTCACATCGAATTAGCAGCACCAGTTACTCATATCTGGTACTTCAAGGGTATCCCATCAAGAATGGGCTTGGTTTTGGATATTTCTCCAAGACTTCTTGAAGAAGTTATCTACTTTGCTGCTTATATCGTAATTGATCCAGGTGATACTGATCTTGAACCTAAGCAATTATTGACTGAAGCAGAATACCGTGAACAAAAAGCTAAGTATGGTAATCGTTTTGTTGCAAAAATGGGTGCAGAAGCTATCCGTGATTTGCTTAAGAAAGTTGACTTAGCTAAAGAAGTTGCTGATTTGAAGAAAGAGCTTCAAACAGTTACTGGTCAAAAACGTACACGTGCAATCAGAAGATTGGACATTTTGGATGCATTTAAGAATTCTGGTAATAAGCCAGAATGGATGGTTATGGATGCTGTTCCAGTTATTCCACCAGATTTGCGTCCTATGGTTCAATTGGAAGGTGGACGTTTTGCAACTTCTGACTTGAACGATTTATACAGACGTGTAATCAACCGTAACAACCGTTTGAAGAGATTGCTTGATTTGAACGCTCCAAATATTATTGTTCAAAACGAAAAGCGTATGCTTCAAGAAGCTGTTGATGCCTTAATTGATAACGGTCGTCGTGGTCGTCCAGTTGTTGGACCAGGTAACCGTCCACTTAAGTCACTTTCACACATGCTTAAAGGTAAGCAAGGTCGTTTCCGTCAAAACTTGCTTGGTAAGCGTGTTGACTACTCAGGTCGTTCAGTTATCGATGTTTCACCAAAATTGAAGTTCTATCAATGTGGTGTTCCTCGTCCAATGGCACTTGAATTATTCAAACCATTTGTAATGCACGAATTAGTTAAGCGCGGAATTGCTTCTAACATTAAGAACGCTAAGCGTAAGATTGATCGTGAAGATGATGACATTTGGGATGTACTTGAAGATGTTATTAAGGAACGTCCAGTTCTTTTGAACCGTGCACCTACTCTTCACCGTTTGAGTATTCAAGCATTTGAACCAGTTTTGGTACCTGGTAAGTCAATTCGTTTGCACCCATTAGCTTGTGAAGCTTACAATGCCGACTTCGATGGTGACCAGATGGCCATCCACGTTCCATTATCTGATGAAGCTGTTGCAGAATCACGTTTGCTTATGCTTGCTGCTCACCATATTTTGGCACCTAAGGATGGTAAGCCAATCGTTACTCCATCACAGGACGTCGTATTAGGTAACTACTGGTTAACTCAAGCTGAAAAGGGCCGTGAAGGTGAAGGCATGATCTTCAGTTCACCAGCTGAAGCTGCAGTTGCTTATGAAAATGGTGATATTCACTACCATACAATTATTGGTATGTCAGCTGATTCTATGCCTAAGAAGCCTTGGCCAGCAGGTAAGGAACATGGTATCTTTATTACCACTTACGGTAAGATCGTATTTAACCAACTCTTCCCTGATGACTACTTCTACATCAACGAACCAACTGAAAAGAATTTGAACAATCCACTTGATGAAAAGTACTTCTTAAATGAAGGTGAAGATATTCAAGAAAAGATTGATTCAGTTGCTGATGACTTAATTGCAACACCATTTAAGAGTGGTTTCTTATCAGATTCTATTGCTACTATTTACAAGTATTACAAGGTTCAAAGAACTTCAGAATACTTGGATGACTTAAAGAAATTAGGTTACACTAGTTCAACTACTTCTGGTATTACCATTGGTATGAACGATGTTCCTGAAATTGAAGATAAGGATGAAAAGGTAGAAAAGGCTCGTAAGCAAGTTGATATTGTTTCTAAACAATTTAGACGTGGACTTATTACTGAACAAGAACGTCACGATCGAGTAATTAGTATTTGGAACGCATGTAAGGACGAAATCCAAAACGAAATCGCTCAAATCTACGATCCAAGAAACCCAATTACTATCATGGCCGACTCAGGTGCCCGTGGTAACATTTCTAACTTTACTCAGTTAGCTGGTATGCGTGGTTTGATGGCCACTCCTAACGGTGGTTTGTTCGAAATTCCTGTTACTTCAAACTTTAAGGAAGGTTTGTCAGTATTGGAATTGTTCATGTCCACTCACGGTGCTCGTAAGGGTATGACTGATACTGCCTTGAAGACTGCTCAGTCTGGTTACTTGACTCGTCGTTTGGTTGATGTTGCCCAAGATGTTATTATTCGTGATGATGATTGTGGTACTGATCGTGGTATTACAGTTAGTGCCATTATGGAAGGCGACGAAATGATCGAACCATTATTCGATCGTTTGCTTGGTCGTTTCACTGCTGAAACTGTTAAGGATCCAGAAACTGGCGAAACTATTGTAGCTAAGGATGTCATGATGGATGAAAACTTGGCTCATAAGGTTGTTGATGCTGGTGTAACTCATGTCAAGATTCGTTCAATTCTTACTTGTGATACTCCTCACGGTGTATGTCGCAAGTGTTACGGTATGAACCTTGCTACTGGTGAAGAAGTTGAAGTGGGTGAAGCAGTTGGTACTGTTGCTGCTCAATCAATTGGTGAACCTGGTACTCAGCTTACTTTGAGAACTTTCCACAACGGTGGTGTTGCCGGTGCTGAAGATATTACTCAAGGTTTGCCTCGTGTTCAAGAATTGTTTGAAGCTCGTAACCCTAAGGGTCGTGCGACAATTTCTGAAGTAGATGGTATTGTTGATTCAATTCAAGAAAACCCTGCAGAACATACTCGTGAAATTACTGTTAAGGGTAAGATTGATACTAGAACTTACAGTGTTGCTTATACTGCTTCTGTTGCTGTTTCCGAAGGTGACAGCGTTCATCGTGGAGACAAGTTAACTCTTGGTTCTGTTGATCCTAAGGAATTGATTCAAGTTACTGATACTTTGACTACTGAAGAATACATCTTAGCTGAAGTTCAAAAAGCCTACAGAATGCAGGGTGTAGATATTTCTGATAAACACGTCGAAGTATTAACTCGTCAAATGTTGCAAAAGGTTCGTGTTCTTGATCCAGGTGAAACTGATATCTTGCCAGGTGAAGTTATGGATATTGACCAATTTAAGGACCGTAACAAGGAAGTTATTATTTCTGGTGGTATCCCAGCAACTGCTCAAAGCGTTATCTTGGGTATTACCAAGGCTGCCCTTGAAACTAACAGTTTCTTGTCAGCTGCTTCATTCCAGGAAACTACTCGTGTTCTTACTGATGCTTCAATTCGTGGCAAGAACGATCCACTTCTTGGACTTAAGGAAAACGTTATTATTGGTAAGATTATTCCAGCTGGTACTGGTATGCCTATTTACCGTAATATGGAACCACAAGCGGATGTAGCTAAGCCACAATCTGTTTACTCAATTGCTGATATTGAAAAGCAAATGAAAGAAAAAGATGCGGCAAAGGATGCAAATCCACAAAAATAAATAAATTCTGTTAGAGAAACTTAAAAAATACGCTTCTATCAATTTGATAGAGGCGTATTTTTTTATTCTAATAAAAGTTGAAAAACTGTAGCTATGAATATATAAGGAATAAACGGAAAAGTTATGTTCTGCTTTTTGAATATGTAATGTGCAATTAATAGTATGGATGCGATAAGAAATGTGGAATTAGCAAATGATGGATTAAAATATAAAGCTATTAACAGATAAATGAATAAGTCACCACTTCCAATTTTTTGTTTGGAAACTAATGTGATTAACAGTATTGTAATAGGAACTAATTCCACTAAATCAACTATAGAATAATTTTGTATGATATTTATTTTGGTAAACAATATTATACAAAATGGAGTTAGTAATAAAATGGTTGGAAACTCTTTATCTTTATAATCAAAAATAGCAATTATTAATAAAACAGATATCATGATGGCAGTCGTTAACTCATTATAGGAAGAAAAATCGATTTTTATAAAGGTAAAGCCACCAATTAATTCTGTTAAGAATAATTCCGCTGATATATTGTTTTTACAATATCGACATTTTCCTTTTAAAAATAGATAGGAAATAATAGGAATTTCATCAAGCAAATTAAGCATGTTATTACAGTTTTTACAGTAGGAACGTGAAAGTATCATATCATCATTGGAATAACGATCATAGATAACGCAGGCGTGTGAAGCAATACAACTACCGATAAAAAAGTTTGTGAGTAAGTAAATCAATAGAATCCCCTCCATTTATAAGTGCGCAAAAAACAGTTTTTTTATCGTGGAAATTTTAAAAAAGTTTGCTTTCTGTGTAAAAGGTAGTACAATGATGATTGTATGTTTTGAATATTATATCTGTGAGTCAAAAAAGAAACTCCCGGATGTGTGAACAAAATAGTTAATTTTAGGAGGAATTTTTTAATGCCAACCATTAACCAATTGGTAAGAAAAGGCCGTCACTCAAAGACGACTAAATCAAAGTCACCAGCTTTGAACTACGGTTACAACAGTATGAAGAAGGAATTAGTATTCAACCCAGCTCCACAAATGCGTGGTGTTGCAACTCGTGTTGGTACTATGACACCTAAGAAGCCTAACTCAGCTTTGCGTAAGTACGCTCGTGTACGTCTTTCAAACTTAATCGAAGTTACTGCTTACATTCCAGGTGAAGGCCACAACTTGCAAGAACACTCAGTTGTTTTAATTCGTGGTGGTCGTGTAAAGGACCTTCCTGGTGTACGTTACCACATCATCCGTGGTGCCCTCGATACTGCTGGTGTTGATGGCAGAAAGCAAAGCCGTTCTAAGTACGGTGCAAAGAAAGGTTAAGGAGGAGTTAAATAATGCCTAGAAAAGGTCACGTAACTAAGAGAGACGTTTTAGCAGATCCAGTTTACAACTCAAAACTCGTTACTAAGTTAATCAATCACTTGATGCTTGATGGTAAGAGAGCAAAGGCATCTTCAATCCTTTACGATGCATTCAACATTGTTAAAGACAAGACTGGTAAGGAACCACTTGATGTCTTTGAAGAAGCTATGAACAATGTTATGCCAGTTTTGGAAGTTAGAGCTCGCCGTATCGGTGGTTCAAACTACCAAATCCCAGTTGAAGTTCGTCCAGAAAGAAGAACTACTTTAGGCTTAAGATGGCTTGTTTCATACGCTCGTTTACGTAACGAACACACTATGGATGAACGTTTAGCTAACGAAATTATCGACGCTTCAAACAACACTGGTTCAGCAGTTAAGAAGCGTGAAGATGTTCACCGTATGGCCGAAGCTAACCGTGCATTTGCACACTACCGCTTCTAATCTAATTGTTCGTTTTATTTTAAGGAGAGAATTAATATATGGCTAATAAGCGTGAATTTCCATTAGAAAAGACACGTAACATTGGTATCATGGCCCACATCGATGCGGGTAAGACTACCACTACTGAACGTATCCTTTACTACACTGGTAAGATCCACAAAATTGGTGAAACTCACGAAGGTGATTCACAAATGGACTGGATGGACGAAGAAAAGGAACGTGGTATTACCATTACTTCAGCAGCTACTACTGCTCAATGGAATGACCACAGAATTAACATCATCGACACCCCAGGACACGTTGACTTCACTATCGAAGTAGAACGTTCACTTCGTGTTCTTGATGGTGCCGTAACTGTTTTGGATGCCCAAGCTGGTGTAGAACCACAAACTGAAAACGTATGGCGTCAAGCTGAAACTTACGGTGTTCCTCGTATTGTTTTCGTTAACAAGATGGATAAGATTGGTGCTGATTTTGATAAGTCAGTTAACTCATTGCACGAACGTTTAAACGCTAATGCACATGCTGTTCAAATGCCAATTGGTGCAGCTGATACCTTCGAAGGTGTTATCGACTTGATCGAAATGGTTGCTGATATCTACGATGAAGATAAGCTTGGTTCTAAGTGGGAAACTGTTCCAGTTCCTGATGAATACAAGGACGAAGCAATGAAGCGTCGTGGTGAATTAGTTGAAGCTGTTGCTGACGTTGATGACAGCATCATGGAAAAGTACCTTGGCGGTGAAGAAATTTCAAACGATGAATTGAAGGCTGCTATCCGTAAGGCTACTATTAACTTAGACTTCTTCCCAGTATTTGCTGGTTCAGCATTTAAGAACAAGGGTGTTCAAATGATGCTTGATGGTGTTGTAGACTACTTGCCATCACCATTAGATGTTAAGCCTTATGTTGCTCACGATCCTAAGACGGGTGACGAAGTAGAACTTAGAGCTAACGACAAGGATCCATTTGCTGCTTTAGCATTTAAGATTGCTTCTGACCCATTTGTTGGTCGTTTGACTTTCATTCGTGTTTACACTGGTTCACTTCAATCAGGTTCATACGTATTGAACGCTTCTAAGGATACTCGTGAACGTGTTGGTCGTTTGCTTCAAATGCACGCCAATGAACGTAAGGAAATTCCTGAAGTATTCTCAGGTGATATTGCTGGTGCGATCGGTTTGAAGAACACTACTACTGGTGATTCATTAACTGACCCAGATCGTCCACTTATTTTGGAAAGTTTGCAAATTCCAGATCCAGTTATCCAAGTTTCAGTTGAACCTAAGTCAAAGGCTGACCGTGATAAGATGGATGTTGCTTTGCAAAAGCTTACTGAAGAAGACCCAACCTTTAAGGCTGAAACTAACCCAGAAACTGGTCAAACTTTGATTTCTGGTATGGGTGAACTTCACCTCCAAATCATGGTTGAACGTATGAAGCGTGAATTCCACGTTGAAGCTGAAATTGGTGAACCACAAGTAGCTTACCGTGAAACCTTCACTAAGGAAGCTAAGGCTCAAGGTAAGTTTGTTCGTCAATCTGGTGGTAAGGGTCAATACGGTGACGTATGGATTGACTTTACTCCAAACGAAGAAGGAAAGGGTTACGAATTCGAAGACGCTATCGTTGGTGGTGTTGTTCCTCGTGAATTCATTCCTTCAGTTGACCAAGGTTTACAAGATGCTATGAAGAATGGTGTTCTTGCAGGTTACCCATTGATCGATGTTAAGGCTAAGCTTTACGATGGTAGTTACCACGAAGTCGACTCATCAGAAGCTGCCTTCAAGGTTGCTGCTTCACTTGCTTTGAAGAATGCTGCTCCTAAGGCTGGTGCAGTAGTTCTTGAACCAATTATGAAGGTTCAAGTAATTACCCCTGAAGAATACTTAGGTGATGTTATGGGTTCAATTACTGCACGTCGTGGTACTATGGACGGTATGGAAGATCGTTCAGGTGCTAAGGTATTGAACTCTATGGTTCCACTTTCCGAAATGTTTGGTTACGCAACTACTTTGCGTTCATCAACTCAAGGTCGTGGTACTTTCACTATGGTATTCGATCACTACTCACCATGTCCTAAGTCAGTTCAAGAAGAAATTATTAAGAAACGTGGCGGAAACGCTGAATAATTTCTAAATGACTTAGTCAAAAAGAATAAATAGAAAAGAACTATCTAATTAATAAAAATTAGATAGTTCTTTTTTGCAAAAAAATTAAGAAACATTAGTTAAACCCTTGATATTTAAGGCTATTGCAAGTACAATAGGCTTTGTGCATTTGGGAGTAGTATACCCTGATGCTATAAAATTGTTGTAAAGCGTTGACGCAAAAGGTTGCGGCACGCCAGGCTGCATTGCCACAGTGGCGTGTAGGGAATTTTTGTCGAGCTAGTCATCTTTTAAAGAAGACGTTAAGGAGGTAATTAAATGGCAAGTCAATCAATTCGTATTAGACTTAAGTCTTACGAACATGGTATTCTCGATGAATCAGCTGCTAAGATCGTAGCTAGCGCAAAGAGAACTGGTGCAGAAATCTCAGGTCCAGTTCCTCTTCCAACTGAAAGAACTTTATTCACTGTTCTTCGTTCACCACACAAGGACAAGGACTCACGTGAACAATTCGAAATGCGCACTCACAAGCGTTTAATCGACATTTTGAATCCAACACCTAAGACTGTTGATTCATTAATGAAGCTTGATCTTCCAAGTGGTGTAGACATCGAAATTAAATTATAATTTAGATAGAAAGAGGTGTAATCATGACCAAAGGAATCTTAGGAAGAAAAGTTGGTATGACTCAAATCTTCACTAAAGATGGTGCCCTTGTTCCAGTAACTGTTGTAGAAGCAACTCCTAACGCTGTTATGCAAGTTAAGACTGTTGAATCAGACGGTTACGAAGCAGTTCAATTAGGTTACCAAGACAAGCGTGAAGTATTGAGCAACAAACCAGAAAAAGGTCATGCTGATAAGGCAAAGACTTCACCTAAGCGCTTCATTCGGGAAATCCGCGGTGTTGAGCTTAAGGACTATGAAGTCGGCTCAGAAGTTACTGTGGATACATTCAAGGAAGGTGACGTCGTAGACGTTACTGGTACTACAAGAGGTCATGGATACCAAGGTAACATTAAGCGTTGGGGTCAATCTAGAGGACCAGAAACTCACGGTTCAAGATACCACAGAATTCCTGGTTCAATGGGTTCAATCATTAACCGTGTACCAAAGGGCAAGCGTTTGCCAGGTCACATGGGCGTTAAGAAAGTTACCATTGAAAACTTAGTAATTGAAAAAGTTGTTGCAGATAAGAACGTATTGATGATTAAGGGTAACGTACCTGGTGCTAAGAACTCATTGATCGTTGTTAAGTCTGCTGCTAAGGCTGTAAAAGCTGATAAATAGGAAGGAGGACTAGAATGGCTAATTTAAAAGTTATTGATCAAAACGGTAAAGACTCTGGTGAAGTTACTTTAAACGACAAGGTCTTTGGTATTGAACCAAACGAAAGTGTTGTTTTTGACGCAATCATCAGACAAAGAGCCGGTCAACGTCAAGGTACTTCAAAGGTGAAGAACAGATCTGCCGTTCGCGGTGGTGGTAAGAAGCCTTGGAGACAAAAGGGTACTGGTCGTGCTCGTCAAGGTTCTATCAGATCTCCACAATGGCGTGGTGGTGGTATCGTCTTTGGACCTACTCCACGTTCTTACGCATACGCAATGCCAAGAAAGCAACGTCGTTTGGCTATTAAGTCAGTTCTTTCCCAAAAGTTGATTGATAAGGATTTGATCGTTTTAGATAAGTTGACTATGTCAGCTCCTAAGACTAAAGAATTTGTATCAATGTTAGACAGCTTAAAGGTTGAAGGCAAGGCTTTAGTTGTTTCAGACGATAAGAATGTTCAACTTTCAGCAAGAAACTTGCCTAAGGTTAAGGTTGTTCCAGTTAACGGCTTAAATGTTGAAGATGCAGTTAACTACGACAAGTTAATCTTGACTCAAGATGCTGTAAAGAAGATTGAGGAGGTTTTGGCTTAATGGACGCACGCGATATCATTTTAAGACCTGTCATTACTGAAAAGTCCACGAACTTAATGGATGATAAGAAGTACACTTTCGACGTGCTCTTAACTGCTACCAAGACTCAAGTTCGCAACGCTGTTGAAGAAATCTTCGATGTTAAAGTAAAGAGCGTAAACATTATGAATGTTCGCGGCAAGGACAAGCGAGTAGGTCGTTACTTTGGTAAGACTGCTCGTCGTAGAAAGGCTATCGTTACTTTAACTAACGATTCAAACGACATCAAGATTTTCCAAAACGAAGATAATAAAGAAGACAAGTAATAGGAGGTCAGTCAATTGGCTATTAAAGTTTACAAGCCAACCACAAATGGTCGCCGTAATATGACTTCTTCTGACTTTGCTGAAATTACTAAGAGCAAGCCAGAACGTACTTTGCTTGAATCACAATCAAAGACTGCAGGCCGTAACTCATATGGTCATATTACCAGTAGACACCGTGGTGGTGGTCACAAGCAAAAGTACCGTATCATCGACTTCAAGCGTAACAAGGATAATGCAAAAGCAGTTGTAAAGGCTATCGAATATGATCCAAACAGAACTGCTAACATTGCTTTGCTTCACTACACTGATGGTACTAAGGCTTACATTTTAGCACCTAAGGGCTTAAAGGTAGGCACAGTTGTTGAATCAGGCGAAAATGTTGATATTAAACCTGGTAATGCATTACCATTGAAGAATATCCCAACTGGTACTGAAGTTCACAACATCGAATTAAGACCAGGCAAGGGTGGCCAACTTGTTAGAAGTGCTGGTACTGTTGCACAAGTATTGGGTAATGATGGTAGTTACACTTTAGTAAGATTGCAAAGTGGCGAAGTTCGTAAGATTTTGTCAACTTGCCGTGCTACTATCGGTGAAGTTGGTAACGAACAACACTCATTAATTCAATTAGGTAAAGCTGGTCGTAAGCGTTGGTTAGGCAAGCGTCCACAATCACGTGGTTCCGTAATGAACCCTAACGATCACCCACACGGTGGTGGTGAAGGTAAGGCACCTGTTGGTCGTCCACAACCAATGACTCCATGGGGTAAGAAGTCTCGTGGTATTAAGACTAGAAACGTTAAGAATTCTAGTGAGAAGTTAATTATTCGTCACCGTAAAGGTAGCAAGTAATAGAAGGAGGGTTAATTAATGAGCCGTAGTATTAAAAAAGGTCCTTTTGCTGATGCATCTTTATTAAAGAAGGTTGATGCACAACAAGATGCTGACAAGAAACAAGTTATTAAGACTTGGTCACGTCGTTCAACTATTTTCCCTTCCTTCGTTGGATTGACTATAGCTGTTTACGATGGTAGAAAACATGTCCCAGTTTATGTTACTGAAGACATGGTTGGTCATAAATTAGGTGAATTTGTTCCAACAAGAACTTTCCATGGACACAAAGTCGCTGATGATAAAGCAACAGCACAATAGAGGAAGGAGAAACATCTAAATGGCAGAACAAATTAGTTCAGCTAAGGCTGAAGCAAGAACTGTTCGCATCGCTCCAAGAAAAGCACGTTTGGTTATTGACTTGATTCGTGGTAAGAGCGTTGCTGAAGCATTAGCAATCTTACAATTTACGCCTAGAGCTGCTTCCCCAATCGTTGAAAAAGTTTTACGCTCAGCAATTGCTAACGCAGAACACAACTACGATCTCGAAAGTGCAAACCTTTACGTATCAGAAGCTTACGTAAATGAAGGCGCAACTTTAAAGAGATTCCGTCCACGTGCTAAGGGTATGGCTTCTCCAATTAACAAGAGAACCAGTCACGTAGTTGTAGTAGTTTCAGAAAAGAACGATTAAGGGAGGTATATTAATGGGTCAAAAGATCAACCCTAATGGTTTTCGTCTCGGCGTTATCCGTGATTGGGAATCAAAATGGTATGCTGACAGAGGATACAAAGAAACATTAAATGAAGACCTTCGTATTAGAAAGTTCATTTCAGAAAAATTGAAGGATTCCTCTGTTTCTACTGTAGAAATTGAACGTGCTGCAAACAGAATCAACATTTCAATCCACACTTCAAAGCCAGGTATGGTAATTGGTAAAGGTGGTTCTGAAGTTGAAGCATTAAGAAAGCAATTGAACGCTTTAACTGATAAGCAAGTTCACATTAATATTGTTGAAATTAAGAAGCCAGATCTTGATGCTGAATTAGTTGCTGATAGTATTGCTCGTCAATTAGAAGCACGTGTTGCTTTCAGACGTGCTATGCGTCAAGCTACTCAAAGATCTATGCGTGCAGGTGCTAAGGGTATCAGAGTTCAAGTTTCTGGTCGTTTAAACGGTGCCGACATGGCAAGAAGAGAATGGCACACTGAAGGACGTGTTCCATTGCAAACATTAAGAGCTGACATTGATTACGCTTGGGTAAATGCCTTCACTACTTATGGTGAAATTGGTGTCCAAGTTTGGATCAACCGTGGTGAAGTCTTACCAACTCGTAAGAACAAGCCTTCAAAGCCTGCGAAGGGAGGAAATAAGTAATGCCTTTAGTACCAAAGCGAGTAAAACACCGTCGTGAATTCCGTGGTAAAATGCGTGGTGCTGCTAAAGGTGGTAAGTATATTGCCTTTGGTGAATACGGTTTGGAAGCACTTGAATCTCACTGGATTACTAACCGTCAAATCGAAGCTGCCCGTGTTGCTATGACTCGTTACATGAAGCGTGGCGGTAAGGTTTGGATCAGAATTTTCCCTCAAAAGTCATACACTGCTAAAGGTGTTGGTGTACGTATGGGTTCCGGTAAAGGTGCACCAGCAGGTTGGGTAGCTGTAGTTAAGAGAGAAAAGATTTTATTTGAAATTGGTGGCGTTTCTGAAGAAGTAGCTCGTGAAGCTTTGAGACTTGCTTCAACTAAGTTACCAATTAAGACTAAGTTTGTGACTAAGAGTTCGGAAGTAGGTGGCAATTCTAATGAAGGCTAAAGATATCAGATCATTAACCACTGATCAAATGTTAGAAAAGGAAAAGCAATATAAGGAAGAACTCTTTAATTTGCGTTTCCAACAAGCAACGGGTCAATTAGAAAATACCGCTCGCTTGAGCAAAGTCCGTAAGAATATCGCTAGAATTAAGACTATTCTTAGCGAAAAAGCATTAGAACAAAATTAATGGAAGGGAGCTATTAACTTGAGCGAATCAATCGAAAGAAATCATCGTCACGTATATCAAGGACGTGTTGTTTCTGATAAGATGGACAAGACTATTACTGTAGTTGTTGACACTTACAAGAACCACCCTGTTTATAACAAGCGTTTTAAGTACTCAAAGAAGTTCTACGCACAAGACGAAAATAATGAAGCTAAAGTTGGCGATACTGTTCGTATCATGGAAACCCGTCCATTATCTCGTACAAAGCGCTTCCGTTTAGTTAAAGTTGTTAAGAGATCTGTTTAATTTTACGGATTTACTGAGGGGAGGATTATACAGTGATTCAAAACGAATCCCGTTTAAAGGTTGCTGATAACTCTGGTGCCAGAGAACTTTTAGTTATCAGAGTCTTAGGTGGATCAAAGCGTAAGACTGGTAACATTGGTGATATTGTAGTAGCCACTGTTAAACAAGCAACACCAGGTGGCGTTGTCAAAAAAGGCGACGTAGTTAAAGCAGTTATTGTCAGAACAAAATCAGGCGCACGTCGTGAAGATGGTTCATACATCAAGTTCGACGAAAATGCTGGCGTAATTATTAATGAAGACAAGAGCCCTCGTGGTACTCGTATCTTCGGTCCAGTTGCACGTGAATTACGTGAACACGACTTTATGAAGATCGTTTCTCTTGCTCCTGAAGTCTTATAATTGTTAGTGAGGTGCACTGATGTTTGTTAAAACTGGTGACAAAGTAAAAGTTATTGCCGGAAAAGATAAAGGTAAAGAAGGTACAGTTCTTTCTGTTAACGTTAAGAAAAACCGTGTAGTTGTTAAAGGCGTTAACAAGATTAAGAAACACCAAAAGCCTTCACAAGCTAACGCTAATGGTGGTGTAGTTGAATCAGAAGGTTCAATCCACGCATCAAACGTTAAAGTTATTTCTAAGGCAGATAAGAAGTAGAAGGGAGGACACAAATGGCAAGTTATTTAGCTCAAGAATACAAAGAAAAAGTAATGCCTGCATTGGAAGAAAAGTTTAACTACGATTCAGTAATGCAAGTACCAAAGATCGAAAAGATCGTTTTGAACATGGGTGTTGGTGACGCAGTTTCCAACGCTAAAAGCTTGGATGAAGCAGTTGAAGAATTAACCTTGATTTCTGGTCAAAAGCCATTAATCACTAAGGCTAAGAAGTCAATCGCCAACTTCCGTTTGCGTGAAGGTATGTCTATCGGTGCTAAGGTAACTCTTAGAGGCGATAGAATGTACGATTTCTTGTACAAGTTGGTCAATGTTTCTCTTCCACGTGTTCGTGACTTCCGTGGTGTCTCAGCTCGTTCATTCGATGGACGTGGTAATTACACTTTAGGTATTAAGGAACAATTGATCTTCCCAGAAATCGATTTCGATAAGGTAAATCGTACTAGAGGTTTAGACATTGTTATTGTTACTACTGCCAACACTGATGAAGAAGCTCGTGAACTTTTAGGTCAATTTGGTATGCCTTTTGCAAAGTAATGGAGGACATTAATGGCTAAAACATCACAAAAAATCAGAAATCATCGTCCTGCTAAGTTCTCTACACGTGAATACACACGTTGCGAGAGATGTGGTCGTCCACACTCTGTATACCGTAAATTCGGTTTATGCCGTATTTGCTTAAAAGAATTAGCACACAAAGGTCAAATTCCTGGTCTTAAAAAGGCTAGTTGGTAGTATACGGTTAGGAGGATAGCAAAAAAATGGTCATGACAGATCCTATCGCAGATTACTTGACTAGAATCAGAAATGCTAACATGGCAAGACATGATTCAGTTGAAATTCCTGCATCAAACATTAAAAAGTCAATTTCAGAAATTTTAAAGCGTGAAGGCTTTATTCGTGATTACGAAGTTGCTGATGACGACAAGCAAGGCGTTATTAAGGTTTTCTTGAAATATGGTCCAAACGGAGAACGTGTCATTTCAGGCTTGAAGCGTATTTCTAAGCCAGGTCTTAGAAACTACGTTGGTGCTGAAGACTTACCTAAAGTTCTTAATGGTTTAGGTATTGCCATCGTTTCTACTTCTGCTGGTGTTATTACCGATAAAGAAGCAAGACAAAAGGGCGTTGGCGGCGAAGTTATCGCTTACGTTTGGTAATTCTGACAGAAAGGAGAAAATTCAATGAGCCGTATTGGTTTAAAGACTATTGAAGTACCTGACAGTGTCACTGTTACCAAGGAAGGCGACAACATTACTGTTAAGGGACCTAAGGGTGAATTAACTAGACATTTCGATCCAAAGATTAAGTTTTCACAAGAAAACGGTGAAATCAACTTTAGCCGTACCAGTGAAAGCGACAAAGCTCTTCATGGTACTATGAGAGCAAACTTGGCTTCAATGATCGAAGGTGTAGTTGATGGCTACAAGAAGACTTTGAAGTTAATCGGTGTTGGTTACCGTGCACAAGCACAAGGTAATAAGATTACTTTAAATGTTGGTTACTCTCACCCAGTTGTATTAACTGCTCCTGAAGGTGTTTCAGTAAAGACCCCTTCAGCAACTGACGTTGAAGTTGAAGGTGTTTCAAAGCAAGACGTTGGTCAATTTGCAGCTGAAATCCGTGCCGTACGTTCACCTGAACCATATAAGGGTAAGGGTATTCGTTACACTGACGAATATGTACGTCGCAAGGAAGGTAAGACTGGTAAGTAATAATTAGTTATTTTTTGAGGTGAAATTGTGATTTCTAAACCAGATAAAAACAAATTACGCTTAAAGCGTCATAAACGTATTCGTGGTAAAATTTCTGGAACTGCTGAGCGCCCACGCTTAAGTATCTTTCGTTCAAACAAAAACATCTACGCTCAATTAATTGATGACGTAGCGGGTGTAACGCTTGCAAGTGCCTCAACTTTGGATAAGTCTGTTTCTGAAGACGCAAACAAAGTAGAACAAGCTCAAGCTGTTGGTAAGGCAATTGCCGAAGCAGCAAAGGCTAAGAACATTTCAAACGTTGTATTTGATAGAAGTGGTTACTTATACCACGGCCGTATTTCAGCTTTGGCAGATGCCGCTCGTGAAAACGGATTAGATTTCTAGGAAAGGAGAATTAACACATGGCAAACCGTAACGATTCTCGTAATAATCGTAGAAATAAGGACGACATTGAAGATCAATTAGTCGCTGTCAACCGTATTACCAAGGTTGTAAAAGGTGGACGTCGCATGAGATTTGCTGCCCTTGTTGTCGTAGGTGACAAGAAAGGCCGTGTAGGTTTCGGTACTGGTAAGGCTCAAGAAGTCCCAGAAGCAATCCGTAAGGCTGTTGAAGCTGGTAAGAAGAATATGATTAACGTACCTAAAGTTGGTACTACTATTCCTCACGAAGTTATCGGTCATTATGGTTCAGGTAACATTATGTTGAAGCCTGCTGAAGCTGGTTCCGGAGTTGCTGCCGGTGGTGCCGTACGTATTGTTATGGATATGGCTGGTATTGCAGACGTAACTTCCAAGTCACTTGGTTCAAACACTCCAATCAACGTTGTACGTGCAACTATGGATGGTTTGAAGAAGCTTAGAACTAGTGAAGAAGTTGAAAAACTTCGCCAAATCAAGAGCGCAGATTAGGGAGAGTTTAGATGACTGATTTAAAAGTTACTTTAATTAGAAGTGTTGCACACCGTCTACCTAACCAAAAGAAAGTTGTTAAAGCTCTTGGCTTAGGTCGTATAAGTAGTACTGTTGTCCTTCCAGACAACGCTGCTACTCGTGGTGCATTAATGAAAATTGCTCACTTAATCTCTGTTGAAGAGATTAACAAATAAGATTATCCAAGGAGGTGCCGAAGTATAATGAAGCTTCATGAATTACATGCTGCTGAAGGTTCACGTCGTGCTAGAAAACGTGTCGGTCGTGGTACTTCAAGTGGTTACGGTAAGACTTCAGGCCGTGGTCAAAAGGGTCAATTGGCTCGTCAAGGCGGTCACACTCGTTTAGGTTTTGAAGGTGGTCAAATGCCATTATTCAGAACTATGCCTAAGCGCGGTTTTAAGAATGTTAACCGTAAAGAATACGCTGTTGTAAATTTAGATGACTTAAATAAATTCAAAGACGGTAGTGAAGTAACTGTTGAAACTCTTAAGGAAAACGGCTTGGTAAAGAAAGAATTATCAGGCGTTAAGTTACTTGCTAACGGTGAATTAAACGTTAAATTAACTGTAAAGGTTAACAAGGTTTCCGCAGCTGCTAAAGAAGCAGTCGAAGCTGCTGGCGGAACTGTTGAGGTGATCTAATGTTTTCGACCTTGAAGAACGCCTTTAAGGATAAAGAAATCAGAAATAAAATCTGGTTTACTCTCTTTATTCTTTTGCTTTATCGAATCGGTGCTAATATTACAGTTCCGGGTGTTAATGCAAAAGCGATCACTCAGGTTGCACAAACAGGTTTAGTTCCAATGCTGGATACAGTATCTGGTGGGGGACTAGATAACTATTCAATTTTTTCTCTTGGTGTTTCTCCATATATTACTGCACAGATTGTTATTCAATTGTTGCAAATGGATATTGTTCCTACATTAGTAGAATGGGGAAAACAGGGTGAAGTAGGTAGACGTAAAACCAATCAAGTTACTCGGTGGTTAACTTTAGTAGTTGCTTTTGTTCAGAGTATTGGTATTACACTTGGTTTTAACGCCCTTACTCAAATGGGGTTAGTTAAAAATCAAACGCCACAAACTTATATTGAAATTGCCATTATTATGACAGGTGGAACAATGTTATTGACCTGGTTGGGTGATGAAATCACTGATAAAGGTTTAGGTAACGGTGTTTCAGTTATTATCTTCGCTGGTATTATTGCAAGATTTCCAGCAGGAATGTGGCAAATATATAAAGAAGAAATTATTAATAATAGTGCTGCCGATCGTTGGCAAGGCATATTGTTCTTCATCGCGGTTATCGTTGCAATCCTTATCGTAACTCAATTAGTTACGTGGGTTGAACAAGCTAATCGTCGCGTTCCTATTCAATATACTAGAAGAGCGACAATTAGTGGGTCTGAAAGTTTTCTACCATTAAAAGTTAATGTATCTGGAGTTATTCCAGTTATCTTTGCCAGTTCTTTCATTATTACACCGGCAACAATTTTAATGGCCTTTCAAAGAACCCAAGGCGATCAAGAATGGTATAAAGTGTTAACTAACATCTTCAGTCTTCAAACAACTCCTGGAGTAATCATCTACACCTTATTAATTATTCTATTTACATTCTTCTATGCTTTTGTTCAGGTTAACCCTGAAAAGCTAGCAGAAAACTTACAAAAGCAAGGTGCTTATATTCCTAGTGTTTGGCCAGGAAAAGATACCCAAGATTATGTTTCAAGACTTCTAATGAGATTATCAACTGTAGGTGCAGTTTTCTTAGGCTTAGTTGCACTTTTACCACAATTAGCAACTAACTTCTGGAACTTACCAAGCTCAATTGGTTTGGGAGGAACAAGTTTGTTAATTGTAATCGGAGTAGTCTTAGAGTTATCTCGCCAAATTAACGGCTTGTTAATGAAGAGAGAATACGTTGGATTCATCAGATAGGAACGGATAAATGATTAACTTAATTCTTTTAGGTTTGCCAGGTGCAGGTAAAGGTACAGCATCTGAACAAATTGTCGATAAATATCACTTAACTCATATTTCAACTGGGGATATGTTTAGGGAAGCTATGGCTAACAAAACAAAGGTTGGTCTTGAAGCTAAGAGTTATATTGACAAAGGTAATTTAGTACCAGATGAAGTCACTGCAAAATTAGTTGAAGAACGTCTAAGTCAACCAGACATTAAGGAAGGTTTTATTCTTGACGGTTTTCCAAGAACCACTAATCAAGCAGAACTTCTTGACGGTATTACAAAGAGACTGGAAAAGCCTTTGACAAATGTAATTTCACTTGAAGTAAAAGAAGATACTTTGGTTGAACGTTTGTCAGCACGTTTTATGTGTAAAAACTGTGGCGCTACTTACAATAAGTTGTCTAAGAAACCTAAGGTTGAAGGCACTTGTGATCGTTGTGGTGGTCATGAATTTTATCAACGTGAAGATGACAAGCCAGAAGTAGTTAAGAATCGTCTTGAAGTGAATGAAAAGATGAATGCTCCTTTGAAAGACTTTTATCAAAAGAAAGGTTTGTTAACTGTAATTAATGGTGAACAAGCTCCTGAAAAAGTCTTTGAAGACATTGATGCGGTATTAAGTAATAACAAGTAGATACTTGTATAATTATAATTCCGTGTTATAATTTCAAAGTATGACTGTTTAATTGCGGAGGAACAACTTTGGCAAAAGATGATGTCATTGAAGTAGAAGGTAAGGTAGTTGATACCTTACCTAATGCTATGTTTAAAGTTGAATTGGAAAATGGGGCTACTATTTTAGCACATGTTTCCGGTAAAATTAGAATGCACTATATTCGTATTTTGCCAGGAGACCGTGTTACTGTAGAGCTTTCTCCATATGATTTAACAAAAGGTAGAATTACATATAGATTTATAAAGTAATAACGGAGGTAAACATGAAGGTTAGACCATCTGTTAAACCAATGTGTGAACATTGTAAAGTTATTAAGAGACATGGCCGTGTTATGGTTATTTGCCCTGCAAATCCAAAGCACAAGCAACGTCAAGGTTAAAAAAATAGGAGGTGCAATTTATGGCACGTATTGCTGGTGTTGACTTACCAAGAGATAAAAGAGTCGTTGTCGCTTTGACATACATTTATGGTATCGGCGAATCAACTGCTAAGAAGATCTGTAAGGATGCTGGTGTTTCAGAAGATATCCGTTCAAAGGATTTAACTCCTGAAGATCAAGAAAAGCTTCGTTCAGAAGTTGATAAATATCGTGTTGAAGGTGATTTACGCCGTGAAATCAGCATGAACATCAAGCGTTTAGTAGATATTGGTTCATACCGTGGTATTCGTCACCGCCGTGGACTTCCAGTTCGTGGTCAAAATACCAAGAATAATGCTCGTACTCGTAAGGGTACTAAGAGAAACCGTTAATTTATTTTAGGGAGGTTTATTGATGCCTAAAACAGCACGTAAGCGTCGTGTGAAGAAGCATGTCGAAAGCGGCGTTGCTCATATTCATTCTACGTTTAATAATACTTTAGTCATGATTACTGACGTTCAAGGTAATGCAGTTGCTTGGTCTTCAGCTGGTGCATTGGGCTTTAAGGGTAGTCGTAAGTCTACTCCATTTGCAGCTCAAATGGCAGCTGAAGCAGCAGCTAAGAGTGCAATGGACCAAGGCATGAAACATGTAGAAGTTTCTGTTAAGGGTCCTGGTGCTGGTCGTGAATCTGCTATTAGATCACTTCAAGCAACTGGTCTTGAAATTACTGCAATTCGTGACGTTACGCCAGTTCCACACAATGGTTCCAGACCACCAAAACGTCGTCGTGTTTAATTTTGTCCTGTATAGAGGACGTTACGTTTTGAAAGGGGCCCAGTAATGATTGAATTTGAAAAACCAAATATTACCGTTGTTGAACAAGAAGATTCTTACGGTAAGTTTGTTGTTGAACCACTAGAACGAGGCTTTGGTACAACTTTAGGCAACTCTCTTCGTAGAGTATTGCTTACTTCAATTCCTGGTACAGGACTTGTATATGTTCAAATTGATGGCGTTTTACACGAGTTCTCAACAGTTCCTGGCGTTAGAGAAGATGTAACCAAGATCATCTTGAATTTAAAGAAGCTTGAATTAAAGTCTCTTTCAGATGAACAAAAGGTTATTGAATTGGATGTTGAAGGTCCAGCCACTGTAACTGCTGATGATCTTAAAGTTGATTCTGACGTTGAAGTCTTAAATCCAGATCAATATATTTGTACTATTGCTGAAGGTGGACACTTACACATGCAAATCGCAGTTAAGAATGGCCGCGGTTATGTTGCTGCAAGTGACAATAAGAGTGAAGACATGCCAATTGGAGTTATTCCAGTTGATTCTCTTTTCTCACCAATTAAGAAGGTAAATTACCAAGTTGAATCTGCAAGAGTTGGTAAGAGAGATGACTTTGACAAGCTCACTTTTGAGATTTGGACAGACGGTTCAATCAAGCCTAATGACGCCCTTAGCTTTGCCTCTAAGATTCTAGTAGAACACTTTAAGGTGTTTGAATCAGCTGATGCAAATGCTAAATTCAGCGAAGTAATGGTGGAAAAGGAAGACGACAAGAAAGAAAAGAAGCTTGAAATGACTATTGAAGAGCTTGATCTTTCAGTTCGTTCTTATAATTGTCTTAAGCGTGCAGGTATTAACACTTTGCAAGAATTGACTGATAAATCTGAATCAGACATGATGCGTGTACGTAACTTAGGACGTAAATCATTGGAAGAAGTTAAGAACAAATTATCTGATTTGGGACTTTCTCTTCGTCAAGAAGACTAGTTTAATCAGATAAATAAAAGGAGGCAAAACTCATGGCATACCGTAAATTAGGTCGCGATAGTGCTCATAGAAAAGCAATGCTTAGAGAAATGACTACTCAATTGATCATTAACGAACGCATTGTTACTACTGAAGCTCGTGCAAAAGAAATTCGCAAGACTGCTGAAAAGATGATTACTTTAGGCAAGCGTGGCGATTTAGCTGCTAGAAGAAAGGCTGCTGCTTTTGTACGTAATGAAGTTGCTGATGTTAAGGAAGAAAAAGACGCAGTTGTTGTTAAGTCAGCATTGCAAAAGCTCTTTAACGATATTGCACCTCGTTACAAAGACCGTAATGGTGGTTACACCAGAATTATGAAGTTAGCATTAGCTCGTAAAGGTGATGCAGCTCCAATGGTTATCCTTGAATTAGTTTAATTCAGAATTTCCAAAACTTAATAGCTATTAAGAATTATCCATGAAAGTGAGAATAAGCGTTAAGATGATGGCGAAAGCTTAGTCTAGCTTAGATGATTTAATCATCCCTCTTCATGGATGATTTTTTTACTCTTTTTTTGTTAAAATAGTAAAGAGTATAACCTTTAATTAAGTGGGTGAAAGTAATGGCTAGTAACAATATTATTTCTTTAAAACATGTTTATTTTACGTATCCAAATAGTAAGAGGCCAGCTCTTAGTGATATTAATTTAGATATTAAAAGAGGATCTTGGACTTCAATTATTGGACATAATGGTAGTGGTAAATCAACTATTACTAGATTAATAAATGGATTACTTTTACCTGATGAAAATCAAAATACTTATATTGTGGTTGATAATCAGGAATTGTCTGATGATACTGTATGGAATATTCGCGATAAGGTGGGAATTGTATTTCAAAATCCTGATAATCAATTTGTGGGCGCCACTGTAGCCGATGATGTTGCCTTTGGACTTGAAAATCGTGGAATTGAACATAATGAGATGAAAACTAGAGTTGTAAAGGCCTTAGAAGAAGTTGGAATGACTGAATATGCTACAGCTGAACCGTCTAATTTATCTGGAGGGCAAAAACAAAGAGTGGCAATTGCAGGAATTCTTGCAATACGACCAAAGGTTATAATTCTAGATGAAGCTACAGCAATGCTTGATCCTAATGGAAGAGAAAGCATTTTACGCCTAGTAAAGCATATGAAAGAAAGAGATAATTTAACGGTTATTTCTATTACTCATGATGTGAATGAATCTATTGAACTAGCTGATAATGTTGTTGTGGTAAACGATGGCAAAATTTTAGCTACAGGTGATCCAATAAAAGTTTTTGAAAATCAAGCTATGATTAATGAAATTGGATTAGAAGAACCATTTATTTTTGAGTTAAAAAATAAATTAATTAAAGCAGGAATTAATATTCCTTTAGAAATAGATACCGAAGAAAAGCTGGTGAACTATTTATGTCAATTAAATTCAACAATGTAAGTTATATCTATTCTCCGGGTTCGCCGCTTGAAAAAAAAGGTTTAGATGACGTTAATTTTGAAATTAAAGATAACAGCTTTGTTACTATAATTGGTCATACAGGTAGTGGTAAATCAACGCTTATGCAGCATTTTAATGCGCTATTAAAACCATCTTCTGGGTCTATTGAAATTGCAGGAAAAGTAATTACTCCTGAAACAAAAAATAAGAATTTAAAGGAATTGCGTAAACATGTTAGTATTGTTTTTCAATTTCCAGAAGCACAATTATTTGAGGATACAGTAATTGATGATATTGCATTTGGACCTAAAAATTTCGGCTATTCAGAAAAAAAGGCTAAAGATGTGGCTAAAGAATGGTTAGAAAAAGTTGGTTTAGATCCAGAAATTGGTAATAAGTCTCCCTTTGAATTATCTGGTGGGCAAATGCGAAGAGTGGCGATTGCAGGCGTAATGGCATATCAACCCGATATTTTATGTTTGGATGAACCTGCGGCTGGACTGGATCCTCAAGCCCGCAAACAAATGATGAATTTGTTTGTTGAATATCAAAAAGCAGGTCATACGGTAATATTAGTTACGCATAATATGGATGATGTTGCCCAATATGCAGATGATGTTTTAGTAATGGAACATGGAAAATTGATTAAACATGATATTCCGAAAAATATTTTTGCAGATAGAACTTGGGTAAAGAAGCATTATTTAAATGAACCAACTGCAAGTATGTTTGCAGCATATTTGACCGATTATAATTTTGATGAAAATCCGCTAACAATTGATAAACTTGTTGATGAAATTAAAAGTAATTTGAGGAAGTGAGTATATGAGCAAAATAATTATCGGACGATATATTCCAGGTAATACTCTTATATATAAAATGGATCCGAGAGGAAAATTGCTCGCAACGATCTTCTTTGTATGTATTATTTTTTTGGCAAATAATTGGCTAAGTTATAGTATTATTTGTTTATTTTCGTTGCTGGCTGTATGGGCAACAAAATTAAAGCCAAAAGTCTTTTGGGACGGGGTTAAACCATTAATTGGCTTGATATTTTTTACGTCACTTTTGCAATTGTTTTTTACTAGTGGTGGAGAAGTCTACTGGAAGTGGTGGATTTTTACGTGTTCAAGCTACGGAATTACTAATGCGGTTTATATCTTTATTCGATTTACATTGATAATTTTAATTTCAACTGTAATGACGGTGACAACAATGCCATTGGAAATCGCTGATGCAATGGAATGGATTTTAACGCCTTTGAAAATATTTAAAGTTCCCGTAGATAAAATTGCGTTAGTAATGTCGATAGCATTGCGTTTTGTTCCTACTTTATTTGATGAAACCTTTAAAATAATGAATGCTCAACGTTCTCGAGGAGCTGATTTCAATAATGGTGGCTTAATAAAAAGAGCAAAAGCAATTGCACCATTACTGGTACCATTATTTATTAATTCTTTGCAAACAGCTGTAGATTTATCTACGGCAATGGAAGCAAGAGGATATCGCGGAAGTGAAGGGAGAACTCGATATCGTGTTTTAAATTGGTCAAAATACGATTTATATAATTTAGGATATTTTGTAATATTGACAGTATTATTATTGATTTTTAGGACTCATTAAATGACAACAAGATACAAAATGACGATGGCATATGATGGACATCTTTTTCATGGCTTCCAAATGCAGCCAAATCAAAGAACTGTTCAAGGTACTGTTGAGCAGGCTCTGATAAAAATGACAAAGGGCAAGAGAGTGATTGTAGAAGGCTCAGGGAGAACAGATTCAGGAGTACATGCAATTGGTCAAGTGATTCATTTTGATTATCCAGGTAATCAAATTCCTGCTAATAAAATGATCTTAGCTTTGAATTCTATGATGCCAATGGATATTATTTTTAATGATTGTGAAATTGTTAATGAAGACTTTCATGCTCGATACAGTATAAAGGGAAAATGGTATCGTTATCGAGTTAGTCTGGATCATTTTGTTAATCCGTTTAAACGTTTCTATACAGGTCATTATCCATATCCGATTGATATTCAAAAAATGCAAGAAGCGGCTAAGGATTTATTAGGAACACATGATTTTACTAGTTTCGCAGCTAGTGGTGGACAAATCATTAACAAAGTAAGAACGATGTATTATGTGAATGTTGAGAAAGATGAAAAAGAAAACGAAATTGTTTTTGATTTCATTTGCTCAGGATTCTTGTATAATATGGTTCGGATCTTAGTGGCGACACTTCTTGAAATTGGCAATGGAAAACGTCCAGTAAATGATTTTCCAAGAATTATAAAAGCAAAAGATAGACAAGAAGTTCGCGAAACTGCGCAGGCTAGTGGACTATATCTATATCATGTATTTTATGATGAGCTTCCCAAGAAATATCGCCAAGATCTTGAATAATAATTGACTTTTAGGACAAAAGGACGTACTCTAGTATAGTATGTTTGTCCACGATAGGCCCCGGAAACTTATTGTTTTCAAACTGCAAATAAACGGAGGAATTTAAATTGCGTACTACACCATTAGCAAAATCTAGTGAAATTGAACGTAAGTGGTACATTATTGATGCAACTGACGTATCTCTTGGTCGTCTTTCTGCTGCTGTTGCCACTATTTTGAGAGGTAAGAACAAGCCTCAATACACACCTAACGTTGATACCGGTGATAATGTTATTATTATCAACGCATCAAAGATTAAGTTGACTGGTAAAAAGGCTTCAGACAAGTTCTACTACCACCACTCAGGATGGCGTGGCGGCATCAAGGCTGTTTCATACGGCGAGTTGCTTGCTAATAACCCAGTTAAGATGGTTGAAATCTCAGTTAAGGGCATGCTTCCAAAGAATACTCTTGGTCACCAAGAATTCATGAAGATGCACGTTTATGCTGGTGAAGATCACAAGCATGAAGCACAAAAGCCTGAAAAGTTAGATATTAACAAATTAATCTAGGAGGTTATACAATGGCACAACAAGCTGCATACATTGGTACTGGTCGTCGTAAGGACTCAGTTGCACGTGTTCGTTTAGTACCAGGTAACGGTGCTATCACTGTTAACGGTAAAGAAGTTAATGAATACATCCCATTCCCTAACTTAGTTAAGGACTTAAAGCAACCATTGACTTTGACTGAAACTGACGGTCAATACGATATCCATGTTAACGTAAACGGTGGTGGCTTCTCAGGTCAAGCTGGAGCTATCCGTCTTGGTATCGCTCGTGCTCTTCTTGATGTGGACCCAGATTTCCGTTCACCATTGAAGAAGGCCGGTTTCTTAACTCGTGACCCAAGAATGAAGGAAAGAAAGAAGCCAGGTTTGAAGAAGGCCCGTAAAGCTTCACAATTCTCAAAGCGTTAATCTTTGGATTTTACGTTTATATACAGAAAAGCATCTCCAAGTTGGGGATGTTTTTTTGTTGCTTAAATAAAAGGAAAATAATGATCTCAATTAGAAAATATCAAGAAAATGATTTTTTACGTCTTTGTGAAATTCATGATCAGGCTAGAAAGCAAGAATTGAAATCAGCTAATCTAGAAGAAGCATTTATTCCATTGAAAACTGCGTCTAAAAAAGAAGGACTTTTTAGGGATTATCAAGTTTATGTCGCAATTAAGGAAGATAATGTGGTCGGTTTTGTCGCTTTTAACAAAGAAGAATTAGGCTGGCTATATGTGGATCCAGTTTTTCAGCACCAAGGCATTGGCAGTAAATTAATTGATTTTGTTGTTTCTAGTCCATATAAACCAATATATCTTGAAGTATTAAAAGGAAATCCCGCTAAGAACCTATATTTAAAAAAAGGGTTTAAAGTTATTAGACATGAAAAAGGACAGATGCCGGGAAACGAAAAATTCCAAGTTGAAGTTGATTTAATGAAATATTAGCCCAAAATAAAAGACTCTCATTCGAGAGCCTTTTTTGTATTTAAATTATAAACTGTCTTGAATATTGTCAGCTAAGTAATCATAAAGCATACCATGCTTTAAATCTTTAGTATCAACACCAAGTGCTTCAGCGATTGCGTAAGCAAAAGCCCAAGCAGTCGCTGGACCACGGCTGGTTAAAATTTTATGTTCCTTATCAGTAACAGTAATATCTTCTTTGAAGTGACCGGTTGGGGCATCTTCTTCGGTTTGTTCTTCAATACCAGGATAACAAGTGTAATCTGCATCAGCTAAAATTCCATAACGGGCCAATGCACGAGGTGCGGCACACATTGCAGCATCCCACTTGCCTTCTTCATGACGTTGAACCATTAACTTACGCAGTTTTTCGTCATCACGTAAGTTAGCAGAACCATCCATTCCGCCTGGGAAAGCAACTAAGTCATAATCTAATAAACTGTCATTAACAACTTTATCGCAGGTTAATTTAATCTTGTGATCACCCATTACGTCCTTGCTGGTTAACCCCACCATGTCAGTTTCAATATTTAATCGACGAAGAACATCGACAACGCTTAAGCCTTCTACTTCTTCACAGCCGTCAGCAAAAACAACAGCAACTTTTGTCATAGAAAAACTTCCTTTCTAATTGATAATTATTTTTATATCATACTTAATTATTCAATATTTAAGTAAAATAGTAAATCTGTTAGCCTTGATAAATGTAATGTTGGATGAGGCGTAATTGGAATTTTTTCGCGTTTAGGAGCAATCCACAAGGATTTTAAATTAGCATTTTCTGCTCCCTGAATTTCATCACTTAAAGTTGCGCCAACGACTAAAGTGGTATCGGGATCACAATCTAATTGTTGAACGATTGTAGTAAAGATTTTCTTATCAGGTAATTTGGCTGAAAAATCGTCAGCGAAAAATAGAGCTTCAAATTTATCTCCAATGCCTGCGTTTTTTAAACGTGGTAAAAGGTCTGCTTTATTTTCTTTTCCGTATAGGGTTAGAGTAATTTTTCCTTTAATAGTATCTAAAAAATCAAGGCTGCCTTTGATTAAACGATTCTGCTTAGAAAGCTGTTCATAAAAATAGCTTTCGGCAGTAGGTTCATTAGGTAAAAAGTTTTGCACAAGCAATGCAATTCTTTGCTCTGATGTTAATAACTTGAAGTTGTTAGATAAGTCAGTATATTTTAATCGTTCAGCCGGACCGAAATCATGATTAAAATATTTCAAGGTTTGCCTTAAGGCTGTTCGTTCAGCAAGTTTTTCATTTAAAAGTGTTCCTTCAGGAACAAAGATTAGCGTTTCAAAAGTATCCACATTATCACCCCAATTTCATTCTATAATTAATTTAAGGAAAAAAGTAATATAAAAGATTAATATGCTCTGTTATCGATATGTGAATTTAGTAGATCTATAAAGCGTACTTACAATAAATTTGTTAAAATGATGTTAGTGAGAAAGGGGAGATTTGTGTTGGCAACAGAAGTTTATTTGGTTCGTCACGGAGAGACCATGTTTAATCAACTGAATAAGGTTCAGGGTTGGTGTGATTCTCCTCTGACGGTCAAAGGAATCGATGATTTAAAGCGTACAGCTAATGCTTTAGCGCAAGTTCACTTTGATAATATGTATTCTTCAGATTTAAAAAGAGCGATTGACACAGTTCATTTGATGAAAGATGCCAATATTGTTTCGGAAATTGGGAAAATTAAGAAATTACCTGAATTTCGTGAAGTATTTTTTGGCAGTTTTGAAGGTGACGATATTGATCAAACTTGGGATAAAATTGCTCAAGCAGCGGGAATTGGTCACGAAACTAATGTACAAAAAATAATCAATCAGATCGGAATTGAAGAATTTCGTGAAGCAACAAAAAAAGCTGATCCACGTCATTTAGCTGAAAATAAGGAAGAGCTAGATGAAAGAATGATTCGTGCAATTAGAAATTTACATGAATTAACCAAAAACGAAAAAAGAGTTTTAGTTGTATCCCATGGTGATTTTATTAAGACATTAGCTATTAAATATTGGAATAATAGCGATGGTCATCATGATATTCAATTTCCTAATAACGGTAGCGTTACTCGTGGTATTTTGCATGATGATGGTCGTTTTGAAATCGTTGATTACAATAAGGATGCTGAAGATTTATAAAGTAAGAAGTCTCACTGCCTAAGTGAGACTTTTTTTGGTACACTGAAGAAGCGAAAGGAAAGTCGATATGAAAAAAGATCATACAACTAAACGCTATATATTTATAACATTATTAAATGTTGTGATTACAGTGGCTGAATTCTTTGGTGGGATAATTTCAGGATCTTTAGCCTTGCTTTCAGATGCTGTGCATAACTTAAGTGATGTGGGCGCAATTGTGTTGTCGTTTTTGGCCCACTTAATCAGTCAGCGCAATCGCAATAAAAATAAAACTTTTGGATATCAGCGAGCCGAAACCTTGGCAGCATTTACTAATGGAGTAATTTTAATTGTCATTAGTTTAGTGCTGTTTGTCGAAGCAATTCAACGTTTTTGGGAGCCTGAACATATTAAGGGCGGAATAATGTTGATTGTTTCTATTATCGGACTTTTAGCAAACTTTATTTCTATGTTTGCCATGCATCATGATGCCAAGAAAAATTTAAACGTTCGTTCAACTTTTGTTCACATGATGAGCGATGCCTTATCAAGTGTGGCTGTGGTAATTGGTGCGATTTTCATTTACTTTTGGAATGTGACTTGGCTTGATCCTGTTTTAACTATTTTGGTTTCATTGTTTGTTCTTCATGAAGCCTATGAAATTACGATGAAAGCTGCCAATGTTTTGATGGAATCTAATCCTGATATTGATTTGGAAAAAGTAAATCAAATTGCATTGAGTTTTCCAGAAGTGAAAAATATCCACCACGTTCATGTTTGGCGCTATAGTGATGATTACATTATGCTTGATGCACACTTAAATGTGGATAAAGACCTAACAGCTGGTCAATTTGAAGATCTTTGTCAAAAAATTGGCAAAAAACTAAAAGATGAATTAGGGGTAAATCATATTAATCTGCAAGCAGAATGTGAACGTGGCCGTAATGATCAAATGATTGTTGAACGAGGACATGAAAATTAGGAGAAGTTATGAATTTTCAAGTTAATATTTTTACAGCAATTATCGTTATTATCGTAGGAATTTATGATCTATCCTATGCTTTTAATCGAAGAAGACAGCCAAATAATAAAAAAGGGATTAAAGCTTTTGCAGTATTGGGGATGATTTTCACTATTAGTGGAATTATTCTATTAATCATGTGCTTGATGAATAAGGGGCTGTAACTATAATGGTTAAATTAGTTTTAGTCAGACATGGGGAAAGTGTAGCTAACGCAGCTAACGTTTATACAGGCTGGAATGATGTTCCTTTAACTGAAAAAGGAGAAGAGCAGGCCAGAAATGCAGGAAAATTAATTAATAAAATTTCCAATTTCAATCCTACTCATATTCATACTTCAGTTTTATCACGTGCTATCACGACAGCCAATATTGTAGCTGATGTCTGCGATTTTTTATATCTACCAATCACTAAGACATGGCGACTCAATGAACGGCACTATGGTGCTCTTAGAGGCCTTAATAAGAATATTTCAAGGAAAGTCTTTGGTGCAGAACAAGTATTAGAATGGCGCCGGGGCTTTGATTCTGTTCCGCCTAAGCAAGGTTCGCCAATTATTGATCGGCGCTATAGATTTTGTGATCAACATTTAATGCCACGTGCAGAGAGTTTGCATCAAACTCAACTTCGGTTAATGCCATATTATTATGATGAAGTAGCCAGCCGTATGTTGATGGGGGAAGATCAATTAATTGTTGCTCATGGTTCAAGTTTAAGAGCATTAATTAAAAAAATTGAAAATACTAGTGATCACGATATTGTGAAGCTAGAAGTTCCTAATGCACAGCCAATTATTTATACAATGGATGATCATCTTAATATAATAAACAAAGAAATTTTAAAGTAAGTGTACGAAAGTACACTTTTTTAATACTCATAATAATGAATTGGCTACAATTATGGTAAAATTTATACGATATACAATATTTATTTTCTAGTTTGGAGTATTTGGCATGCGTAAGATATTTTTATTACGTGGCGCACCTGGCTCCGGTAAATCTTCTTTTATTGCGCGTCATCACTTACAACCGTATGCGATTAGTCGTGATCAAATTCGGTTATTATTGGCGGATTTAACAGTTTATTATCAAGAAGAAGCCGATTATTTACATCAGGTAATTCCGCGTCATGTAACTGTTCAAACACAAAAAATGGTAGATAATCTTGTAGAACATAAGATGTCTCATGGTGAAACGGTAATTGTTGATGGAACTCACGTTGTTCCAAGTGCAATTGAACATTTTAAGCCATGGGTAGATAAATACCATTATGAATTATTTGTAGTTGATTTGATGCAACATAATACTTTGGATAATTTACTCAAGCGTAATCAGACCAGAATGCATTACGACTGGGTAAAACCTGAAGTAGTTAAGCAAATGTATCATTCTTACAAAGCTCATCCAGAAGTTCCTGAGTGGGCCCACGGTATTGTTCCTAATCAAATGGAAAAAGCTCTTTCTCAACGGGAAAGCAATTTAGATAAATATTCTCATGTGATTGCTGTTCCAGATAAAGTGGCAGAGGAAGATTTTCCACATGTGCATATTTCTAATTTCTACTTTTCATTTAATGATAAGTTTACGGAAAAGTATGGAACTTACCGTAATGTGGTAACAATTGCCAAAACGGCAGAAGAGGCTGTGGAAGAATTTAAGTTGCCATATTTTGTTTTTAAATTCCATCATAAACATTTCTTGATATCAACTTATCCAATAAGAAATGAAATGATTGATCCGGTTAGAAAAGTTCATGGGGTTTGGTCATATTCAACAGGATTATTCAATGTGGCTGATTACCTTAAAGAATTTCCAGAAAATGAACAACAACACGTTCATCAATTCAACTTAAGCAAGCTTGATCCAACACGTTTGCTTCACATTTGGTAGAAAAAAAGAGTTACACGATTGTGGTAACTCTTTTTTGATTCTTAAATTATTTTTTATTCAAAGGCTAAAGCACCCATTGGATCCCATGGCAATAATTGAATTGGGTCTTCTTTACCTTCGTCGTAAGCCTTCTTTAGGTCATCTGGCAAGAACTTCTTGTTGATAACTGCTTGGTAAACAAATGAATCAAACCATTTATCGCTCATTACGAAGTAGCCTTTAAAGCCAGGTTTTTCACCCCATGAGTTTTCGATCTTCCACCTAGTTGGCTTGCCATCAACAATGTCAACACCAGTGATAACCATCGCATGGTCCATCATACTTTCGCCGGAATCAAGCATATCTGCTTTAGACATAGTGAAATCAACATCAAATAATTGATCGCGTCTGTAAAGGTTAGTATCAAGAAGACCAGCACGGCGTTCAGAATCCTTCACAACATTTGAACCAAACCATACAACTTCGCCACTCTTTAATTGCTTGATGATTAAGTCTTTCATTTCATCAACCTTTAAGTTTAAGTGACGAACTTGACGACCGCCTTCAACGTTACCTAAGTATTCAACAGAGAATACCTTGTGGAAAGGTTTATCAGCAGTTGGAGCATTGATGGTTGAGATATGGTCTTCAAGATTCATGCCAACGTACTTGTCAAAGAATTCCTTAGGAGTAATGTCCTTATCAATATGGTAATTGTGGTCATCGTCAGTGTATTCAAAGTTAAACTTCTTTGGTGGAACGCCCAATGAAATGGCTAATACGCGGAAGACATCGTTAAGCATTTCTTCCTTGCGAGCTTGGACTTCATCTTCTGACTTGCCGTCGTTAACCAACTTGCGAAGTTCGAGACCATCTTTACGAAGCAAAGTGTTCAAAGTGTCGTTTAATGCACTTGAATTGGTAGCATTTGCGGTTTCTGGATAAACGCTCTTAGGAACAATACCATATTTTTCAATAATTCCGCAAAGCATATCCCATTGACCACCATCTTGTTGAGGAGTGGTGAACAAGAATGCAACTTTACGGTCGCCAAGATCTTTATCAGCAGTAGCAATTACGTTTTCAAAGAACCAGTTAGACTTTTCAAACTTATCCCAGAAGTTGGTGTAATTTTGTGATAATTCAAAATCTTTTAAGCTAAATTTCTTTTGAAGTGGGTGACGCATAGTGTTTAATGCACTAAACATCCAGCAACGACCAGATTGCTTTTGATCAGCTGGCTTACCAGTTTCGATTTCAATTGAAAAAGTAGGATCTAAATCAATTTTAGTTTGCAAGTTTTGACTAGCCTTGAAGATGCCATTTTCTTGAGCGGCATGGCTGGCAACGTTGAAAATAGGATGATTGTTTAAATCTTTTTCAAACTTATCAATAGTATCGTTTGAGATTTCTTTTGACATTAAAATTCCTCCTTAGTGATATTTAATAATCATTTAATCAAATTCTATTTTAGCCCATAAAAAAAGAATCGTCTATGCAGGCGCTTAAAAATTAAATGGTTTATGGTACCAAATATTCTTAAATTCGGGATGCTTTTTAAAATATTTGATTGCAATAGGATCGAGAGGCCAAACTTGTTTATTTGAATCTTTGACAAACTTCACCACTTTTTCCATTAAAATACTGATCTCGTGTTCATTGTGATTATCCGGATTTATAAAAATATGATTCATTACCCAAACTTTTTGATCGGGGCGGTTAATTAAATCTAGATCTGTTCGTGAAGTAATAATATCGTCGTCATTTTTTAATGTAAAAAATTTTTTGATTTCTTCAGTCATAATTTTTCCTTTTATTTCGGTAATATCTGATTTTTTTGCGTATTTATATATGAAGGACTAAATCCTTTTTGCTTTACTAAAAAACATTGTAAAATAGATACCTAGCAAAAGAAAAGATTAAATGGAGTTTACTCAATGATGAAAACACGTGGATTTGAAGTAGTTACTAAATATAAAGACAAAAATATTAATTTGCCAAGACGCCAAACTTTGGCTAGTGCTGGCTATGATATTGAAGCTGCCGAAGATATTACTATTCCAAGTATTTGGCGGTTAAATTTCGTACGTATTTTTAGATTGATCAGAAATGGTCATGAATTGAATGAACGTGATTATGAAATGGCTGAAGAGATATTAAAGCCAATTTTGGTACCAACGGGATTAAAAGTATATATGCCAGAAGATGAAGTTTTAATTTTGGCTAATCGTTCATCAAATACTTTTAAGAAGAATTTATCTTTGCCAAATGGAATTGGCGTAATTGATGCAGATTACTACAATAACCCTAATAATGAAGGGGAACTTTTTGTACAAATGCTTAATTACGGAGTGCGTCCTCTTCATATTCATAAAGGAGAACGTATTGCTCAAGGCATATTTATGAAGTATTTAAAAACGGATGATGATAATCCGATTAGTCGTGAACGGATTAGTGGGTTTGGTTCAACTAATGAAAAAGAAGGTTAGTTAATGGCAAGAGTAAAGACGCAATATAAATGCCGGTCTTGTGGCTATATTTCGGCAAGTTATTTAGGTCGTTGTCCAAATTGCGGAGCTTGGAATCAATTTGAAAAAGAAACGCAGGAAGTGCAAAAACGTTCGACCAAGGCAACTGCCAGTCAATTGATTCAAAAAACAGGAATCAATGAACCGGTAAAGCTTGAAAAAGTTAAGGCCGAAAAAGAAGAAAGAATTCCAACTAAATCTGAAGAATTAAATCGTGTTTTAGGTGGCGGAATTGTTCCAGGATCACTTGTTTTAATTGGTGGAGATCCTGGAATTGGTAAATCAACCTTGATGCTTCAAATCATGAGCGACTTATCTGAAAAATATAAAGTCCTTTATGTATCTGGAGAAGAATCCGCCAATCAGATTAAATTGCGAGCTGACCGTTTGGGAGTAGGGCAGAGCAACATGCTTCTTTACCCTGAAACGGACATGCATGATATTCGTGAACAAATTAATGACGTTAAGCCAGATTTCGTAGTTATTGATTCAATTCAGACAATGAATGAACCAAGCATAGATTCAATGACAGGATCGGCTTCACAGGTTCGAGAAGTAACTAGTGAATTGATGAAAATTGCAAAAATGGATGCAATTACAATTTTTGTAATCGGACATGTTACTAAAGAAGGTGCAATTGCCGGTCCAAAAATAATGGAACATATGGTAGACACAGTTCTTTATTTTGAGGGTGATGAGCACCATTCATATCGTATTTTGCATTCAGTAAAGAATCGTTTTGGGGCTGCTAATGAAATTGGCATGTTCGAAATGATTAATGAAGGTTTACGAGAGGTAACCAATCCTTCCTCAATTTTTCTTGATCAGCGTTTGCCTAAATCAACGGGGTCAGCTGTTGTGGTTTCTTTGGAAGGAACACGGCCACTTTTAGCAGAAATTCAAGCTTTAGTAACGCCGACGGCTTTTGGCTATGCTAAGAGAACGACATCAGGAATTGACTATAATCGTGCGGCACTTTTATTAGCTGTTCTTGAAAAACGCGGTAATTTGATGTTGCAAAATCAAGATGTCTATTTAACAGCAACTGGCGGAATTCGATTAAATGAACCAGCAATTGATTTAGCCGTGGCTATGTCTGTAGCTTCTAGTTATACAGATAAAGAAATTTCTGCCACAGATTGCTTTGTAGGGGAAGTCGGCTTGACCGGCGAGGTACGCCGTGTTGATAAAATTGAAGCAAGAATTAAAGAAGCAGCTAAAGTTGGTTTTAAGCGTATTTTTGTTCCTAAGCATAATATGCATAATGGGCTAAAAGATTTAGGCATTGAGGTTATTCCAGTTTCTAGCATTCCTCAAGCTTTAAAATTAGTTTTTGGTTAAGGAATTGAACTTTTTCCATATTACGCGTAAACTAGGATTGTTTAAATATACTATTTTTGAAAGAGGCATGAATTTTGGCTAAACAAAAAATCCGTGTAAGATATGCACCAAGTCCAACTGGTCACTTACACATTGGTAACGCACGTACTGCACTTTTTAACTATTTATTCGCTCGTCACAACAAAGGTACTTTCGTTTTAAGAATCGAAGATACTGACCAAAAGCGTAATGTTAAAGGTGGATCAGAATCTCAAATGGAAAACCTTCACTGGTTAGGCATTGACTGGGATGAAGGTCCTGATAAGGGTGGAGACTACGGTCCATACCGTCAATCAGAAAGAAAAGATATTTACAACAAATACATCAAGCAATTGATTGATGAAGGCAAGGCATATTACTCATACAAGACTGAGGAAGAACTTGAAGCACAACGTGAAGAACAACGTGCTATGGGTATTGCTCCTCACTACACTTACGAATATGAAGGCATGACTGCTGACGAAATTAAGAAGGCACAAGAAGAAGCACAAGCAAAAGGCTTGAAGCCAGTTGTTCGTATTCACATTCCAGAAATGGAAACTTACGAATGGGATGATATGGTTAAGGGTCACTTAAGCTTTGAATCAGACACCATTGGTGGTGACTTCGTTATTCAAAAGCGTGATGGTATGCCAACTTACAACTTTGCCGTTGTAGTTGATGACCACTTAATGGAAATTACTCACGTACTTCGTGGTGATGACCACGTTTCAAATACTCCTAAGCAATTAGTTGTTTATGAAGCACTTGGCTGGGAACCACCTAAGTTCGGCCACATGACTTTGATCATTAACGCCGCAACTGGTAAGAAGCTTTCTAAGCGTGATGAATCAGTTCTTCAATTTATTGAACAATACCGTGACCTTGGTTACCTTCCAGATGCAATGTTTAACTTCATTACTCTTCTTGGTTGGTCACCTGTTGGTGAAAATGAAATCTTTAGTCAACGTGAATTTATCAAGCAATTTGATCCTAAGCGTTTGTCTAAGTCACCAGCTGCCTTTGATCAAAAGAAGCTTGAATGGGTAAACAACCAATACATCAAGAAGGCTGATCGTGATACTTTGCTTGATCTTGCTTTGAACAACTTGCAAGAAGCAGGTCTTATTGAAAAGAATCCAACTCCAGAAAAGATGGAATGGGTTCGTCAATTGGTTAACATTTACTCAGTTCAAATGTCATACACTAACCAAATTGTTGATATGGCTAAGATCTTCTTTGAAGATGCTAAGAACTTGAGTGATGAAGAACTTGAAGAGATCAAGAATGATGATGCTCGTCCAGTAATTGAAGAATTCAAGAAGCAACTTGATTTAATTCCTCGTTTTACTGCAGTTCAAATCATGGGTGCTATTCAAGCTACTCGTCGTGAAACTGGCATTAAAGGTAGAAAGCTCTTCATGCCAATTAGAATTGCTGCAACCAGATCAATGGTTGGACCTGGTATCGGCGAAGCTATGGAACTTTTAGGTAAGGAAAGAGTTATGAACCACCTTGACTTAACCTTGAAGCAAATGGAAGAAAATGGTCTCTAATAGCTAAATTAATAAAAATAAAAGCTGCGTGGAAACGCAGCTTTTTTGATAGTCTGGTAAAATGAAAATAGCTGTTTTAGAAAGGACAAGTATTAGCCGTGAAAATTTTTAATACGCTAACGCGAAAAAAAAGAAGAATTCAAACCTTTAGTTCCAGGACAAATTAGCATGTATGTCTGTGGACCAACAGTTTACAACTATATTCACATTGGTAATGCCCGTAGTGCAATTGCCTTTGATACAATCAGACGTTATTTTGAATATAAAGGCTATAAAGTAAAGTATGTTTCTAACTTTACAGATGTAGACGATAAGATGATCAATGAAGCAAGAAAAGAAGAGATCACCGTACCGGAACTTGCCGAACGTTATATTAATGCTTATTTAGAAGATACTAATGCTTTAAATGTTGAGCCAGCTACAGTTCATCCGCGTGCTACTCATGAAATTAAAGAAATTATTGCCTTTGTTCAAGATTTAATTGCCAAGGGTTACGCTTATGAAGTTGATGGGGATGTTTATTATCGTGCTAAAAAATTTATGGATTATGGCGAATTAAGCGATCAAAATATTGAACAGCTTGAAGAAGGCGCTTCTGAGCATGTTAATGATGAAGAACAAAATCGTAAAGAAGATCCAATTGATTTTGCTCTTTGGAAAGCACAAAAAGAATCTGACGAAATTGCGTGGGATTCGCCATGGGGCAAGGGGCGTCCAGGTTGGCATATTGAATGTTCAGTTATGTCGACTAAGTATTTAGGCGATACAATTGATATTCACGGTGGTGGCCAAGATTTGGAATTTCCACACCATGAAAATGAAATTGCTCAAAGTGAAGCCAAAACTGGAAAGAAATTTGTCAATTACTGGATGCATAATGGTTTTGTGACTGTCGGTAAAGATCAAGAAAAGATGTCAAAATCGCTTCATAATTTTGTGACTGTTCATGATATTTTGAAGGAAGTTGATCCACAAGTTTTGCGTTTCTTCATGGCTAGCGTTCAATACCGTCGACAAATCAATTATTCAGAAGATAATTTAAAACAGGCTGAAACTATCTTGGAGCGCTTTAAGAATGCGCTTAAAAATATTGACTATCGTTTAGAAGATGATACTGAATCTAAAGTATCTGATTCTTTACGTAGTGCAATTGCTAAAACTAAGGAAAACTTTGAAGCAGCAATGGATGATGATTTCAATGTTCAAAATGCTTTGACTGCTATTTATGAAGTTTTACCAGTAGTAAATGCTAATACTAATCTTTCTAACGTTGATAAAGATGAACTCAAGAAATTCAAGACTCTTCTTAGTTCATGGCTAAGCATCTTTGGAATTGACTGCGAAAAGCTAACAGCGAGTGTTGCCAGTTCAGATGATGCGGAAATTGACGAATTAGTTAAAAAACGTGACGAAGCACGCAAAAATAAGGACTGGGCCGTCAGTGATCAAATTCGTGATCAATTAAAAGAATTGGGCGTAACTATTCAGGATACTCCTCAAGGGACAAGGTGGACTCGTGATTAAAGTAAAAAAATTAACTGAAAAAGATATAAATCCAGATACTTTGAGTGGCCAAACTTTGGCATATTTGGGTGATGCTGTTTATGAAATTTATATTCGTCGCCATTTGATTAAAGGTGGTATTGTGAAACCACAAGTTTTGCAAAGAGAAGCAACCCATTATGTTTCGGCTAAGGCACAAGCGGGCTTAATTGCAAAAATGCAGGATGAAAATATGTTGTCTGAAGCAGAATTAGCAGCTTTTCACCGTGGACGCAATGCAAAAAGTCATACTAAAGCAAAACATACAAGCTTAAAGACTTATCAACTTTCAACTGGTTTTGAAGCTGTCATTGGCTACCTTGATTTGGCTGGTCAACATGATCGTGTAGATGAAGTAAGTCTTTGGTGTATTAAAACTGTTGAGGAAGGCGGTCTAGAAGATTATGACTTCAATTAATAAGGATTTTGTTTTCGGTCGTCATGCCGGACTTGATTTTTTAAAAACGCAAGATGCGAGCAAGATTAATAAAGTATTTTTACAACATGGTATTCAAGAAGATTTTGCCAATCAAGTTTATGCTTTAGCTAAAAAGAAACGTTTGGTAGTTCAAAGCGTTCCCAAAAACAAGCTTGATCGTTTGGTAGCTGGTGGAAACCACCAAGGGTTGGTTTTAGCGGTTTCCAGTTTTGAGTATGCTGATTTGGATAAATTGCTTGATAAATTTGATGCAGAAGGTAAAGAACCATTTTTGCTTATGCTTGATTCAATTGAGGATCCACATAATTTGGGCTCAATTTTGCGTTCTGCTGATGCGACAGGCGTTGATGCAATTATCATTCCTAAGCGCCACGCTTCTGGGCTTACTTCAATTGTAGCTAAAACTTCAACTGGCGCTATTGATTATGTTCCTGTGTCCCGCGTTAACAATTTGGTTCAAACAACTAAAACTTTAAAAAAGCGAGGCTATTGGATTTTCGGTACAGACATGAAGGGGACAGATTATCGTGAATGGAATGCCAATGGTAAAACGGTGTTAGTTATTGGTAATGAAGGTAAAGGTATTTCTCCACTCCTTAAAAAGCAAATGGATCAAACTTTGACCTTGCCAATGGTTGGTCACGTTCAGTCTTTGAATGCTGGTGTAGCGACTGGTATTATGCTTTACCAAATGTTAAATAGTCGTCATCCTTTAAAATAGAATTTTTTAAATATAAAACACCTCTTTTTATATGAAGATTTCATACAAAAAGGGGTGTTTTGTATATAAGTGGTTGATTTGAACTATTTTTTACTCAGAAGGTCTTATATCATTTTACTCAAATTTAAATCCGAAAGGCGGAAGTTGAGATATGAATGAAAAGGATCTTATTAAAAAAGCTGCAAAAAAAGATGGAACGGCTTTGAAAAAATTAGTTGAGTTATATAATCCTATGATTTCTGGTTTAAGAAAAACATATTATTTACGTGATTTTGATTCTAATGATTGGAATCAAGAAGCATTAATTGTTTGCTATGAAGCAGCACGTGAATATACCAGTGACAAAGGAAAATTTAGCGTATATTTTAGAAGTCGATTAAAAAATAGAATGATGACATTAGTGAGATTCTATATGCTGAACGCCGTAAAGGGTATATGCAGAGTGTCTCGTTAGAATGGTTACAAGAAATGTGCAGTGAATTAGTTCAAAAAGAAGAACATATTATTATCCAAAGTTCGATTAATGAGTTTGGTCATGAATTTTTTGAAAATTTATCCGAATTAGAATTATTAGCCTTTTTATCAATTATGGGATTGGCAGATGATAGGGAAATAATTGAAGAATGGCAGCTAGATGATAAACAATTAGGTAGGGCCAAGAGCCGGATTCGTAATAAATTTAATAATCTTCTATTTTAAAAAAGTTGCGTTATAATATGGTCTGTAGAATATTTTAGGAGGTAATTTAAGATGACAGACGAAATTATTAAGACTGCATTGTTAGACCGTCACATGAGTGAAGTTTTTGACTGGAGTGATTCAGATCGTCCAGTTAGAGATGCCCTTTGGGACTATTTCATGGAAAAGAATGGTAGAGATACCATGAAGACGGAGGAAGATATGCTTCCATTTTTGAAAGACTCTGACGATAAAGTTGAAGCCTTCGTCAACGAAAATCTTAAGAAGTAATCCGACTAAAAACAATGTTCTACGCACAGTGATCACGCTTTGTTTGATCACCATTAACAGTTGCCTTCTCCGGCAACTGTTTTTTTGTGCAAATGAAAAAGGCATTTTTCAAAAATGCCTTTTAAATATTATTTTTCATTGACTGGGACCATTTCAATGTATCCTCGTGATCCAATTGGTTCCAACTGAATTCTTGGATTAGATTTATCCCATACATAGCCAATAATTTCAGGATTATATTTTTTGATTGCAGCTCGAATTTCTTTAATGCTATGCCATGATCTTCTTCTTTGAATGGTTCGCCTTGGAACATTAAATATTTTGCTTCAGGAAGTTCAATTACATCAAATCCTTCTGGGATTTCGCCGTTGTAGTCAGAAGAAACTTCTACGCCTTGAACGTATTCAGAAGTTTTAGGCTTGCGGTATTTAGGAGGGAGCCAAAGGCATACAGGTTCGCCACTAATTGATTTTATACTTTTCAATAATCCCCATACATCGCAACCCACTTCGTCACAATAATCTAAATAGTCGGTAGCTTTAATTCCTCTTTTGATGATAACTTTGCGCTTAGGTTTGTTAATTTGTTGAATGAAAATATCTCTTATGTTGTTCATGATTTTTTGTCTCCTTTCGGTAGGCTTGAATTTTACGCCGTAAGGATAGAATAAGTAAATCGGGCGTGGATTAGCTACATAATCACTCGGATTGCAGTTAAATTCGCTTTTGAATGCTCGTTGATAGCCATCTACACTTTTAAATCCCATATCAAAGGCTACATTTATAATTTTACATTTGTCGTCACGCAATCTTAATGCGGACTGAGATAGTCGCAAACGACGAATGTATCTGGCTGGAGTCATACCAATTTGATCTATGAATAAACGATATGAATACCATGGTGAATATAATGAAACTTTTGATAGATCTGCAAGAGTAATATTCTCAAATAAATGTTTTTTAATATAATCTTGCATGCGTTGAACGGCTTCAATTTTTTCTAACATTATTTACTCCTTACATGATGTAGTATATAAAAAACATTGAAAGAAAGGCTCGACTTTTTTTGCTATATTAAACTGTGTGATTTAAACAGAGAAAGAAAATAATATGAAATATATAATTGGCATAGATGTGGGAACGACAGCAAGTAAGGGCGTTCTTTATGATGAAAATGGCAAGCAGATTTTTGAAATAGGGGTTCCATATCCTTTGATTCAAACTAAAGTTGGACAAGCGGAAGAAGATCCGGAAGTTATCTTTGATGCTGTTCAGCAGATAATTTATAAACTGTCCAAAAACGCAGACGGAAAAATAATGGCAATTTCTTGGTCTAGCCAGATGCATTCATTGATTGGATTAGATGAAAATAAAAACTTATTAACTAATAGTATTACTTGGGCAGATAATCGTGCTGAAGAAATAGTTGCTGGAGCTAAAGAAAGTGGGCTAGGAAAAATAATTTATCAAAATACGGGTATGCCAATTCATCCCATGGCGCCTGTATATAAGTTGATGTGGCTTAAAGAAAAGAATGCCCAGCTTTATAAACAAGTGAAATATTGGATCGGAATAAAAGAATATTTAATTTATCGATTAACCGGAGAGCTTTGGATGGATATTCCAATGGCTGCTGGTAGTGGAATGCTTGATTTAAAGACCTTAACTTGGGATAACCAGATTTTGAATAAATTAGAGTTAAGCATAGATCAATTGCCTAAATTGACTAAGCCGACTGAGATTATTTCAAACTTGAGTGATGAATATCGACGTAAATTAAACCTGTCTTCTAATACGCTTATTGTAATTGGCGCAAGTGATGGCTATTTATCTACAATTGGCGTTGGTGTTTTAAGTAAAAGTGATTTTGCACTTAACGTTGGTACATCAGGTGCAGTTCGAACTTTGGTTACGCAACCTATTATTGATAAAAAGGCGCGTTATTTCTGTTATCCAGCAGATAAAAAATCATATTTAGTTGGCGGTCCTGTGAATAATGGTGGGATTGCTTTTGAATGGGCGCGTAAAACAATTTTTGATGCGGATGAAACTGCAGAAGATTTTTTAAATATTGCTCAAAGCGTTCCGGCAGGAAGTGGCGGACTTATTTTTCATCCCTACTTGGGTGGAGAAAGGGCACCAATTTGGAATGCAAATTCAAAAGCATCTTTTATTGGCCTGACGCGTAATCATACTAAGCCTCAAATGGCTCGTAGTGTGCTTGAGGGAATAGTATTCAATCTTTTTGAAGCATCGCATGCGATAACAGAAAATATTGGCAGACCGCGAGCAATTAAAGTTACAGGTGGTTTTATAAGAAGTGAGTTTGTTCGCCAAATGCTTGCTAATGTATTTAATATACCTATGGTTGCTATGAAAAATAGTCAAAGTGGAACATTAGCGGCCATGTTTTTAGCACGTTTAGCATTAGGGATGAATAAAGAACTATCGGAAATAAATAATTTTATTACGGAAGAAAAAGTTTATTTTCCTGATTCTAAAGAAGTAAAGATTTATCAAGAAATTATTCCGATTTATCAGGAAATTGAACACGAAATTAATCAAAGCTATGAAAAGATAACAGCTTTTCAAAATAGGCATCCTGATCTATTTAAGGCGTAATAGATTGCATCCTTAGGCTATTTCTGTTACAATAGCGGAAGTTTGGAAGTGAGATTATGGCAGTGAAAAAAGCAGCATTAGCCTGCAGCGTTTGCGGGTCGCGTAACTACTCAATCACCGCAAGTAAGAATCGCACTCAGCGACTTGAATTAAAAAAGTTCTGTAAGCATTGCGGTAAAATGACATTACATAAGGAAACGAGGTAAGAAGTAGATGATCAAGTTCTTTAAGAGCGTTGGACACGAAATGAAGTTAGTCACTTGGCCAACTTATAAACAAAATCGCCACGATACTGTGACTGTTATTGTAACTTCAATCTTGTTTGCTGCATACTTGGGTGCTTTAGATTGGGCATTCAGTGCCTTGACCCAAGCTATTATGTAATGCAACTTAAACATAGTAAATAATATTGCTACGTGGTATAATATTGAAAAAGAAAAGGGCCTCTATGTGGAGGTTTTTTTGTTTGCCGAAAATTAAGGAGAAAAGAAATGGTCGAAACAGCTGAAAAGAAATGGTATGTTTTGCATACTTATTCTGGTTACGAAGACAAAGTTAAGTCAGATTTGTTATCACGTGCTCAAAGCATGGGGATGCAAGATTACATTTTCCGTGTAATGGTACCTGAAGAAGAAAAAGTTGAAACTGTTCGCGGTAAGAAACAAGAAGTTGAAGAAAAAGTATTTCCAGGTTACGTTTTAGTGGAAATGGTAATGACTGACGAAAGTTGGTTTGTTGTAAGAAACACTCCTAACGTAACTGGATTTGTAGGTTCACATGGTGGTGGTTCTAAGCCTTCACCACTTCTTGATGAAGAAATTAAACGTCTTCTCAACAAGCAAGGCGCACCTGCTAAGGAACCAACTATTGACTTCGAAATTGGTGAACAAGTTACTATTACTGAAGGTGCCTTTAATGGTATGGTAGGTAAGATCACTGATATTCAACCCGATAAATACAAAGTTTATGTTTCTGTTGATATGTTTGGTCGTGCCACAACTGCTGAACTTGAATACGATCAAGTTAAGAAGTTGGACGAATAATTAATTCATCATTTAGTATTGTATTTGCGGTTAAACGATGGTAACATACGTAAAGTACGTTTATTATTGTGGGAGGAGAAGTAGGTAAATTCTCCATTTTAACCGCATCACGGAATCAAGGAGGTTTTGACCGTGGCAAAGAAAGTTATTAACGTAGTTAAGTTACAAATCCCAGCTGGTGCTGCAACACCTGCACCTCCAGTTGGTCCTGCTTTGGGTCAAGCTGGTATTAACATTGTAGGTTTCACTAAGGACTTCAATGCTAGAACTGCTGACCAAAAGGGCATGATTATCCCTGTAGTTATTACAGTATATGAAGATCGTTCATTCGAATTCATTACTAAGACTCCACCAGCAGCTATTTTGCTTAAGCAAGCTGCTAAGATCCAAAAGGCTTCTGGTGAACCTAATACCAAGAAGGTTGGTAAGGTAACTAAGGACCAAGTCAAGGAAATTGCCGAGACTAAGATGAAAGACCTTAACGCTGCTGATATTGAAGCTGCTATGCGCATGGTTGAAGGTACCGCTAGAAGTATGGGTATCGAAGTCGAAGACTAATCCTGTTATTTAGGTAACATATTAGGTGGGAGAGCTCAGAGAAAGCTCGATTGACCACATATACAAGGAGGAAATCACATGCCAAAGCATGGTAAGAAATATTTAGAAGCTGCTAAGAAAGTAGATTCAAACAAGTTTTACTCAATTGAAGAAGCTATGAAGCTTGTTAAGGAAACCTCATACGCAAACTTTGACGCATCTGTTGAAGTTTCTTACAACTTGAGTGTTGACCCTAAGCAAGCTGACCAACAAATTCGTGGTTCACTTGTTTTGCCTAACGGTACTGGTAAGACTCAAAAGGTTATCGTATTTGCTGAAGGCCCACAAGCTGAACAAGCTAAGGCTGCAGGTGCCGACGAAGTTGGTTCTGACGAATTAGTAGAAAAAGTTCAAAACGGTTACTTGGACTTTGACGTTGTTGTTGCAACCCCTATGATGATGGCTAAGGTAGGTCGTTTGGGTCGTATCCTTGGACCTAAGGCTTAATGCCAAACCCTAAGACTGGTACTGTAACCATGGACATCGAAAAGGCTGTTAAGAACGTTAAGGCTGGTCAAGTTGAATACCGTGTAGACCGTCAAGCATCTATCCACGCTGCTATCGGTAAGGTATCATTCACTGAAGATCAATTAGTTGAAAACTTTGACGCATTACGTGACGTAATTTTACGTGCTCGTCCTGCATCAGCTAAGGGTCAATACATCAAGAGTGTTGCAGTTGCTGCAACCTTTGGCCCTGGTATCAAGCTTGATCCATTGAACTTGAACTAATCGTTATAAAATATAAATAATGATTATAAAGCGTTTCGCACTATTGCGGGACGCTTTTTTTATATGGTATCATTAGTTGATTTCACGCACGATAAAAGGAGTATTTCATGCATAAACATCTTGGAGTAAAGATTGTTGGTATTTTATTTTTAGCCGTATTTTTTTTAACAGGCTGCAAAAACAACAATTCTAAAATTACTGTTGTCGGTTCTAGTGCCATGCAACTTCTTGCTGAACAAGCAGGAAATGATTATCGTTTAGCTCATCCATCAAGCAATATTGTTGTGCAAGGTGGAGGATCTGGTACGGGACTAAGTCAGGTTCAAGCCGGAGCGGTAGAAATTGGGACTTCCGATGTCTTTGCAGAAACACAAAAAGGAATTAATGCTAAAAAGTTGAAAAATCACTTAATTGCAGTAGTTGGTATTGTACCGATTGTTAATAAAAATGTTGGTATTAAAAACTTATCTACTGAACAATTAAAGAAGATTTTTACAGGAAAAATTACTAATTGGAAACAGGTTGGTGGAAAAGACGAACCAATTACCGTTATTAATCGTTCAAAAGGTAGTGGTACGAGAACTTCATTTGAAGATATTGTTTTAAAGGGACAAAAACCAATTCGTTCTCAAGAACAAGATTCTAACGGAGCAGTTAAGAAAATTGTTAATTCAACCCCAGGTACAATTAGCTATATTTCATTCCCATATGCTAATGACAAGCATATTCAAAAATTAGATATTGACCATGTTAAACCAACTAATAAAAATATTACAACTAATAAGTGGAAATTATGGTCTTATGAACATATGTATACCAAAGGTAAACCGACTAAAAAGGTTGCAGCCTTTATTAACTATATGTTGGGAAAGAAAGTACAGAAAGATTTGATTCCTGAAATTGGTTACTTAAGCATTAACGATATGAAGGTAATGCGTGATAGTAACAATAAAGTTACAAAGATTGGGTAAATGAATGAGTAAAAATACAGAAGATTTAAAACAGGTAGTTGATCAAGCAATTGCCGAACAGAAAGTCCCTCATGTTAAGCTGAAGAAGATGGGACCTAATGATGTTGATGTTGATAAATTAACTAAGCCATCTAAAGAAACACGTCAAGAATATTGGGGTAAAGGTTTAACTTATTTTGCCATTGGATTGATTATCGTTTTAGTTGTTTCAATTATTGGCTTTGTAGGTGCACATGGTTTAGCTACCTTTTTCAATGATCATGTCAATATCTTCCACTTTTTAACTTCTACAGATTGGGATCCAGGTGATGGTAAAAATCATGTTGGGGCAGCTGCTATGATTGTAACTTCTTTCTCTGTTACTTTATTAGCTGCCTTGGTGGCCACCCCATTTGCAATTGCCGTAGCGCTCTTTATGACGGAATATACTTCTAAAAAAGATGCGCAATTTTTGCAATCCGTAATGGAGTTATTAGTAGGAATTCCATCCGTAGTTTATGGTTTCTTAGGCTTAACTGTTATTGTTCCAGTTATCAGAAATATTTTTGGCGGAACTGGCTTTGGTATTTTAGCGGCAACTTTAGTTTTATTTGTTATGGTTTTACCAACAATTACTTCACTAACTGTTGATGCATTAAAGGCGGTTCCTAAACATTTTAGACAAGCTTCTGCAGCTTTAGGAGCAACGCATTGGCAAACTATTTATAAAGTTGTTTTACGTGTAGCAACACCAAGAATTTTAACTGCGATTATTTTTGGTATGGCACGTGCCTTTGGTGAAGCCTTAGCTGTTCAAATGGTTATTGGTAACGCAGTTCTTATGCCTTACAACTTGGTAAGTCCATCGGCAACCTTAACTAGTCAATTAACTAGCCAAATGGGTAATACGGTTATGGGAACTTTACCAAATAATGCATTATGGTCATTAGCGCTTTTGCTTTTGATTATGTCATTGGTATTTAACTTCTTAGTTAGATTAGTAGGAAAGAAGGGACAAAAGTAATGAATGCGAAAAGCAGAGATAAATTAGCAACGATTATTATTCATATTTTGGTTGCAATCGTTGTTTTAATTTTAGCTGGTATTTTAGGCAATATTTTAATTACTGGTGTCCCTCATTTATCGTGGCATTTCTTAACCTCTGAAGCTTCATCATATAAAGCAGGGGGCGGTGTTCGAGATCAATTGTTTAATTCGCTTTATTTGCTTGTTTTAACAACAATTATCTCTTTGCCAATTGCTTTGGGAGCAGCGATTTATCTTTCTGAATATGCTAAAGATAATTGGATTACTAGTTTGATTAGAACGACAATTGAAATTTTAAGCTCGCTTCCTTCAATTGTTGTAGGTTTATTTGGCTATTTATTATTTGTTGTTCAATTCGGTTTTGGTTTTTCAATTATTTCTGGTGCTTTAGCTTTGACATTCTTTAACTTGCCAATTCTTACCAGTAATATTGAACAAGCAATTCAGGGCGTTCCCCAGGCTCAACGTGAAGCTGGTCTTGCTTTAGGTCTTTCTAATTGGAAAACCATTCGCGGAATTGTGTTACCAGCGGCATTACCAGGAATTTTAACAGGACTTATTTTGAGTGCTGGAAGAATTTTTGGGGAAGCTGCAGCCTTGATTTATACCGCAGGGCAAAGTGGCTCAACTGTAGATTATTCAAACTGGAATCCATTCAGTCCAACGAGTTTTTTGAATGTTATGCGTCCTGCTGAAACTTTGGCCGTTCATATTTGGAAAGTGAACACAGAAGGAATTATTTCAGATGCTACCATTGTTTCTGCGGCAACTTCAGCCTTGTTGGTTATTGTGGTTATCTTGTTTAACTTAGGTGCTCGCTATTTAGGCAATAAGCTTTATCAAAAATTAACGGCAGCAAAATAAAGGTGAAAAATGGAAGTAATTAACAAACCAAGCTATATCAAGACGTTTGATTCAGATGAGATAGCTTTGTCGACTAAAGATTTAAGTGTTTTATATGGCGGTACAGTTCAAAAGCTATTTGATGCGAGTTTGCAATTCAAGAAAAATACGATTACAGCATTAATTGGTGCTTCAGGTTCTGGTAAATCAACCTTTTTACGATCTTTAAATAGAATGAATGACCGAGTAGCAACGATTAATGGCGAAATTATTTTTCATGGATTAGACGTTAATAAGTCAAATATTAATGTTTATGAATTGCGTAAAAATATTGGTATGGTCTTTCAACGTCCCAATCCTTTTCCAAAATCAATTCGTGAAAATATTGTTTATGCTTTAAAAGCTAATGGCATGAATGATAAAAATGAATTAGATCAAATTGTTGAAGAAAGTTTACGTGCGGCTGCTTTGTGGGATGAAGTTAAGGACAAACTTGATAAAAGTGCTTTGGCTCTTTCAGGTGGTCAGCAGCAAAGACTTTGTATAGCACGTGCCTTAGCAGTTAAACCAGAAATTTTACTTTTGGATGAACCCGCTAGTGCCCTTGATCCTGTTTCAACGTCTAAGCTTGAAGATACTTTAAAACAGCTTCGCAGCAAATATACCATGATTATGGTTACGCATAATATGCAGCAAGCATCTAGAATCAGTGATTATACTGCATTTTTCCATCTTGGACATGTAATTGAATATAATACAACAGCCGAAATCTTTACTAATCCTAAGGGCAAGATTACGGAAGATTATATTCAAGGTAGTTTTGGTTAAAGGAAAAGAAATGAAAGAAGTTATAACTGCAAAGAACGTTAAGTTAAACTATGGCAATTTTGAAGCTTTGCATGGAATTAGTCTGAACTTTCATGAAAAAGAATTAACGGCATTAATTGGTCCTTCAGGTTGTGGTAAGTCAACTTTTTTGCGTTGCTTAAATCGAATGAATGATGATATTGAAAATATTCGTATTACTGGTGAAATTTTATTCGATGGAAAAGATATTTATAGTCCAAAAACTGATTTGGTTGAATTAAGAAAAGAAGTTGGTATGGTTTTCCAGCAGCCAACACCCTTTCCTTTTTCTGTGTATAACAATATTGCTTATGGTTTGCGTTTAGCCGGTGTTAAAGATAAAGAATTAATTGACCAAAGAGTCGAGGAAAGCTTAAAGCAAGCTGCAATTTGGAAGGAAACTAAGGATAATTTAAATAGAAACGCTCAGGCTTTTTCAGGCGGACAACAACAACGAATTTGTATTGCAAGAGCCTTAGCGGTTAGACCAAAAGTTGTTTTGCTTGATGAACCAACAAGTGCATTGGATCCAATTTCAAGTTCAGAAATTGAAGAAACTTTAATGGAATTAAAACACAAATATACTTTCATTATGGTTACGCACAACTTGCAACAGGCAGGGCGAATTTCTGATCAAACAGCATTTTTAATGAATGGCAATTTGATTGAAGCTGGTCCAACAGAGCAGATGTTTATTGCACCTGAAAAACAAATTACAAGTGATTACCTTAACGGTCGTTTTGGTTAGAGTATTGAGGTAAAAGATGCACGAAATATTTTTAGATGAATTGAAAAAATTGAATACCCAATTTATGGAAATGGGTGTTTTTGTAAATGATGAAATTGATCATGCTACAAGAGCTTTTGTTGATCATGATAAAAAAAGAGCACAAGCTATGGTTGATGATGAAGAAAAGATTCCACATGAATCTTTAGACATTCAAAAGAAAGCCTTGAAATTAATGGCTTTACAACAGCCAGTTGCGACTGATTTTAGAGTGGTAATCAGTATTTTGAAGGCAACAACTGATTTGGAAAGAATTGGTGAAAATGCAATTAGTATTGCTTTGGAAACAATTCGTGTAAAGGGAAATCCTCGAATTCCAGAAGTAGAAGAAATTATTTCTCGCATGACTCATAATGTACGCCACATGTTGATTCAAGTTTTGACTGCTTATGTTCAAGATGACGGTAAAATGGCTAAATCTGTTGCAGCGCATGATACTGAAATTGATGAAGATTATGTTAAGGCTCGAAAGTTGATTATTGATGGAATTGAAAATGATCCAAGCGTAGCCGTAGCTTCATCAAGCTACTTTGTAGTTACTAGATTATTAGAAAGAATTGGCGATCACATCGTTAATTTGGCAATGTGGGTTGTTTACAAAACTACAGGTGAGCTTGAAGAGTTGTCGAATCCAACTGAAGGAAAAACTATTTAATTTTTTCCTTGCGCTAAATCATATGTCCTGCTATACTATGTAATTGTAAATTCTACCTAAGACTCGGGTGGCATGACGCCTTAATATCCCGCCGAGGCCAGAAGATAATGAAGATTTTTACGCTCCATGTCTTTCGGCATGGAGTTTTTATATAAAAAGGCCTTATAGAATTTATCAGAGTAATTATGGAGGTGAAATCGATTGAGTAAAGCTGCTATTGCTGAAAAAGAAAAGCTCGTTGATGCATTTGCTGAAGAACTTAAGAGTGCAAAGGCTATCTTGGTAATTAACTACTTAGGTTTGACTGTTGAAGAAGTTACTAACATGCGTAAGGAACTTCGTGATAACGATGTTAAGATGAAGGTTATCAAGAACACCTACTTAAGACGCGCTGCTGCTAAGGCTGGTATTGAAGGTCTTGACGATACTTTTGTTGGCCCAACTGCTGTTGTCTACACTGATAACGCTGACGACGTTACTGAACCTGCTCGTATTGTTTCTAAGTACGAAGATGACTTTGACGTTATCGAAATCAAGGGTGGTATGCTTGAAGGTAAGTTGACTTCAAAAGAAGAAATCAAGGAACTTGCTGCTATCCCAGGTCGCGAAGGTTTGTTGTCAATGCTTGTATCTGTATTGCAAGCTCCAGTACGCGACTTCGCATATGCTGTTAAAGCTGTTGCTGAATCAAAGGACGAATCAGCTGAATAATTGTTGATAAGAAATTATCATAGCTATTATCTAAATTCTAAATTTTCGGAGGATATATAAATGGCTTTAGATACTGAAAAGATTATTGAAGATTTGAAGGGTGCTACCATCCTTGAATTGAACGACCTTGTAAAGGCTATTGAAGAAGAATTTGACGTTACTGCTGCTGCTCCAGTTGCAGCTGCAGGTGCTGCAGGTGCTGCAGAAGCTAAGTCAGAATTCGACGTTGAATTGACTGAAGCAGGTCAAGAAAAGGTTAAGGTTATTAAGGTTGTTCGTGACATTACTGGTCTTGGCCTTAAGGACTCAAAGGACCTTGTTGATGGTGCTCCTAAGAACGTTAAGGAAGGCGTTTCAGAAGACGAAGCTAACGACATCAAGGCTAAGCTTGAAGAAGTTGGTGCTACTGTAACCCTTAAATAGTTACTGCCCAACTGGGCGACTATTTATAAAAAGAGGATTTTGCCACTTGGCAGGGTCCTCTTTTTTTTCGTAAAATATAGATATGGATACAACACTTAAGAAAAATATTTATAAATGGACAATGGCAATTCTAGCAATTATCGCAATTGTTTTGATTGTCATGGATTTTGCTGCAGTAATTGATATTAATGGGCGTTACTCACGTTGGTTTTGGGTAAATAACATTATTTTGATTATTTTTGCAATCGATTATTTTGTAAGACTTTATAAGTCAGATGATAAGCGCCTGTTTGTAAAAAATAATATTTATGATTTATTAGCCATTATTCCAGTAGGTATTGCTTTTAACTGGATGGAAATGGCACAGATGGGGAATATTGTTTTATATTTCCGATTGCTACGGCTGATTCGATTAGCTGGATTGGTTGGTAAATTACGTAAAATTTTGCATACTAATGGCATTCTTTATATGATTTACTTTAGTATTGCCTTTTTAATGTTAGGATCTGTTGCGATTTCAATTACTGAACACGTTTCTTTAGATCGAGCGTTTTGGTGGGCTATTACAACTGCAAGTACTGTGGGTTATGGTGATATTTCTACCTATACCATCTCACCAAAAACTTTAATGGGAAAATTTGTAATCTTAGTAATGATTTTAATTGGTGTAGGAATCATGGGTATGGTTACAAGTTCACTTACGACTTATTTTATGAAGAAAAATTCGGCTATTAATACTAGTCAAAACCAAAGTAATATGCAGCTTATTTTAAAAAAGCTTGATAATCTTGAAAAGCAAAATCAAGATTTAGCTGATGCCAATAAAAAAATGCAGGCTCAAATTGAAGAGTTGCGTAAAGAACAAAATTCTACGGAATGGCGCCGTTTAAAAGGTTGGATTTCAAAAAAGAAGAGCGAGGATGAAAATGGCAAATAATAAAAATCAAATGTATTTTGCAGAAAATCCTGATGCCGCACATGATGAACATGTTGTAGATTATCATGTTGGCGGCGTTGATTTAAAGTTTAATACCGATGCTGGAGTTTTCTCAAAAATGCGTGTTGATTATGGTTCTGGTGTCTTAATTAAAGCGATGGAAAACGTGAAATTTCCTGAAAATAATATTCTTGATGTTGGGACAGGTTATGGCCCAATTGGATTATTTGCTGCAAAATTTTGGCCTAATCAAACTGTTGATATGGTCGATGTCAATGAACGTGGATTAGCTTTAGCAAAAAGAAATGCGGAGCTTAATCATGTTGGCAACGTGAATATTTACTCATCAGATGTTTATTCGCAAGTTGATAAAACTAAAAAGTTTGGCATGATTTTGACCAATCCCCCAATTAGAGCGGGCAAAAAAGTTGTTTCTGCGATTTTAGCAGATGCGAAAGATTATCTTGTAAATAATGGTGTTTTATTAGTAGTTATTCAGAAAAAACAAGGTGAGCCAAGTGCACGTAAGTTGCTTAAAGAAACTTATGGCAATTGTGAAATTTTGGATAGGGATAAAGGCTATTACATTTTAAAGGCCGTAAAAAATTAAAAACATTGAGGTAGCTAATATATGTTCACAGACGAAGATAAAGAAAAATATATGCAATTGGCCGTAGAAGAGGCTAAAAAAGCTGAGGCACAAGATGAAGTGCCGATTGGCGCAATTGTAGTTGATCCTAATGGTGAAGTTGTAGGAAAAGGATATAATCGCCGTGAACTAGATCAAGATGCTACCCAGCATGCGGAAATGATTGCGATTCGTGAAGCTTGCAAAAATATTGGTTTTTGGCGCTTAATTGATTGCAGCTTATTTGTAACATTAGAACCTTGCCCAATGTGCGCAGGAGCTATCATTAATTCGCGTATAAAAAATATCTTTTTTGGTGCTATGGATCCTAAAGCGGGGGCTGCAGGAAGCGTAGTTGATTTATTTGCTGTAGAAAAATTTAATCATCATCCTAACGTAATAGCTGGATTGAATCAAGAAGAATGTGGCCAGATGTTGACTAACTTTTTTAGGGCAATTCGCAAAAAGCAGAAAGAAGCTAAAAAAGCTGCTAAAAATAATTTAGAAGAAAATTAGCTAATAGTAGAAATATTTTTCAAAATACGTTATTATATTTGTTGGGCAATGTTTGGCTTCTGAATTGTGTCAGGACCGGAAGGTAGCAGCACTAAGGTTGTTCAGGCATGTGCCTTTTATTAGACAATTACAAACTCTTAACTCTTTCAAAGAGTTAAGAGTTTTTTACTAGGGAAAGAGAATTCATGGCTTATCAAGCGCTATATCGTAAATGGCGACCTCGCACTTTTGATAGTGTTGTCGGACAGGAAGCCATTACCGACACTCTTAAAAATGCTATAAAACGTGGTACTATTTCACATGCTTTTTTGTTTGCTGGTCCGCGTGGGACAGGTAAGACTTCTTGTGCCAAAATTTTTGCTAAGGCATTAAATTGTACTAATTTGCAAGATGGCGAACCATGCAATGAATGTGAGAATTGTCTTGCAGCTGATGCTGGTTCAATGCCTGATATCATGGAAATCGATGCAGCTTCAAATAATGGCGTTGATGAAATTCGTGATATTCGTGATAAGGTAAAATACGCTCCTACGCAAGGAAAGTACAAAGTTTATATTATCGACGAAGTTCATATGCTTTCGATAGGAGCTTTTAATGCTTTACTTAAAACTTTGGAAGAGCCACCTGAGCATGTTGTATTTATTCTGGCCACAACTGAACTACAAAAAGTTCCAGCAACTATTATTTCAAGAACGCAAAGATATAATTTTAAACGCATATCTAAGTCTGATCTTGAAAAGAGAATGGAGTACATTCTTGATCAAGAAAAGATTGCTTATGAAGATAAGGCTTTAGCGGTTATTGCGCAAGTTGCCGATGGCGGGATGCGTGATGCTTTAAGTATTCTTGATCAATTGCTGAGTTATGAAAAAGGCAACATTAATTATGATGATGCTTTGCAAATTACTGGCTTTGCGGCACGAGAAAAAATTGAAACAATTTTATTATCCTTATTGAACGAAGATGCAGGAAATGCTTTAATACAAACTCAGTCTGCTTTAGCCGATGGTGCTAGTTCTAAAAACATTTTGGATGAATTAATTGATTTAGCAACTAATGCCTTAATGGTTAATAAAGCAAATGATCGTGAAAACAGCAGTAGCTTTTTAACTAAAGATTTTGCGGAAAAAATCAAAGAAGTTCCAAGTGAACGCTATTTTAATTTAATAAAATTAGCTAATAATGCTTTGAATGATTTGCGTTACACTAATCAACAACAAATTCCATTGGAAGTATTTTTGGTGGCAGCTAGTCAAAAAGTTAATAATTCGAATGAAATTTCAAAAACTGTAAAAGCTCCGGAAGTTCAACCAGTATCTGCAAGTGCAAACACTGATTTGCAAGCCGAAGTCGCTGCTCTGAAAAAACAAGTTATTGATTTAACAAGACAAGTTTCTAGTTTATCTAGTCGACCTGTAAGTCATTCTTCACAACCTAATATGATTTTTCATATGGATAATGAAGAAAAGAAGGCACCCGCTCGTAAGCAAACTAAGATTATTCAGCCTGAACCAAGGAAAACAGTTAAAAAAGTTAAGAAAACAACTGAACAAAATCGTAAGCAGGTTTATCATGTACTGGAAAATGCAACTAAGCAGGATTTAGTAGCTATTAAAGATGTTTGGCCAGATTTGAAGTCTGTTTTAGAAGTTTCTGAAAAAGCACTTCTCGATGTGCTTGAACCTGTTGCGGCAAGTCCTGATCAAGTTGTAATGAAATGCAAATATACATTATGGTTTGAAAAAGCAAGTTCAGATAGTGATTTGTTGGCGAAACTAACAGGTTATATTGAAAAATTTACTAAACATTCTTATGATATTGTTTTGGTACCTGATAATGACTGGATGGCTGTTAGAAATGAATTTGTTCAAAGTCATAAAGCGGAACTTTTAGCTAAAAAGAAGCAAAAGATTGAAGCAATTCAAGAAGAAAAAACAGAATCAGAAGAACCAAAAGATGATCCTGAAGTAATTAATAAAGCAAAGGCTTTATTTGGTGATACAGTAAATATTAAAGATTAGTTTTTAAAGGAGATTTAAAATGAGTAGAAGACCTAATTTTGGCGGTATGGGCGGTATGAATATGCAACAAATGATGAAGCAAGCTAAGAAGCTTCAACAACAAATGCAAGAAGAACAAGAAAATATTACTGCTCAAGAATTCACCGGAAAATCAGCAGATGACTTAGTTGTAGCTACCTTTACCGGTGACCGTAAGCTTAAAGATTTGAAGATTAACAAAGAAGCAATCGATCCAGATGATCCAGACATGCTTCAAGATTTAATTATTGATGCTGTTAACAAGGGAATTTCTTCAATTGATGAAGCTACCCAAGCAAGTTTAGGCAAATACACGAAAGGCTTGATGTAATTGCAATATCCATTACCTATTGCACGACTTATTGAATCTTACATGAGGTTGCCAGGAATTGGTGAAAAAACTGCAACTAGATTGGCTTTTTATACTTTGGATATGCCTGAACAGGATGTGCAGGATTTTGCCAAATCTTTGAATGATGTGAAAAAGAATCTTCACCAATGTTCAATTTGTGGTAACATCACTGAAAAGGATCCGTGTGATATTTGTTCTAATCCTAATCGTGATCAAGCAACGATTATGGTTGTTGAACAGCCAAAAGATGTCATGGCCTTTGAAGAAATGGGAGAGTATGATGGACTTTATCATGTTCTTCACGGTGTTTTATCTCCAATGGATGGCGTAGGACCTGAAGAAATCAACATTAAGTCTTTAATTACTCGTTTGCAAAAGCAAGATCAAGTCAAAGAAGTAATTTTAGCTTTAAATTCAACCCCTGAGGGTGAATCAACGGCGATGTATATTAGCAAATTGATTAAGCCAGCAGGAATTAAAGTTACGCGTTTGGCTGCGGGACTTGCTGTCGGAAGCGATATTGAATATGCAAATTCAATTACCTTGAAGCGTGCAGTGCAAGGGAGAACGTCTTTATAATGGCAAGAAAAAAGAGAGATAAGATCAAAGAAGAGGGCGATCAAAAGCTGATTGCCTTGGTTGAAAAATTGCAGAATCAAATTGCTCTTCAACAAGATCTAGATCAAACTACATTGGATATGTCAGATGATAACGTTGTTGCTAGCAAAATTTTACAAGCAAAATATAGTTTTTTATATAATGAAGCTCGTTATCGTCATACAAGATTTAGTGGTATCACTAACGCAATTACGCAATAAAAAAGCTCGCTGAGGCGGGCTTTTTATTTTTGAAAATTTTAGGACTGTTAAAGTATGGTAAACTTCTGTAGAATAAAGATATGGAGGATTCTATGAGAGGTTTTTTTATTAGTTTTGAAGGTCCTGATGGGGCAGGTAAAAGTACAGTTTTAGCAGAAGTTTTAAAGCAAATAGGTCCTAAGCTCAAAGCACAATATCTTGTGACTCGTGAACCGGGCGGATCAAAAATTGCAGAAAAGATCAGAAAGATAATTTTAGATCCAGAAAACGTCAAAATGTCTGATCGTACTGAAGCATTGCTTTATGCTGCTGCTAGAAGTCAACATGTCGAAGAAATTATTAAGCCAGCTTTAAATGAAGGAAAAATAGTTATTTCTGATCGTTTTGTGGATAGTTCTTTAGCTTATCAAGGAGCAGGACGCAATTTAGGAATTAAAGAAGTTAAAGAAATTAATGACTTTGCAACTGGTGGACTTGAACCAGATTTGACTTTATTCTTTGATTTAGATCCTAAAATTGGCTTAGCTAGAATTGAAAAGTTACGTCCTGGTCATGAAGACCGTCTAGAACAAGAAAAGTTGGCCTTTCATGAAAAAGTATATGAAGGATATCAGGAAGTAAATAAATTATATTCTGATCGCATTGCTATAATTGATGCAAGCAAACCATTTGAAGAAGTGGTTGAAACAACGATTTCAACAATTCAAAAACGTTTGCCAGAGCTTTTTTAAAAGGGTGATTAAATGAAATTAGTTATTGCCATTGTTCAAAAAGATGATTCTAATAGATTGCAACGTGCTTTTATTGAAAATAATGTACGAGCAACTAAGTTGTCAACAACCGGGGGCTTTTTAAGCGAAGGAAATACTACTTTTTTAATTGGGATTGAAGATGAAAAAGTTCAAGATGTACTTGATATTATTAAAGAAAAGTCTGAAGCACGTGAAGGCTTTATTCAACCTAATCCTCTTTCAACCGGCCTTGAAATGAATCAACCAGTTAAGGTAACTATTGGTGGGGCAACTTGTTTTGTTGTTTCTGTAGATGAGTTTAAACGATTCTAATGATAAATATTACAGATATCAGCCGTAAGCAGGCTGATTTTTTAAAAAGAGCTTATGAAAAAAAGCAATTAGCTCATAGTTATCTATTTGTGGATAATGATGAAAAGCGTGCTTTAAATACAGCTTATTGGTTAGCATGTTTGTTCAATTGTACAGGTAAGGATAAGCCGGATGGTACGTGTGCTAATTGCCGGCAAATTTTGTCTGGCAATCATCCTGATGTTTTGTTGGTAAAAACCGAAGGAAAACAGACTGTAGGAATTGATCAAATTCGTCCCTTAAAGGAAGAGTTAGCAAAAAGTCCAGTTGAAAGCAGTAGAAGATTCTTTATGATTAATGAGGCACAAAAACTAACAATGCCAGCTGCTAATGCTTTGCTTAATCTTCTTGAAGAACCAATTGCGCCAGTTGTCTCGATTTTAATTACTAATAATGCCGATCAAATTTTGCCTACTATTCGATCTAGAACTCAGATTCTCAAATTCGATAGTGGTGAAAAAAAGGATGGCAGAGAAGCGATCTTGATCGAAAATGGCTTTTCAAGTGAAGAAATTGAAGAGTTAAAAGATACAAAGAAAATTGATCAAGAAATCAAGTATTTTTATCAAGAACTCCTTGAAAAGAATAGCCTTTCTTTTGTTAGTGCACATAAGTTATCCGATAATGCAAAAATAAGTACGTTGCAAAATTATATTTTGCTTAGTTTAAAATTGTTTGCACAAAAAGAGTTAAAAGACGAAAATAGACGGTTAGCAGGGATGCATATGCTAGAATGTTTGATAGAAATAGATAAGATGCGTTTTAGCAATGTTAACTTTCGAAATTTATTAGATTATCTTGCTTTACAGTGGAAACGGTAGGTGTTGATTAATGGATCCATATTCCAAGTTGCAACAGCTTCATAATTCAATGGAAAAAATGACTAAGACAGTTGAGAGTTTGGAAAATGATATGCTCGAAACTTTAAAAGAAAATACTGAGTTGAAGGTTGAAAATCAGCTTTTGCGTGAAAAACTTGATAAATTGACGGCCAAACGTGGCGAACCAGTTGCCAAAATTCAAAGTGGTTTGGAATCTTTGCGCCAAATTTATAGCTCAGGATATCATATCTGCAATATGTATTACGGTTCACACCGTGATCCTAGCTCAGATTGTATGTTTTGTTTGGATATTTTAGATAATTTTGGTGAAAAGAAGAAACGATAAGGACGAAAAGTATGCAACGTCAAAGTAGTTATAAAGATGATTCAGGTAAGCTTTATTTGGTGCCAACGCCAATTGGAAACTTAGAAGATATTACTATAAGAGCCAAAAAGGTGTTAACAAATGCTGATTATATTGCGGCAGAAGATACTAGAACGAGTGGGATTTTACTCGAAAAAATTGGCGTACATAATCGTATGATTTCTTTTCATAAGTATAATTCTAAGGAAAGGGCTCCAGAATTAATCAAGTTGATGCAAGATGGAGCAACAATTGCCGAAATTAGTGATGCAGGGATGCCTGTTATTTCTGATCCTGGCTATATTTTGGTTCAAGAATGTATAAAAAATAATATTCCAGTTGTTCCACTTCCTGGCCCTTCTGCTTTTGCGACAGCGCTAATTGCATCAGGTTTTGATGCACAACCGTTTACTTACTATGGCTTTTTGCAAGAAAATCTTCAGAACAAAAGCCTTACTTTAAGCAAATGAGCGATTTTCGTGGGACATCAATTTTTTATGAAGCACCTCATCGTTTAGCAAAAACTTTAAAGACATTGGCTTCAGTATTACCGGCAGATCGTCAAATGGTAGCTGCGCGTGAATTAACAAAAATTCATGAAGAATTTGTTCGTGGGACTGTGAGTGAAGTTAGCGATTATTTTGCTGAGAATGCTCCTCGTGGCGAATTCGTAATTTTAATTTCGCCTAATACTGAAGAAGCTAAGCAACTTTCTTGGAAAGAATTAATTGCCTTGGTAAATGATTTGGTTGATCAAGGTGAAAGCAAAAAAGATGCTATTAAGAAAGTCGCTAAGGAACACAACGTTTCTAAAAATGAACTTTATGACGAATATCATCAAGGATAGTTATGCAATATAGAGAAGAACATCAAATAGAATTTAGTGAATGCGATGAAAATCAACATTTAAAATTGCCATCCATGGTTGATTTATTAATGCAGGTTTCTGAACACCAATTGGATAAAGGCGGGGCAGGCACTGATGATTTAATGGCTCAAGGCAAGGTTGGGTTGTTACGCAGTATCATTTTGATATTAAAAGATTGCCTAAGACGCTTGAAAAAGTTACTTTGACTACAGAAGCTAGTGGCTATAATAAATTCTTTGAATATCGTGATTTCGGCATCGAAGATGAAAAAGGCAATCAACTCGTTAAAGTTACTAGTCAATGGGTATTGTTTGATTTGAAAAAACGTAAAATGGTTCCTTCTGATCCAGAGTTAATGAAGCAATTTAATGTTCCACTTTTAGCAAAAATGCCTCGTTTTCCTCGTTTGCGTGCACAAAAAACATATGATAAAAAACGCCAGTATCGTGTTCGCTATGATGATCTTGATACTAACCACCATTTAACCAATAGTCACTACTTTAATTGGTTTATTGATATGTTGGGAAGAGACTTTTTAAAGAATCATATGGTGGAAAACATTGATATTAAGTTTGACCGTGAAGTACAGTATGGAGAAATGCCTTATTCATGTTTAACTTTAACAAACGATAATAATGAAATTGTTTCTTATCATGCAATTGAAGATGAAGAAGGCAATGAAAAGACTGTTTGCAAACTAAAATGGCGAAAGATATAGCAAAGTATGATTTAATAAAAGCATGACATCGGGTCGTGCTTTTTTTATTGAGGGGGGATAGAATGAATTCAAAATCTAAACAAATACGCGGTGAAGAATTGCGTAAATTAGTTTTGCTTGGAATAATCGTTGCTATCAAAATAATTTTAAGTCAATTTTCGTTTGGACCTGCAATGGTTAAAGTAGGATTGGGATTTATTGGGAGCGTTATGCTTGGCTATTTATTCGGACCTATTTGGGGAGCTGTTGGTGGCGGAATTAGTGATTTGATTTCTTCAGCAATTTTTGGCAATCAAGGTGGCTTCTTTATTGGCTTTACTTTAACGGCAATGGCAGCGCCACTTATTTATGGCTTATTTTTCTATAAAAAGCCCGTGGAAATTTGGCGGATTATTGTATCCACAATTTTAGTTACTATTATCGTTAATATAGCCATGAATACGCTATGGGTCAGTCTTTTATATGGCGTAGATTTAAAAGTAGCTTTGATTCAGCGTATTCCCAAAGAAGCAATTGTTCCTTGGATTCAAATGGTTGTAATCTACTTTGTCTTACAAGCCCTTTCTCGTGTTAAAATAAAAAAGTGATTTTAAATATAAAGGAATAGTAATCTAATATGAAAATCTTAAGTGTTTCAACCGCTACTAATCATTTAAGCGTAGCTTTGAATAACGATGAAGAAATTATAGTTGAAAAAAATGAACAAGATGAGCGCAATCATAGTGAACATCTTGATCCAATGATTGATGAAATTTTAAAGGCTAATAATTTGAAATTAAAAGATATCGATCGTTTTGCAGTAGCAATTGGACCTGGTTCTTATACGGGATTAAGAATTGGAATTACTACAGTAAAAATGTTTGCCAGCATTTTAAATAAAGAAGTCGTGGGTATTTCTACTTTACAGGCTTTAGCTGAATCAGTAAAAGATGAAAATACTTTGATCGTAGCTGGTCTTGATGCTCGTAATGATAATTACTTTGCTGGTGGCTATGTAAATAAAAATAATATGCCAGAAAATGTTATTCCGGACGGTCACTATCATATTGACGTTTTACTTAATGCAGTGAAAGATTATTTGGCTGAAAATGACATTAAGAAAGTTATTTTTGTTGGTAGTGGCCTTGAAAAGCAAGATGACTTGATTAAAGAAGCTGATTTTGATTATAGCTATGGAACAGATGATCAAAACGTTCTTCATTCCGGTTTGATTGGCAAGTTAGCTGTGAGTGCTGAGCCAGTTGATCCAGATAAATTGTTGCCACGTTACTTGCGCAGAACTCAAGCCGAAGTTGATTGGCATAAGAAGACTGGCAAGCCATTTGAACCAGATAGTAATTATGTTGAAGAAGTTTAATGATTTTTTTCATCCTGTTGAAAATAGAATAAATATAAATTTTTCACCGTTTATCATGACGGTAAATGGTAAAGTTTTGCAAGTTATGCAAGCAACGGATAATGATATTCCAGGTTTGCTCATTTTAGAAAAACAGGTTTATTCAGGACAAACTCCATGGAGTAGTTTTTCATTTGAATCTGAGCTTAAAAAAAGAAAAAATTCCTTGTATTTGGTTGTCTACCAAGCTTCCACGTTAGTCGCTTTTATCGGTGCGCGTTTTTATTCCCGCGAAACTCATATCACTAATATTGCTGTTGCTCCGCAATTTCAAGGACAGCATATTGGAAAAAGATTAATGGAATTAATGATTGATCGAGCACGTGAAAATGATAATGAATGTGTAAGTTTAGAAGTTAGAATAGACAATGAGATTGCCAAGAAACTTTATCGTTCTTTAGGATTTGAAGAAATTTTTATCAGAAAAAATTATTATCAAGATACTCATACTGATGCAATTAATATGATTCTTTGGTTAAGGAAGAATCAAAATAAAGGAAAGAAGTTTACGCTGTGAGTGAGAAAAAAGACGTTCGAATTTTAGCTTATGAAAGTTCATGTGATGAAACTTCAACTGCCGTAATTAAAAACGGAACAGATATTGAAAGTTTAGTTGTTGCTACTCAAATTAAGAGTCACCAACGTTTTGGTGGAGTTGTTCCAGAAGTAGCTAGTCGTCACCATATTGAAGTTATTAGCCAAATTACCAAAGAAGCGTTGAATGAAGCGAATGCTACTTGGGATGATATTGATGCGATTGCCGTAACTTATGGTCCAGGACTTGTTGGCGCTCTTTTGATCGGAGTTAGCGCTGCTAAGGCAGCTTCAATGGCTACAGGTATTCCTTTAATTGGCGTTGATCATATTATGGGTCATATTATGGCTGCCCAATTAAAAGATAAGATTGAATATCCAGCTTTGGCTTTGCAAGTTTCAGGTGGACATACTGAAATTGTTTTGATGAAAGACCCAATTCATTTCGAAATTATTGGGGATACACGTGATGATGCGGCAGGTGAAGCATATGATAAAATCGGCCGTGTTCTTGGTGTAAATTATCCTGCTGGTAAAACTATTGATTCTTGGGCTCATCAAGGAAAAGATACTTTTAATTTCCCAAGAGCAATGATGGAAGATGATGATTACGACTTCTCATTCTCAGGTCTTAAGAGTGCCTTTATTAATACTTGTCACCATGCTGATCAAATTCATGAAGAATTGAATAAATATGATTTAGCTGCCAGTTTCCAAGCGGCTGTTATTGATGTTTTGGCTCATAAAACTGTTAGAGCTTTGAAGCAATATCAACCTAAGACATTTATCATGGGTGGGGGCGTTGCTGCTAACCATGGTTTGCGTGATCGTATGAGCGCAGAAATTGAAAAGTTGCCTAAGAATATCCAACCAAAGGTAATTTTGCCGGATATTAAACTTTGTGGTGATAATGCTGCAATGATCGGTGCTGCTGCATATAATTTATATAATGCTGGTAAGTTCGCAGATTTGACTTTAAATGCGGATCCATCACTTGAATTACCATATGCAGATAATATGCTTAATTAGTAATTTATATAACAAAAAGAGCAGGTTTCTATTTGAAATCTGCTCTTTTTATTTTTATTCAAATTCGTCTAGTTCAGTAAGTGCCTTTTCCCAAGCGTCATTTGCTTGATCAAGTTTTTCTTGAACCGCAGAAAGTTTTTCTTGAAGAGGTCCTAGCTTATCAAAGTTAGTAGCGATATCTGGATTAGCCATTTCATTTTGAATTTCTTCTTGTTGGCTTTCCAATTCTTCAATTTGTTTTTCCGTGTTATCGACTGCTCTTTGCAATTTTCTCTTTTGAGAATCGCGTTGCTTTTGCTCCTGGTAAGAAAGCTTTTGTTCGCTAACTTGTTTAACTGGTTCAGTTTCTTGAACAGTGTCTCCCGGTTGGCTAGGCGTGAGGCCAGCTTCTTGTTTAGCTTTTTCATCAAGATAATATGAATAGTTTCCTTCATAAATCTTGGCGTGACCATCGCGGACTGAAACAATCTTGTTAGCTAATTCGTTGATGAAGTAACGGTCGTGAGATACGAAAAGCAAAGTACCATCGTAATCTTTTAAAGCTCCTTCAAGAACTTCTTTAGCTTCAATATCTAAGTGGTTAGTAGGTTCGTCCATTAATAAGAAATTGTCGTGTTCGAGTGAAAGAACAGTCAAAGTCAAACGAGCCTTTTGACCACCTGATAATTGCCCAACCGTTTTATCAATATCTTTAGCAGTAAAAAGAAAACTTGCTAGAATTGAACGAACATCACGTTCGGGCATAGTTTTATGACGATCCCAGATGGTATCAAGAACGGTTTTACTTGGATCAAGTCTTTGCAATTCTTGATCGTAATAACCGATATCAAGGGATGCACCATACTTGATTGAGCCATCTTTAGGTTGGAGCTGCTTCATAATAGTTTTAAGAAGCGTTGACTTACCAATTCCGTTTGGACCAATGATGGCAACACGGTCGCCTTTGTTAACTTGGAAAGAAATATCTTTAACCATAGTCTTTTCAGGATAGCCAATAGTTAAATCGCTTAAGATTAAAACTTCTTTACCAGATGGACGTTCACTCTTAAAGTGAATGCGAACCTTATTCTTATGCTTTGGCGGCTTGATACGCTCAATTTTTTCTAATTTTTTACGTCTACTTTGAGCACGTTTAGTGGTCGTTGCGCGAACCAAGTTCTTATGGATAAATTCTTCATCTTTTTTAATTTCTTCTTGTTGCTTTTCATAAGCAGCTTCTTGCTGTTTATCACGTTCTTCGCGTTGCATTTGGTATTGAGAATAGTTGCCTTTGAAAGCAGTAAGTTTACCAAATTGCAATTCGAAGATTTGTGTAGCCAGATGATCTAAGAAATATTGGTCGTGAGATACAACTAAGATTGCACCTGAATAGTTTTTCAAAAAACTTTCAAGCCAGTCTAAAGTATCCATATCCAAATAGTTGGTAGGTTCGTCTAAAAGCAAAAGAGGTGGCTTTCTCAAAAGTAATTTAACAAAAGCAAGCCGAGTCTTTTCACCACCGGATAAGCTACCAATCTGTTTTTGCCAAGTATCTTCAGGAAATTTAAATCCATTTAAGATACTCTTGATATCAGATTGATAAGTATATCCACCTTGTTGTTCAAAATCGAACTGCATCTGGTCATATTGTTTGAGAAGAGCTTCATCTTTAGGATGATCAGCAATTTTTTCTTGCATATGCTGTAATTTTTTGCCTTTATTGATTAAAGGTGCAAAAACAGATTCCATTTCATCCCAAATCGTTTTATCTTCATCTAAAGCATTTTCCTGTGCAATATATCCGACTTCGATTCCTTTATTAACGGTAAATTCACCATGAGTGGGCTCTTGTTCACCTGTCATTATTTTAAGCAAAGTGGTTTTGCCGACACCGTTAGGACCAACTAAACCAATGCGTGCATTGGAATCAATTGAAAAGTTAACATTTTTAAATAGAGTATTGGCACCAAATTGTTGTTCAAGATCGTGCCCTTGTGCAATAATCATAATTTTTTCACCTGCAAATATTTTAACATATTGCCTGTAGTCTTTGGATATTCTTATTTAGGCTAATTATAGAAATAATTAGTATTGTGAAAAATATCCTTGCAAATATCCTAATAAAATAGGTATGATATAAATGCTTGTTTAAGATTCACAAACATCCAATATTTGGAGGCTTATTTATGGATAAGATTAAAATCCCTAAGGCAACCGCAAAGAGATTGCCTTTATACTATCGCTATTTGCTTATTTTAAGCGAAGAAGGAAAATCTAAGGTTTCTTCTACTGAACTTTCAGAAGCAGTTCAGGTTGATAGTGCTTCAATTAGAAGAGATTTTTCATATTTTGGTGCATTGGGAAAACGTGGGTATGGATATGATGTTAAAAATCTGCTTATGTTTTTCAAGAAAATCCTTAATCAAGATACTTTAACCAATGTTGCTTTAGTTGGTGTAGGTAATTTAGGGCGAGCACTCCTTAATTACAACTTTAAACGTAGCAACAATATTAGAATTTCTTGTGCATTTGATATTAATAAGGAAATTACAGGTCGAATCCTTAGCGGAGTTCCTGTATATGATATGGATGATCTTAAAAAGCAATTAAGTGATCAACAAATTTCTATTGCAATTTTGACTGTTCCATCAAGTGCGGCGCAACATACTACTGATGAAATGGTTGAAGCGGGAATTAAAGGGATTATGAACTTTACACCTATTAGGTTGTCAGCTCCAGCTAGTGTTCGTGTTCAAAACGTTGACTTGGCAACTGAACTTCAAACTTTAATTTACTTTTTGAATTCAGATAAAGCAAAAGATAATGAATTTTAATTAATTTGGAAAAGACTGCTTGTAAGAAAGTGGTCTTTTTTTACCTCTTAGAATGAAAAAATTACCACTTAGTTAAATTAGCTAGTTTTTGTGAAAAGAACCTGTTTTAATACTTATTAAGCTGATGAAAGGGGGAGGAAACTTGAAAGTTAAATTGGAAATAAATCCTGATTGCAAGGAAACAGAAGTCACAATTTCTGCAGCTAAGATGGATGCTGAAATCGAAAAGCTATATAAAATGCTTCAGGATGGTGAGAAAAATTTAAGTCAAATTGAAGGATTTAAAGATAATGTTTCTTACTATTTGAATTTAAGTGAAATCCTCTTTTTTGAAACCGATAGCAAGGTGGTAATGGCTCATACTGCCAAAAATGCTTATCAAGTGAAATATAAACTGTATGAATTAGAAGATATTTTGGGCAGCAATTTTATGCGTGTGGCTAAGTCCACAATTCTTAATTTGGATCAAATTCATGCTATCACAAGATCAATTTCAAATTGTCAAATTCAATTTCAAGATTCTTATAAGACAGTTTACGTTTCAAGACATTATTATCGCGATTTACGCAATCGTTTAGATGAAAGAAGGCAATTATCATGAAAAACAGATTTTGGCGATCCTTTTGGGGGATTTTCTTTTTAGCTGCGGCTGCATTAGTAGTTGTCAATCAAATGGGAATTTTAACTTATAAACTTGGCTTTTGGGCAATTATAGGAACGATTATTTTTGCTTTAAGTTTAATTGATGGGCTTATTAATCGTCGGATTACGGAAAGTGTATTCTCCGTTGCATTTTTATTAATGATTTTTGCTCAACCGCTTCATATTACTAAGTTGGTTCCGTGGACAATTTTACTTGCGGCTGTTCTTATTTCAATTGGATTGGGGATTATATTTCGCAATCGATTTCATACGGTTGTGTATGCAAATAAGAAAATTAAAGACTTTAGGAACAAAAGAGAAAGTATTTCGGATCATATCTTTACTGATACAGTAAGCAACGAAAATGGTGCGCATGTTGTTATTGATCAAACTATGTCAGATACCTCTCGTTATATTCATTCTAAAGAACTTGAAACTATTGATGTAAGAGGAAAAATGGGCGATATCAATATTTATTTAGATGATGCACAAGCTGCTGGTGATACCGTAGTAATGAATTTAGATGTCACAATGACGGATCTAAATGTTTATGTGCCTCTGTCTTGGCAAGTTGAAAGTAATTTAGGCCCAACTTTTGGTAGCTTAGAAATTGAAGGAACTTCAAATGGTGGTGGCCCAACTTTGATTATTCAAGGCCGTGCCAGCATGAGTGATGTTGATGTTAAATATGTTTAAGGAAAGTAAAGTTGTATTAGCACAACTTTACTTTTTCATTCTGGAAGAAATAGGATTAAAATAAAGACATAATTATTTTTAGATATAGAAAGAGCCAAACTGTATGATCGATAAAAAAGTTAAATTAAGTTTGATGTATGAATTAGAAAATTTACATCATGTTGTTGTTCAAGCTTCTGATGTAGGTTCTAAATATGTTTATGCTTTGCAGCTTTTGCATAAGCAAACAGATACTGTTGTTTATAGAACAGATGGCAGCAGCAAGCATGCTGTTTTTGATGAAAATGATCCTATTGTTTATTTAACTGGCATGGCCGGCGGTCACACGCAAACTTGGACTTATTCAGGTGAAAAAGATCGTTGGTTTATCGGCACTAAGCCTAAAAAGCATGGCAGCATTCTTTGGGATACGCAAATTGCCAGAATTAAGTTACCAGAAAGCGGAACTTTGCAATACGACAGCAACACTGAAATGCCACGTTTATCTTACTTAAATCGTGCAGGTTATGGTTACGGCGACGGCAGTGTCGCTTACCCAGGCAAGGACTTGGAACGTTTAGAAGCTGCTGTTTCACCTGCATATCAACGTTTGCTAATTGCAAGTATTGATGTAAATCATATTGGTCACTTTGCTCTTTATGATTTAAATGAAGTTAACGAAGCACTTGATGCGGCAGAAGCCGATGCTTCAGATGTAAATATTCAAAATTTGCATTGTTTAGGTGCATTTAATATTCCTAACTTTAATCAAACTATTCCTTCAATTCAGGGTTATGACATTGATAAAAACAACAATGTTTATGTTTCTTGTCAGTTAGGACCTACTACTAATTTCTTAGGTCTTGCTAAAGAAGGCCATCCACGTCAGATTGTCAAAATCCCATGGGGATGCACTGATCCTGACAAGTGGGAAGTTGCAAATTTGGATCACGATCATACAGTTGATTCATTAGGCTATGTAACTGAATTCGAAAGTGTTCAAGTTATTAATCCTAACCAAATTTACTTAACAGTTGCTTACCATTCTAAGAGTGATTTAACTACATTAAAGAATCGTGTTTACAAAGTAGAAGGCTTTGGCGATTAATTTGAAGATGAAAAAAGCTAGTTCATACAGTGAACTAGCTTTTGTGTTTCATGCGGTTGTTAAATTTTTGATTAATTTTACTGGGAAAGTATAGTGCATTTGCTTCAATGGCTTATTAGGATTATCAATTCTTGTTAAAAGCAAGTTAACCAATAATTCTGCCATTTCAGAGATTGGCTGAGCAATTGTAGAAAGCTCAGAATGATAAGTTTGAATTTCTTTAGTCCCGTCAAAGCCAATAACTTTTAAATCATTGGGAATATCAATCCCTAATTTCTTGGCTTCTTGCATAACTAAAATTGCAGTTAAATCATCGGTACAAACAACACCATCAGGATGATCTTCTTCAAGCATTTTATGAATAGTCATATTTTTAAGAAGTGGTGAATCAGTGAAAGCAACAGAACAAATATGAGGTTCAGAGTTTAAAGACTTGATAGTATCAACATATGCCTTTAAGCGTTCATCAGTTGGATTGCCTTTTTTCTTTTTATTTCCTAAAAAGTAAATATTTTTGCAGCCGGCTTGAATTAAATCATGGACAGCTAATTGAATCCCTTGGTAATTATCGCAACTTACAATAGGAATATTATCAGACAATCTGCGATCGAAAGAAACAATTGGAAGACCTAATTGTTTGTATTCTTGAATTCCTAAGTTATGAGCACCAGCGATAATCCCATCAACCTGATTGGCTAAAAGCATGCGGATATATTCGCGCTCTTTTTCCTTATCTTTTCCAGCATTGCAAATAATAATTTTGTAGCCTTGTTTAAAAAGGCAAGCTTCGATATCTTCAATTAATTCTGCAAATAGGGGATTGGTAATACTAGGAAAAATTACGCCAATCAACTTCATCTTTTTCCCTTGAAGAGAACGAGCTAATGAATTTGGTTGATAGTTTAATTCTTTCATTGCCGCAAAAACTTTTTGCTTGGTAGTTTCACTAAGGTAACCGTGATTATTAATTACGCGCGAAACGGTAGTTACAGAAACGCCAGCTTTTTTAGCAACGTCAGTTAATTTAACAGCCATACTTTCCCTCTTTATTATTTTTATAAAATGGTGTCCATCTTCCAGAATTTACCATTGTAATCTATATCTTTATCAAAACTAATCTTTTGGTGACTTGGATCAGCGAAAAATCTGCCAGTCAATACGTGTTCACCATCATTAACGAAAATTTCTGCTAATGAGTGGTCAATAAAAATATTTAAACGAAGTTTGCTGTTTTTAGCAAGAGAAACAGTTCTTTGTTCGCCATGATCAATAGCTACTTTCTTGCCGCTCTTAGAACGATCTAAAGTAAGGGTGCCGTTTTGAGTATCAAAGGCAATGCGCAAACTTTGACTCAAGTCATCGTTAGCTGCCAAATGTAAATTGCCAATTTGATCTGCAGCAATTTCAAGTTCTAATTCGTATTGATTGCCACTGTTTTCCTTAATTAATTGTGAAGTAATCTTTTCTTCGTCATGACGAAGAGACTTAATTGCTTCAACAGGCTTTTGGAGTAATTTACCATCTTTAATTTCAAGTTCCTTAACTTGACTTAAACAATTTGCCCAGCCTTCATCATCAGTAGGGTAAGTAGTATCTGGAAGACCTACCCAGCTGATTTCATAAGCTTTGCCATCTGGTGCGTTGAATGCTTGAGTGGCATAAACATCAAATCCTTCATCAAGATTATGAAGAGTTGAAGGATTGATAACCTTATGATTTTCAAAATCGACTTCGTCCCCAATTACGTACATATTTGGATAAATATCATCGTAGTCAGCAACTGATTTATCTAATCCTTGTGGGCAAAAGATAATGACAGAGTGTCCATTAACATTTACTAAGTTAGGACATTCAATCATGTAGCCCATATCTTGATCTGAGAACTTAAGAAAACCTAATTCTTGCCAATCTTTTAAATCTTCAGATTTCCAAACATCGATGTGACCGTGTTTATTTTCCTCATCTTGGGCACCTAAAATAGCGTAGTAAATTCCGTCTTTTTCAATAATTTGCGGATCACGGAAATGTTCAGTAATGTGGTCAGGATTTTTAAATAAAATGGTCTTATCACTAACTTTGCCATCTTTATCCATCCAAGCACCAATTTGATATGGTGTACGAACCCAGTTTTCATCACGATGATTGCCAGTGTACATTAAGAATAATTTGCCATTGATTTCTTTGGCACTACCAGAATAGGCACCATGAGAATCAGCCTTGCAATCAGGTTGAACTGCTAATCCTAAGTTTTGCCAGTGAACTAAATCTTTGGATTTGAAATGTACCCAAGACTTAAGTCCGTGAACAGCACCAAATGGATATGATTGATAGAAAACATGATATTCCCCATTAAAGTAAGAAAAACCATTTGGATCATTAATCAAACCAGAAATAGGGCGTAAGTGATAATGCATTTGATATTTAGAATTGGCTGCCTGTGCTTGTAAATGCAATAAGGTTTCTGCAGACCAATCCTTATAAGGTAAGTATCTTTTTTCTCGTGTCCATTCCATAATATAGCCTCCATGTAAGCGTTATCTATTTTCTTTATTCTAATGAATTATGATAAGTATGTCAAACGATTAACATATTATCAAGAACTGATATACAAGCAATAAAAACGAATTATTAAAAATATTACAAGAAAAAATATGTTAATCGATTGACATATTTTTAGAATACGCTATCATAGTTATTGAGAAATGAAGTTAAGCGTTTACAACAAATGCTTAGAGGGAGGATACGTATGGACCATAGAAAAGTGGCTGAACGAGTAATCAAAGCAGTTGGTCGCGATAACATTATCGCCGGTGCGCACTGTGCTACTCGTTTACGTCTTGTGTTAAAGGATGATTCAAAAGTTGACCAAAAAGCTTTAGATAATGATCCTGATGTAAAGGGAACATTTAAGACCAATGGTCAATATCAAGTTATTATTGGACCTGGGGATGTTAATGATGTTTACGATGAATTTATTAACATCACTGGTTTGAAAGAATTATCAACTGATGATTTAAAGAAAGTTGCAGCTGAAGGACAAAAGAAGAATCCTGTGATGGACTTCATTAAACTTTTGTCTGATATCTTTGTTCCAATCATTCCAGCCTTAGTTGCTGGTGGTTTGCTTATGGCTTTGAACAACTTCTTGACTTCACCTGGACTTTTCGGTGCTAAGTCAGTTGTTCAAATGGCTCCAAATATTGCTGGACTTTCTAGCATGATTCAAATCATGTCAGCAGCTCCATTTATCTTTATGCCAATTCTTGTTGGTATGTCCGCAGCTAAGCGATTTGGTGCTAACCAATTCTTAGGTGCAGCTGTTGGTATGATTATGACCACGCCAAACTTAGGTGGCGCAGCTAAATTCTGGGATTTATGGGGTTGGAATGTTGCTCAAACAAATTACCAATACCAAGTTATTCCTGTTTTAGTTGCTGTTTGGGTTCTTTCAATTCTTGAAAAGAAATTCCATAAATGGTTGCCATCTGCAGTTGACTTTACATTTACGCCTCTTCTTTCACTTATGATTACAGGTTTCCTTACTTACACGATTATCGGTCCTGTATTCAAAGGGGTATCAGATGCAATTACTGCTGCTATTGTATGGCTTTACAACACAACAGGCGCATTTGGTATGGGTATCTTTGGTTTGACTTACTCAGCAATTGTTACAACAGGTCTTCACCAAAGCTTCCCAGCTGTTGAAACACAATTGTTGGCACAATTTGCTCAAAGTCATGGTGCAAGTTCTGGTGACTTTATCTTCGTTACTGCATGTATGGCTAACGTAGCTCAAGGTGCTGCAACTTTCGCAGTTTACTTCTTAACTAAGAACAAAAAGATGAAGGGTCTTTCTTCATCGGCTGGTGTTTCAGCACTTCTTGGTATTACTGAACCTGCACTTTTCGGTGTTAACTTGAAATACAAATTCCCATTCTTCTGTGCTTTGATCGGTTCAGGTGTTGCCGCAGCATTTGCAGGACTTATGCATGTTACTGCCGCAGCTTTGGGTTCAGCAGGTTTCCTTGGATTCCTTTCAATTTATCCAAAGACTATTCCTATGTGGATTGTTTCTGTAATAATCAGTTTCGTAGTTGCCTTTGTCTTAACTTATGTTTACGGTAAAGGTCACTTGAAGGAAGAAGTTGCTAGTCAAGATGTTCCAGTTAACGATGCAACTACTCAAGCTGAAAATAATCAAAGAGCTGAACAAGTTTCAAAAGAACAATTAAGCTTGCACGATGAAGTTATTGCTTCACCAGTTGATGGTCAACCTGAAAGCTTAACTAAGGTTAATGACCAAGTATTTTCAGCAAAATTAATGGGTGATGGTGCAGCTGTTATTCCTAGCGATGGCACAATCTACTCACCAGTAACTGGTACAGTTACAATTGCTTATGAAACTAAGCACGCTTATGGTATTAAGTCAGATGAAGGTGCAGAAGTTTTAATTCACATCGGTCTTGATACTGTTAACTTGAAAGGTGAACACTTCGAAAGCTTTGTAAAACAAGGCCAAAGAGTTAACAAGGGCGACAAGCTTGGCACAGTTGATCTTGATGCTGTTAAGAAGGCTGGTTACGATACAACTGTGATGGTTGTGATTACCAATACTGCAAACTACGCAAATGTATCACGTATTAGTGATGCTGGTGACAAGCACGGTGACAAGTTAATTGCCGTAACAGCTCACGAATAAACTTATTCTTCTCTAGACAAAAATCAAAACAAATTAAGAAATTAGCACTTTTTATAAAAGAGTGCTAATTTTTTCTTGCATTTTTTTACAAAACAAGTTATTATCATATTTGTAAGTTAGCACTTAAGAAATACGAGTGCTAATTATTAATAATGATTATAAATTTTTAAAAGAAAATAATTAATAGGAGGGACAAACGTGTTAGAACCAATCGGTGATCGCGTGATCGTAAAAGTTAAAGAAGAAGAAGAAAAGACTGTTGGAGGTATCGTCCTTGCTTCCAATGCTAAAGAAAAGCCAACTGAAGGTGAAGTTGTTGCAGTAGGTAATGGTGCTTACGCAGATAACGGTGAAAAGTTGCCTATGACTGTTAAGAAAGGCGACGTAGTTTTATACGATAAGTACTCTGGCACTAATGTTAAATATGAAGGTGAAAAGTACTTAGTCCTTCGTGAAAAAGACATTTTAGCAATCGTTAAGTAATAAACTTAAAGACATAAATAAAAATAAATTTGAAATAAGGAGCATAGATAATCTATGGCTAAAGATATTAAATTTTCAGAAAACGCAAGACGTTCACTTTTAAAGGGTGTTGATAAGTTAGCTGATACTGTTAAGACTACTATTGGTCCTAAGGGTAGAAACGTTGTTTTGGAACAAACTTACGGTAACCCAGACATCACTAACGATGGTGTTACTATTGCTAAGTCAATCGAATTGAAGGATCACTTCGAAAACTTGGGTGCTAAGTTAGTTGCTGAAGCTGCACAAAAGACTAACGATATTGCTGGTGACGGTACTACTACTGCAACTGTTTTGACTCAAGCTATCGTTCGTGAAGGTATGAAGAACGTTACTGCTGGTGCTAACCCAGTTGGTATTCGTCGCGGTATTGAAAAGGCTACTAAGGCAGCTGTTGATGAACTTCACAAGATTAGCCACAACGTATCTTCAAAGGATCAAATTGCTCAAGTAGCTGCAGTTTCATCAGCTTCTAAAGAAGTTGGTGACTTAATCGCTGATGCTATGGAAAAGGTTGGCAACGATGGTGTTATTACTATTGAAGATTCACGTGGTATTAACACTGAATTGTCAGTAGTTGAAGGTATGCAATTCGATCGTGGTTACTTGTCACAATACATGGTAACTGATAACGACAAGATGGAAGCAGATCTTGATAACCCATACATCTTGATCACTGACAAGAAGATTTCAAACATTCAAGACATTTTGCCTTTATTGCAAGAAATCGTTCAACAAGGTAAGGCTTTGCTTATTATTGCTGACGATGTTTCAGGTGAAGCTCTTCCAACTCTTGTATTGAACAAGATTCGTGGTACTTTCAACGTTGTAGCTGTTAAGGCTCCTGGTTTTGGTGATCGTCGTAAGGCTCAACTTCAAGATATTGCTGCTTTGACTGGTGGTACAGTTATTACTGATGACTTAGGCCTTGAACTTAAGGACACTAAGATTGATCAATTAGGTCAAGCTCGTCGTATCACTGTAACTAAGGATTCAACAACTATTGTTGATGGTGCAGGTTCTAAGGATGCTATCCAAGAACGTGAAGATTCAATCAGAAAGCAAATTGAAGAAACTACTTCAGACTTCGATAAGAAGAAGTTGCAAGAACGTCTTGCTAAGCTTACTGGTGGTGTAGCTGTTATCCACGTTGGTGCTGCTACTGAAACTGAACTTAAGGAACGTCGTTACAGAATTGAAGATGCTTTGAACTCAACTCGTGCCGCTGTTGACGAAGGTTACGTTGCTGGTGGTGGTACAGCTCTTGTTAATGTTGAAAAGGCAGTTAAGGAAATCAAGGGTGAAACTCCTGATGAACAAACTGGTATCAATATTGTTTTAAGAGCTTTGAGTGCACCTGTTCGTCAAATTGCTGAAAATGCTGGTAAAGATGGCTCAGTAATTTTGGACAAGCTTGAACACCAAGAAAACGAAATTGGTTACAACGCAGCTATCGATGAATGGGAAAACATGGTTGATGCTGGTATTATTGACCCAACTAAGGTAACTCGTACAGCACTTCAAAATGCTGCTTCAATTGCCGCTCTTCTTCTTACTACTGAAGCTGTTGTTGCAGATATTCCTGAAGACAAGCCACAAGCTCCTGCAAATCCAGCAGGTGCCCCAGGTATGGGAATGTAATTTAACTAAATTAGTTAATAATATTGAATTTTATAGATATACTTAAAAAGAAAAAAGGCCGCGTTGCGGTCTTTTTTCTTTTGTTTGATTCTTTGTCGTATAATAGTTATCAGTTATTAAAAGATTTTAAGAAAGAGGAGTTCATTTGGCTAATACAAGCACTACTCCAATGATGGAGCAATATTATGAAATTAAAAAGCAATATCCTGACGCCTTTCTTTTTTATCGTGTCGGAGACTTTTATGAACTTTTTGAAGAGGATGCGGTTAAGGGAGCCCAAATCCTCGAATTGACTTTAACGCACCGTTCTAATAAAACTAAAAATCCAATTCCTATGGCAGGCGTGCCACACATGGCAGTTGATAATTATGTAAATACTTTAGTTGAAAAAGGATATAAAGTTGCCCTTTGTGAACAACTTGAAGATCCTAAAAAAGCTAAAGGAATGGTTAAGCGAGGCATTATTCAACTAGTAACGCCAGGTACTATGATGGCCGAAGGACCAAATGAAGCTAAGGAATCTAATTATCTTACTTCAGTAGTTACCACTAAATCAGGTTTCGGTCTAGCTTACAGCGACTTGTCGACTGGGGAAGTTTATGCGACGCACTTAAAGGATTTTGCGTCAGTTTCTAATGAGTTATTGTCTCTTCGAACTCGCGAAGTTGTTTATGATGGGACTTTGACAGAGGATAATAAGGATTTTTTGCATAAGGCAAATATTACTGTTTCAACGCCAACTCCTCTCGAAGGTGAGCATGCGGAAATTTCTTACGTTGAACAGAATTTGCATAATCAGGCTGAAAAATTAGCTGCAGAACAATTAGTCAGCTATTTGTTAACAACTCAAAAGCGTAGCTTAGCTCACTTGCAGATTGCTAAAAGCTACGAAGTTAACCAATATTTGCAGATGTCCCATGTTGTGCAAAATAATTTGGAATTGATCTCGTCTGCTAAAACTGGCAAAAAGATGGGTTCGCTATTTTGGGTAATTGATAAAACTCATACAGCAATGGGAGCACGACTTTTAAAGCAATGGCTATCAAGACCATTATTGTCAGTTGATCAAATTAACCATCGTCAAGAGATGGTGCAAGCACTTCTTGATGGTTACTTTACGCGTGAAAATGTTGTTGATGCTTTGAAAGGTGTTTATGACTTGGAGCGTTTAACCGGACGAATTGCGTTTGGAAATGTTAATGCCCGTGAATTATTGCAACTTTCACGTTCACTTCACGCTGTTCCGGTTATTTTGGATGCTTTAGAACAATCTGACAGTGATGTTTTAAAAGATTTTGCTGCTAAAATTGATCCGCTTCAAGGAGTTGCGGAATTGATTTCAACAACGATTGTTAAAGATCCGCCAGTTTTGACTACTGAAGGTGGCTTAATTCGTGAAGGCGTAGACGCTCAGCTTGATCGATATCGTGATGCCATGGATAATGGTAAGCAATGGCTTGCTCAAATGGAAGCCGAAGAACGTCAAAAAACTGGAATCGATAATTTAAAGGTTGGTTACAATAAAGTCTTCGGTTACTATATTCAAGTTTCTAACGGAAATAAAAAGAAGGTTCCGCTTGATCGCTATACGCGCAAGCAGACTTTAACCAATTCAGAGCGTTACATTACTCCTGAACTTAAAGAGCATGAAAACTTGATTATGGAGGCTCAAACTCGTTCTACTGATTTAGAATACGATATTTTTGTCAAACTTCGTGAAGAAACTAAAAAGTATATTCCTGCCTTGCAAAAACTTGGCAATCAATTAGCTGAACTCGATGTTTATACAGGTTTTGCGACAGTAGCTGAACAAAATAATTATTGTCGTCCAGTCTTTCACACAGATAATCAAGACATTAATGTAATTGACGGACGCCATCCAGTTGTGGAAAAAGTAATGACAGCAGGATCTTATATTCCAAATAATGTTGAGATGGGTGAAGATACTGATGTTTACTTAATTACTGGACCTAACATGTCAGGTAAAAGTACTTATATGCGCCAAATGGCTTTAATTGCTATTATGGCTCAAGTAGGCTGTTTTGTTCCTGCGGATAGTGCTGAATTGCCAGTATTTGACCAAATTTTCACGAGAATTGGAGCTGCTGATGACCTTATTTCTGGTCAAAGTACGTTTATGGTTGAAATGAGTGAAGCTAATGAAGCTTTGCAGTATGCGACTAAACGTAGTTTGGTTTTATTCGATGAAATTGGCCGTGGTACGGCAACATATGACGGAATGGCTCTTGCAGGAGCAATTGTAAAATACTTGCATGATAAAGTAGGAGCCAAAACTTTATTTGCGACTCACTATCATGAATTAACCGATATGGATAAAACTTTGAACCATTTAAAGAATATCCATGTTGGGGCTACGGAAGAAAATGGCAAATTGATTTTCTTGCATAAGATTTTAGCGGGACCAGCTGATCAAAGTTATGGTATTCACGTTGCCCAACTTGCAGGTTTGCCAAATAAAGTTTTACGTGAGGCAACTAAATTATTGAAGCGTCTTGAAGCGCAAGGCGCTAGCGAGCTTGGACCGGCAACTGAACAACTTGATTTATTTGCTAAAGTTCCGAATGAACCAACCGAAGACAAGGCGGAACCGAAAGCAGAAATGTCCGATGCAGATAAAGAAATTTTGGATCAAATTTCTAATTTATATCTAGCTGATAAAACTCCGCTTCAAGTTATGCAATTAGTTGCCAACTGGCAAGATGATTTAAAGGATGACGATAAGTAATCATGGCAAAAATTCATGAACTATCTGAAAATTTAACTAATCAAATTGCAGCTGGGGAAGTTATTGAACGTCCAGCAAGTGTAGTAAAAGAATTAGTTGAAAATTCAATTGATGCAGGTGCGACTAGAATTCGAATTGATGTTGTTGATGCAGGATTAAAGCAGATTGTTGTTCAAGATAACGGCTCTGGAATCGAGCGTGATCAAGTCGATTTAGCTTTTACGCGTCATGCGACTAGCAAAATTAACAATGAACGTGATTTGTTCAATGTTTCGACTTTAGGATTTCGTGGAGAAGCTTTAGCATCCATTTCAGCGGTAGCTCATGTAGAAATTTTGACAAGCGTTGAAGGTAAGATTGGAACAAGAGCTGACTTTAGCGGAGGTAGTAAAAAAGGACAAGAAGATGCAGCAGCCCGTAAGGGCACGCAGATTACAGTTAAAGACTTATTCTTTAACACGCCGGCTCGATTAAAGTATTTGCGCAGTCCGCGTACAGAAATGATGAAAATTGTGGATATCGTTAATCGAATTGCTTTAGGTTATCCACAAATTGCAATTACTTTATCAAATACAGGAAAGGTTTTGTTAAGAACGCCTGGCAATGGCAAGTTGCAACAGACAGTCGCTAATGTTTATGGTCGTCATATTGCTGAAAAAATGATGTCTTTTGAAAAAGAAGATAGTGATTTTAAGGTTAGTGGTTTTTTGTCCAAACCAGAATTGACTAGATCAACGCGAAATTATATATCGATTTTGTTAAATGGTCGGTATATTCGCAACTTTAAATTAGCAACAGCAATTATGGATGGTTATGGTTCTAAGCTTACAGCGCGTCATTATCCAATTGCGATTGTAGCAATTCATGTTGATCCCTTGCTTGTTGATGTAAATGTTCACCCAACTAAGCAAGAAGTTCGGCTGTCTAAAGAAAAAGAATTAAGTCGCTTGATTACGAGTGCAATTAGTGATGCTTTGCTTGATAATGTTGAACAAACAAGTGCTTTTGAAAATTTAACAACAAATCGCAAAGATAGTTTGGTTGATCAATTAAAGTTCAATTTGAATCGAGATGTTGTTAATACTAAAAGAGAAAAAGACGAAGTTCCGGAAGTTCATGAAGAAGATAACGTAACTGCACTAACTGCAACTAAAAAAAGCAAAGAGATCGGTGAACAAAAACATGAACCTATTAAAAAGTCTGTTCATAAATATATTGATTTAAATAAACCGCAAGAAAATGATAAATATGTTATTACGCCAACTTGGCAAGAAAATGTAGAAAAACAGACTCAATTAACACCATTTAATACGGAAAAATCTAGTTCAGAAGTTATTTCTTCCGGGGATGAAACTTTAGCCAATAATTTGCCAGCTTTAAAGTACGTTGGGCAAATGTCGGCCTACATTATTGCAGAAAATGATGGTGATCTTTTCTTAGTAGATCAGGTTGCAGCAAGAAGACGACTGGCTTTTGAAAAAATTCGCAAAGCAATGAATGCGAAAAAAATTGTTCAACAAGGCTTGCTTACGCCAATTGTTCTTGAATTTGGAAATTTGGATTTTTTGCAAATTAAAAATAAGCTTGATGAAATTAAAAATATTGGCATATATTTAGAAGATTTTGGTCAAGATAGTTTTATTGTGCGGTCATATCCTACATGGATAAACGGTGATATTGAAGAATCATTACGCAGGATTTTAGATAGCTATTTAAATTTGGATCATAGCAAAAATACTAATCTATTTGCACGAATTGCAGCTGGTCAAGCTAAGAAAGAAATTAGTGGGCGCATCAAAATTTCTGCAGCTGAATGTATAGAGATTTTAAATAATTTAAGACAAACTGCTGATCCGTATCATGATGCTGACGGACGGCTAGTTTTAGTTCGAATGAGTCAAAATGAATTGCGAAAAATGTTTAAGAAAGATGAATAATTATGTACGAATTTTTTGAAGGAATTATTGCTGAAGTAACTCCTAGCTATATTGTCGTAAATGTAAATGGAGTAGGCTATAAGGTCTACAGTCCTACACCTTTTGCTTATAAAGAGGGACAAAAAGCAAAAGTTTATATTGAACAAAATTTTAGTGACAATAACGGCTTTACTTTATATGGTTTCCAAAGTCAAAATGCTAAAGGCTTATTCTTAAAGCTTCTTAGTGTTAGTGGAATTGGACCTAAATCGGCGCTTGCTATTATGGCTGCTGAAGATAGCAATTCTCTTGCTGAAGCCATTGAACAAGGTGAAGTAAAATATTTAACACGCTTTCCAGGAGTGGGGAAAAAGACTGCTTCTCAAATTGTCCTTGATTTAAAAGGAAAGTTAGGCGCCTATGTTGGCCGCTTGGATCGTCAGGATACTCTTGAGCAAGACGCTTCTGTTACTCCTGAACTTCATGATGCTTTACTTGCCTTACTTGCCCTTGGCTATACGCAAAAAGAAGTCGATCGCATTACGCCTAAGCTTGAAAAAGAAGATGCGGAAACAGCCGATCAATATATTAAAAAGGGCTTAGGACTCTTGCTTAAGAAATAGAGTTGATCTGGTATAATTGAAGATAGTTTTTATTATCAAAGTAAGGAAGTGAAAATGGTGGTAGAAAAGGAAGATTCTGTTACTTCAGGTGAAGTTGAAGGTACAGATGAAGAACAAGTTGAATTGTCGCTTCGTCCACAATCTTTAGATCAATATTTAGGCCAAAAGCGTGTGAAAAAGGAAATGGCTGTATACATTAAAGCAGCTAAACAACGTGATGAGGCCTTAGACCATGTTCTTTTGTATGGTCCTCCTGGTTTAGGTAAAACTACGCTTGCTTTTGTAATTGCCAATGAACTCGGGGTTAATTTGAAGAGTACGAGTGGACCAGCAATTGAAAAGGCTGGAGACTTAGTTGCCCTTCTTTCAGATCTTGATCCGGGGGATGTTCTTTTTATTGATGAAATTCACCGTTTGCCAAAGCCAATTGAAGAAGTTCTTTATTCTGCGATGGAAGACTTTTACGTGGATATTGTGATTGGCGAAGGTGAAACAACGCATGCTGTTCATGTTCCTTTGCCTCCATTTACTTTAATTGGAGCTACGACTTTAGCAGGACAGCTTTCTGCCCCGCTTCGTGATCGTTTTGGTATTGTTGAACACATGCAATACTATACAATTGATGAACTTGAACAAATTATTGAACGCTCAAGCGAAGTTTTCCATACTGCAATTGCGCCAGAAGCTGCAATTGAGTTAGCTCGTCGTTCAAGAGGTACGCCACGTGTTGCTAATAGATTATTGAAGCGTGTGCGTGATTTTGCGGAAGTAAAAGGTGAGGATATGATTTCCCTTGAAACAACAACGCATGCTTTAAAGCAATTGCAAGTTGATGATGAAGGCCTTGATCAAACCGACCGTAAAATTTTAAGAACAATGATTGAAAGCTATGGCGGAGGTCCTGTTGGAATTAGAACTTTAGCTGCTAACGTTGGTGAAGATATGGAAACTATCGAAGCTTTATATGAGCCGTATCTTTTGCAACATGGATTTATTCTTTTAACTCCGCGAGGAAGAGTGGCGACTGAAAAAGCATATTTGCAATTAGGTCTTCCAATTCCTAACGAAGATTAATGTAAAATGGTTTAGCTTTCTGTATAATTAAAGTATTGTATTAATTTTAGAATATTATGAGGTGGAAATTTTGAATACTGTATTTTTAGCAAATGCCCCTGCAGCAGGTGGTAACAACTTTATGATGCTTGGTTTGTTTGTTGTTTTAATTGCCATTACCTATTTTGGTATGATTCGTCCACAAAAGAAGCAACAACAAAAGAGAATGGAAATGATGAATCAATTAAAGAAGGGTGACCGCGTTGTTTTAGTTGATGGTTTGCACGCTAAGATTGATTCAATCAATGATAAGGACAAGACTGTTGTTGTTGATGCTGATGGTATTTACTTAACTTTCAGCAGAATGGCTGTTCGTCAAATTGTTCCTTCAACTCCAGCAAGTGCAGAACCAGCAAAGCCAGCTGAAGCACAAGTACAAGCTACTGAAGCTTCTCAACCAACTAAGCCTGTTGAAGCTGAAAAAGCTGCAGAAAATGATGAAGTAAATAAATAATTCATCTATAAATAGAAAGCGTCACATAGACGCTTTTTGTTTTGATCAAAAATATCTTGTTGTAAAATAGAAATGATGTAAATTTTAGTTTCAGGAGGGCCTCATGATGAAAAACATTCCCGTTGTCATGATAATTTTTGGTGGTAGTGGCGATCTAGCGCATAGAAAATTATATCCAGCTTTGTTTAATCTTTATGAACAAGGTTTAATTCACGATAATTTTGCAGTAATTGGAACTGCACGTCGCCCATGGTCACATGAATATTTGCGTGGCCAAGTTAGTGATGCAATTCATGAGACGCATGATGAAGTAGATGAAAATGATGTAAAAGATTTTGCCAGTCACTTTTATTATCAATCTCATGATGTCACTAATGTTGAACACTATGTAACCTTGAAGGAATTAGCGCAAGATTTGGATGATCGTTATTGTGCTCAAGGCAATCGTTTATTCTACATGGCAATGGCACCAAGATTCTTTGGCACAATTGCTACCCACATTAATGATCAGCATTTAACAGGTTCAGGCTTTAACCGTATCGTAGTTGAAAAACCATTTGGTCGTGATTTGGCGTCTGCCGAAGAATTAAATAAGCAAATTACTGCTTCTTTTAAAGAAGATGAAATTTTTAGAATTGACCATTATTTAGGTAAAGAAATGGTTCAAAATATTTTGCCACTTCGCTTTACTAATCCATTAATTAAAAATATTTGGAATAGTGACAATATTAAAAATATTCAGGTTACTTTGGCTGAACGTTTAGGTGTTGAAGCTCGTGGTGGTTACTACGAAACTTCAGGTGCTTTGCGTGATATGGTTCAAAATCACATTTTCCAAATTATTACTTTGCTTGCAATGCCTGAACCGGAAAATATTTCTGCGGATAATATTCATAAAGCAAAACAAGAATTGCTTGATAGTTTGATTATTCCGGATGCTGAAGAGATTAAAAAGCATTTTGTTCGCGGTCAATATGCCGGTAGTGACACCACCTTTGCATATAAACAAGAACCTAATGTTGATGAAAATTCAACAACTGAAACTTTTGCTGCAGGTGAAGTTAAATTTACTAAGGGACCAATTGCTGGCGTTCCAATTTACTTCAGAACTGGTAAGGAATTTAAAGAAAAGAAAAATAGAATTGATATTGTTTTAAAGCATATTAATAATCCTTATGGCCGAGCACATTCCAACAATATTACGATTGAAATCGATCCTAAGAGTGAAATTTATATTACTATCAATGGCAAGCGAATTAGTGAACCAGGTATTCGCCGTGAAAATCTAGAATATACTTTTTCAAAAGAAGAATTATCTCAAGTGCCTGATGGTTATGAAAGACTTCTTCACGATGTGTTTGTAAATGATTCAACTAACTTTACTCACTGGAGCGAATTAAAACGCTATTGGGAATATATTGACGCTATTGAAGATGCCTGGAAACAAGAAAATGAATCCGGTAATGTTGATATTCCGCAATATTTGCCATACCGCATGGGACCTAAGGAAGCAAACCATATTTTTGAAAGTGCTACTGAACACTGGATTTATGAATAATAGCGATAATTTATTGCCTAAAAACGACATCCATCGCCGGATTATACATCTGGATATGGATGCTTTTTACGCTTCTGTTGAAATGCGAGATCATCCTGAATATAGAAAAAAGGCGTTAGTAATTGCTCATGATCCGCGGGAACATAATGGGCACGGCGTGATTACGACTGCTAATTATGTAGCGAGAAAATATGGCGTGGGTAGTGCGATGCCAGCAATTAAGGCTGTTCAAAAAGTACCAGCTGATAAATTGGTGTTTTTACCGCCTGATTTTGAAAAATATCGAAGCGTTTCTGCTCAAGTTCATGAAATTATGCATGAAGTGACAGATAAAATTCAATCAGTTTCACTAGATGAAGCTTATTTGGATGTTACTCAAAATAAACTGGGTGATTATTCGACAATTCAGCTAGGCAATTATATGCAGCAAAAAATTTATAAAGAAACGGGATTAACTTGTTCTTATGGTGCAAGTTACAATAAATTTTTGGCAAAAATGGGTTCGGAATATGCTAAACCGTTTGGAAAAACGTTGATTTTGCCGGAAGAAGCCAAGGATTTTTTGGCAAGACAAGATATCAGCAAGTTTCATGGTGTTGGTAAAAAGACGCAGCTTATTTTGCGGGAATTAGGGATCAATACTGGAGCAGATTTACAAGCTAAAAGCGTAAAATATTTAATTGATCACTTTAAAAAGATGGGCTATGTAATGGCAATGCATTCGCGCGGGATTGACTTAAGTCCTGTGGAATGGCAACGTCAACGCAAATCAATTGGCAAGGAGAGAACTTTTGAACCTAGCGTCTTTGAAGAGCAAAAAGCTTTAACTTTGCTTAGAGGATATAGTAGCGATATTGCCAATATTTTAATGACGCAAAATGTAAAGACTAAGTGTATTGTATTGAAAATTCGCGATACAGATTTTTATACTGTTACTCGTCGGCGCATGTTAAAAAGTTCAACGCGGGATGCTCATGAAATTTATCAAGAGGCTAAGGATTTATTTGAAGAATTACCAGAATTTCTTGAAAAGGGAATTCGGTTGCTTGGCGTATCCGTAACTAGTTTAGAGCAAGAAAAGTATCAAGAAACTAATCTTTTTTCAACCTTGGAATAGAGGTTTTAACATCATTTTTCTGGTAAACTATATGATAAACAAGAAGGAGAACATATATGACTAAAAATACTTTTGATGAAATTTTTGAAAAGATTAAAGAATATCCAACTATTATCTTGCACCGTCATACAAGTCCAGATCCAGATGCCATTGGATCTCAAGCAGGACTTTCACGTGCATTAAAAGCTAAGTTCCCAGACAAGAAGATTTTGTGTGCTGGTGAAAATGATGAAGGCGATTTGGCTTGGATCAACACTATGGATGAAGTTAGCGTTGATGATTACAAAGGTGCTTTGGTAATTACCACTGATACTGCTAATACGCCAAGAATCTCCAACAAAAACTATGATAAAGGTGATTTATTAATTAAGATTGATCACCACCCAGATGTAGATCCATATGCTGATATGAGCTACGTTGATCCAGAAGCTCCAGCTGCTTCACAAATTATTGTTGATTTCTTGAATGCAGAAAACTTGCCAATTACAAAGGATGTTGCCTACCCACTTTACGCAGGAATTGTTGGTGATACTGGTCGTTTTATGTATCCAGAAACTACTGCTCATACTTTCGAAGTTGTTAAGCAATTAGCAGAAACTGGCATTAACATTTCAGAAATTGCTAGAAATATTAGTGATGTTACTTTCGCTCAAGCTAAGCTTCAAGCAGCTGTTCTTGATTACATGACTGTTGATCCTTGTGGCGCAGCTTATGCTGTTTTGACTCAAAAAGATTTGAAGGATTTAGGCATTACTGATGATCAAGCTTCAGTAACTGTTTCAACTCCAGGCCGTATTAAGGATATTAAGGCTTGGAACGTCTTTGTTGAAAAGCCAGATGGCACTTACCGCGTTCATTACCGTTCAAAGGGTCCGGTTATTAATCATTTGGCTGAAAAGCATGATGGTGGTGGTCACGCACTTGCTTCAGGTGCTAATGCCAAGGATATGGATGAAGTAAAACAAATTTTTGCCGAAGTTGTTGATGTAACAAAGAAATACAATGAAGAACATGAATAATACTTTTACTGATTCAAGAATTAGACCCGAACTTCAAGAAGGTCTAAAAAAGATTCATTTTACTGAACCAACTAAGGTTCAAGAAAAGGTTATTCCTGCTATGCTTTCTAAGGTAAATGTTGTTGTTCAAGCAGCAACTGGTTCAGGAAAAACTCACTCTTACTTGGTTCCGGTATTTAATGATATTGACGAAAATTCTAATTATGTACAAGCAATTATCACGGCTCCAAGTCGTGAACTTGCTGATCAACTTTATCAGGTTGCTAAAAGCTTGCGTAAAGCTTCTGGCTTAAATATTTCAATTGAACATTTGGCCGGTGGTACTGATCGTGAACGTCAATTAGAAAAAATTCAAAATAAAAAACCCCAATTAATCATTGCCACTCCAGGACGCCTTCTTGATTTTGTAGAAAAGAAAGTTTTCCCCGTTGATCTTGTAAAAGACTTTATTATCGATGAAGCCGATATGACTTTGGATATGGGCTTTTTGGCTGATATTGATAAAGTTGCGGCTAAGCTTCCAAAGGATGTTTTATTTGCAGCATTTTCTGCTACGATTCCTGTAAAGCTTTCTAACTTCTTGCGCAAGTATATGGCTCATCCTGATGAAATCGTTATTGATAATCCGGCAATTATTGCGCCAACTATCAAAAATGATTTGTTGGATGTGGGTTCAAAAGACAAGAAAAATGTTTTGTACAAGTTGCTTACTATGGGACAACCATATTTGGCTTTGGTGTTTGCCAATACTAAGCAAAAAGTCGATGAATTAACTCATTTCTTGCAAGATCAAGGCTTAAAGGTAGCTAAAATTCACGGTGGTATTACTGAACGTGAAAGAAAGAGAACCTTGCGTCAAGTTGAACAAGGTCAGTATCAATATGTAGTAGCTAGCGATTTGGCTGCACGTGGGTTGGATATTGATGGCGTTAGTTTGGTAATTAATTACGAAGTTCCGCGTGATTTGGAATTTGTAATTCACCGTATTGGCCGTACTGGCCGTAATGGTTTGTCAGGTCATGCAATTACTTTGATTCGTGAAGAAGAAATGAACCGTATTGAAGAACTTGAAAAAATGGGTGTTCATTTTGACTTTGTTGAAATCAAAAATGGCGAGTTAGTACCTCGTAAGCATTACCGCAGTCGTGATAATCGCCAAGCTAAAGGCCGCAAGCTTGATACAAAAATCGTCGGTTACGTTAAAAAAGAAAAACGCAAGCGCAAGCCTGGCTATAAAAAGAAGATTAAGCGAGCAATTCAAGAAGACAACCGTCAAAAACGCAAAATTGAACAGCGTCATGAAATTCGCAGGGCTAAACGTCAACGCAAACGCCGTCGTGAG